>JAIOPR010000040.1 GCA_021413805.1 Planctomycetota bacterium
GCCGGGGTCCGCAGCACCCGCGGCCGCGGCGGCCGTCCCGCCCCCCGTGCGATGGATACCGCTGAGGAAGGCGACGCGCCTGAGCCGCTTCCACAGAAGATGTCCCCCCTCCCGAAAATCCTCGCCGCGGTCGTGGTCCTCGCGGTGCTCGGCGGCGGCGGGTTCTTCGCGTGGAAACAGTTCGGCGGCAAGGGTGGCGGGGGCGGAAACGGCACGATGGCGACGGCGGACGACTATGCAAAGCGGCTGAAGAAGCTGGAGAAGACGAGCGGGATCGACAACCTGCGGCTGGCGCTCTGGTGCAAGGCCGCGGGTCACGAGAAATACGAGTTCCACCTGGCCGAAGCAGCTCGGCTGGCGCCGAATGACGCGCAGGTGAAGGCGGGTCTGGCGGAGAGTTACTGGACGCGTGCGGCGTCGAAGCCGCCCGCGACGGCCTCGGACTGCCTGGGGCTGACGGCGGACGCCTCCGCGGCGGGCATGGCCGGGGAAAAACGCCGGCTGGCTCGCGTCGCCACGACGCTCGAACCGGACAACGCGGCGGCCTGGGAAGCGCTGGATTGCGTCCGCTATGAGCCGGAGACGGGCGGGGCGAAATGGCTGTCGAAGGCGGAGGCGGGAAAAGCGAAGGCCGCGGACGCGGAGTTGAAAGCGGCGAGGGAGAAGGTCGGGTTGATGACGCCGCGCGAAAAACGGATCGCCGAGATGAAGCTGTCGCTGTCGTTCGAGTTCGGGCCGGAGTTCGTGTCGAAGGACGAGAAGCCGTTCCTGTTCTGCATGGAGAAATCCGCGGGGTTTAACGCGGAGCTGGTGCTCGACAGCTACGTGCAGGAACTGAAGGCCTTCTACAACCGCTTTTTTGACCGCTACGGCGAGAAGTTCAAGCTCGGCGACCTCACGGACCAGGTGATGCTGATCTGGATCTTCCAGAGCCGCGAGGCGTACTTCAAGTACGGCTCCAACATCGGGATCCCTGCGAACGCGGGCGGGCACTGGGAGCCGGGGACGGAACGGCTGATGATCTTCCACAGCACGGACGCGACGGCGGACCCGTACGGGACGATCTTCCACGAGACGACGCACATGATCGTGACCTTCGCGACGAAACTGCGCGGGAAGGTCAGCGGGCAGATGTTCTGGTTCACGGAAGGGCTCGCAACGTATTTCGAGCCGTTCGAGCGCGACAAGGCGACCGGGAGAATCCTGCAGAACATCGGGACGGTGAACCAGGGGCGCATGCCCGCCATCAAGCAGTGGCTGGGGATCAACCGGCACGTGAAGCTGAAGGACCTGATGTCGTGGAAATACGGCGATTTCTCCGCGATGAACGTGCAGCACAACAACAAACGCGACCTGGCGTGGGGCGCGTACTGCTACTCCGAGGCGTGGTCCGTCCTGTATTTCTTCTACAACTACGAGAACGGCAAGTACGCGTCGAAATTCGAGCAGTACTTCCAGGAAGAACTGAACGGCAACCCGGGCATGGACTCGTTCAAGAAAATCTTCGGCGACGACCTCGACACACTGGAGAAGGAATGGTCGGAGTTCACGAAGTCCCTCAAATAGCGCCGGAGCGGGCCGCGGCGTTGTCGTTGAAGGCGCGGCACCTCCAGGAAACGATCGCCAAGGCGATCGTGGGGAAGGCGCACGCCATCGAGCTCCTGACGGTGGGGCTGGTGGCGCACGGTCACGTCCTGATCGAGGATGTCCCGGGCGTCGGGAAGACGGCGCTGGCGAAGGCGCTGGCCAAGTGTGTCGGGTGCGAGTTCCGGCGGATCCAGTTCACGCCCGACCTGCTCCCTTCCGACATCACCGGCCTCTCGATGTACGACCCGGGGATCAAGGACTTCCAGTTCCGCCCGGGCCCGATTTTCACGCAGATCCTCCTCGCCGACGAAGTCAACCGCACGACGCCGCGCACGCAGGCCGCGCTTCTCGAGGCGATGAACGACTTCCAGGTCACCGCCGACGGCCGCACCTATGCCCTTCCCAAGCCGTTCATGGTCGTGGCGACGCAGAACCCGCTCGAGTTCGCGGGGACGTACCCGCTGCCGGAATCGCAGATGGATCGGTTCATGCTGCGCATCCGGATGGGTTACCCCACGCCGGAGCTGGAGCGCGAGATGCTCGCAAGCCACCGGACCGGCGAGCCGGTCGATACGCTTCCGGTCGTGATCCAGGCCAAGGAAGTTCTCGAACTGTCCGCCGCGGCCTCGACGGTGCGCTTCGATGATGCCCTGGCAGCGTACCTGATCGCGATCGTGGACCGGACGCGCAGGGAGCCTCATTTCGCGGCGGGCGTGTCGCCGCGCGGCAGCCTCGCGCTCTACCGAGCGGCCCAGGCCAGGGCGCTGATCCGTGGAAGAGACTACGTCGTCCCGGACGATGTGAAGGAGCTGGCGATCCCGGTTCTCGCGCACCGCATCGTCGAGCGCGGCCCGAGGAGTTCGAGCGAGCGCGGGAGTGCGATCAGGGTGCTGCAGAATATTCTCGCGGAGCTGCCGGTGCCGGTGGGGTAGTTGACGGATCGAAAGTGCATGACGCGGAAACGCGCTGAAACGGCGCGGAAAAGCGCTGAACGGCAACGGACCGGACTTCAGCGATTTCAAAAGGCCGTGCGCACTCTCCACGCAGCCGTTGCCGTTCACTCGCCGCTGGCCGCTCGCCGCTCGCCACTTTCCACTCAGTCGAACCCGGTCTCCAGCGGCACGTTATTAGCCTACAATCATGTCCATGCGCCGCCTCCGCCTCTCCTGGTCCCGCCGCCCCCGGCTGACGCGCAACGGGCTCTACGTCCTCACGCTCACGGTCATGGCCGCGCAGGTCGCGTTCGTCACCGGCAATAACCTGTTCTGGTTCCTCTTCGCCTCCGGCGCTTCGCTCCTCCTCTCCAATGCCTGGCTCGGCTGGCGCGGGCTGCGCAAGCTCTCGCTCCGGCGGAATCTGCCGCAGACGGCGTTTGCATGGGAAGCGTTCGCGGGGTCTTACCTGGTCACGAACCCGGGGCGGCTGCCGGCGTTCTACGTGATCTTCGAGGATCCGCCGGAGACGCCGCGCGTCGCGTCGGAAGGCGAGTCGCGCCCGATCTTCGCGTTCGCCGCTTCGATCGCGCCGCGCACGACCGCGACGGTCCCCTTTTCGACCCGCCTCACGATCCGCGGGTGGAACCGCTTCACCCGAGTCCGCATCTCGTCGGATTTCCCGTTCGGATTTTTCCGGGTGTCGCGCGACATCGAGGTGCGGGACGAAATCCTCGTCTACCCGCGCGTCGGCCGCGTGCTTCGCTCGCTGCCGATGGAGCGCGCTGCCGATGGCGCGATGTTCGTGAACCGCCGCTCGCAGCCCGGCGAGGACGATTTCGCCGGCCTTCACGAGTGGCGCCCCGGGGACAACCCCAAGGCGATCCACTGGCCGAGCTATGGCCGCTATCCCGACAACAGGATCCTCGTCCGCGAATACGAACGCACCCGGGTGCCCCGCGCCTGCCTGCTGATCGACCGCGAGTCGAAATCCGACCGGAGAT
Organism: Planctomycetota bacterium; assembly: GCA_021413805.1. Classification (GTDB taxonomy): domain Bacteria; phylum Planctomycetota; class MHYJ01; order WSZJ01; family WSZJ01; genus WSZJ01. The sequence goes on from JAIOPR010000040.1 coordinate 3,524, forward strand.
TCGAGCAGGTCGTCTCGTTCACGGCCGCGAACCTGCTCGACCTCCACAAGAACGGCGTCTCCACCGCGCTCTGGACCGGCTCGGGGGATTCGCTGGGCGCGTCCGTGCCGGAAGCGCTTCTCACCGAGCTCGCGACGCTTCAACGCGAAGAACCTCCGCAGGGCGGGGCGCCGCGGCAGGACATGGAGCAGGCGGTGGCGGCTGCCGTGGCGGCGGGAGATCTGCCCGTCGTCGTCGGCGACGGGACGCGAAAACGCCACAAGGAATCGGCGTGGGCGCGGGACGTCGTGCTCGTGGACGTGGCGGCGGCGGATTTCCGGGGGCGCTACCAGGTGCGCCCCGAAAAGGCGGCGCCATGATCCTCGACGTGTTGCTCGCCCTCCTGTGGGGTCTCGGCGGGCTGATCGGGGCGCTTCCCGACGCGCGGTTCGGCTGGGTCGCGGGCCCGCTGATGGCGGCGGCGTGGGGAATCGGGGCGGGATTCCTGAAATTTCGGCAGCTGGTGATCCCGCGGCACCCGGGCGGGTACGCGCTTCTGGCGGCGACGTGGGCGGCGGCGGCGGGGCTGGGGCTGGCGATGAACCCTCCCCGGGAAGCGGTGCTGCCGGCGTGCGCGGCGGCGGTGGCGGCGCTGTTCCTGCTGGAACGCCGATCGGCGCTTCAAGGGCACGCGATCGTGACGGCATCCTTCATTGCGGCGGTGATGGGAGCGACGCGCGACAACCCGGCGAAGATGCTGCCGCTGTTCGTGCCTTACCTCGTCGTCCTGGTCCTGAGCCTCGCGCTGGTGCACCAGCAGTGGGTGCTCCAACGGCTGCGCCGGGCGGTTCACGAAGGGTACATGCTCGCGGCGCAGGTCCCCGGCTACGGGGGAACGCGCACGGGGCTCGCCCCGACGATCGCGCTCGTCGCGACCACCACGACGCTCGCCGCGGCGCTTCTCTATCTCGCCGTCCCGCACATCCGCTGGAAGGCGCCCGATGACAGGAACGGCGGCGACGCCACGAGCGGGCGCGGCACCAGCGGCCTGCCGGACCGGCTTTCCCTTCACGCAATGCACGACCTCAAGATGGACTTCCGCATCGCGCTCAAGGTCAAGCTGATCCAGGACGGTCGCACCGTGCGCCCCACCCTGCCCATGCGGCTGCGCGGCGCGGTCGTCGACTCCACGAACAACTTCGAGTGGTGGTCCACCCTCGGCTCCGCAACCCGCCGCGACGCCTCCGATGGCGTCGCCGACGGCTGGGTCACGTTTCGCCCCCGCGCCGCCCAGCCCGTCCTCCAGGAATGCGAAGTCGAATCCGCCGGCGATCGCGCCCTCCTCGCGCTTCAGGAAGTCGCCCAGGTCGAAGCCGCTTCGGTGAGCATTGATGCACACGGGGTCGTGCGGCTGATCGACATGCCCGCAGAAGGGCGTTACCGGTACCAGGTGGTGTCGGACGTGACGGGCACCGACCCCGCGGAGTTCGAGGCGGCGCCGCGTTCGCCCTTTCCCTGTTACCTGCAGCTCGCGCAGGTCGACCCCGAAATCGAAGCGCTGGCGAAGGCCATCACGGCCGGGGGCGACACCGCCGCGCGCAAGGCAGCGCTGATCGAGAGCTGGCTCCAGGCCAACTTCGAGTACTCGACCGAGTTCGATCCTTCCGGAGAATCCGACCCGGTGCGGGCACTGCTGTTCGTGGAGAAGCGCGGGTACTGCGTGCATTTCGCGGCGACGATGGCGGTGATGCTCCGCCATCTCGGGATCCCCTGCCGGGTTGCGCAGGGGCTGTACGGCGGCGAGTGGTCGGATGGGGAAATGCGGACCTTTTTTAAATTCTCCGACGCGCATGCCTGGGTCGAGGTCTGGATGGGATCGATGGCCGGATGGGCGACCTTCGACCCGACGCCGCACGCGCACCAGGGGGGTGGCGGGGAGGATCCGTCGGAATTCATGGGAGGCACTCCCGACAATCCCATTTCGACGCCGCGCCCTCCGGACGCAGGCCGGCCGTCCTCGACGTTCTCCACCGAGCCGCTGACCGCCCTTTCCCTCGAACGCCAGGCCCGCTGGCTCCGCAACCTCCGCGGCCTCATCGTGGACGCCTGGCATTCACGGCTCGGGAAAGCGGTCGTCTTCCTCGCCGTCTTCCTGTTCTCCCTCCTCGTCACCTGGCGCCTCCTCCCCCACCACGAACGCAACCGCCTTCGCGCCGTCTTCGGCAGCAGCGCCGCCTCCGCGGGATTCTGGGACGAATTCATTGTCCTCGCTTCACGCGCCGGCTTCCGCCGGGCCCACGGCGAAACGCCTTTCGAGTTCGGGAAGCGCGTCGAGCACGCCTATCCCGGCGCCTCGCGCGTCGCCCTCGCCCTGTACGCCGTCCGCTTCGGCGGCCGCGACGCGGCGGCGAAATCGGCGGAAGCGCGCCCGATTCTCGACGGGATCCGGAAGACGCAGGCGGGGAAGGCGAAAGAGGCGGCGCAGGACGCACCCGGGGCGTGACGTGCCTGTCAGGAAGATCGTGCCGCCGGGGCCGGGTGATCTAGAATGCCCGGCGCTTGCCTCCCGAAAAGAAACCGGCCGCCGCCCGCATCCGCGCCCTCGACTGGCACCGCGGCATCGCCGTGCTTGTGATGATCGAGTGCCACTGCCTGGCGCTGCTGAACCCGTCGCACGACCAGGAGCCGCTCCGGCAGTTCCTGAACTCGATCAACGGCCTCGTCGCGCCGTCGTTCATCTTCGCTGCCGGGTTCGCGCTGGCGATGGTCTCGTGCCGCGCCGCCAGCGACCCGGTCGGCCGGCGCTCGCGCGCCCTCAAGACGCTGTCGCGGATCGGCGAAGTCCTCGTGGTCTCGAACATCCTCAACATGCAGCTGTGGCCGGTCTTCAAGGACCCGTCGTGGTGGCTCCGCGTCAGCATCCTCTCCTGCATCGCCTACTCGCTCTTCATCCTATGGGCCTGCGTCTTCTCCCTCGGGAACCGGCCCCGGACGATCGCCGCGGTGATGGCGGGACTTTCCGTGCTCATCTTCGCGCTCGCCCCGTGGACCCAGACGCTCCGCGGCCTCGGCCCGCTTCAGCACTTCGTCAATAACTCGACCGATTCCCCGTTCCCCGTCCTGCCGTGGGCGGGGTACGCGTTCCTCGGGGCCTCGATCGGCGCTCTCATGTCGATCCCCGAGCGCGGGCCGACCCTCCTTCTCCGCGGCCTCGGCGTGATGTTCGTCACGGGACTCACGGTCGCGCTCATCGGGCCGCACTGGTCCAGCATCTACCGCTGGGACCCATGGATCCTCGGCAACGCCGGCGAACGCATCTGGAAGGTCGCCGCCATCGCTCTCACCCTCCGCGGCGTCGAGCTCTTCGGCACCCGCCAGGGCTGGGCCATGAAAAATCCCCTCACCCGCATCCTCGAGCTCTACGGCACTTCATCCCTCTCCGCCTTCTACTTCCACATCACCCTCCTCTACGGCTTCACCGCCCCCCTCATCCGCGGCCATTACATCTCGTTCCACCCCGTGGGCGACTGGCTCTCCAAGGCGGACTGGGGCGCCTACACGGTCCTCGCGATCCTCATCATCGCGGCCACCGGCTTCCTCTGCTGGGCGTGGGACTTCATCGATGTGAAGCTGCCGTGGAAGAAAGCGAAGAAGAAGCCCGAGGCCGCGCCGAAGGCCGCAGCCTGAAGCGCGCGTCACCCGCTTCGGCGAGAAACAATTCCGGCATGTGCTTTACCAGCCGCCGAGCCCATCTGTCTTGACTCCTGTCCCACCCTCGCTTCCAGAATCCTGAGCGCGCGAGAAACAGTCGTCCGGAGGTGTGCGGCGCCGGGCCGCTCGGCGCGCCTTGATAGGCCGCGCGCTAATTCTCAACTTCCCGCCAGCGCCGAGTGGCCCCGCGTCGCGCGCCGCAGGACGACTGTTTCTCGCGCGGTCAGGGCCCGAAGCCGGAACCTCCACCTCTGCCGTGAGGAGAATGGACGTGAACCTTTTATTTCAAGGGGGAACGGCCCTCTGGCTTCGTGGATCCCCGTGGGGACCGGATCAGCAGGAGGCACTGGTGTTCCCGGCTAGTGTTCGTGGTTCGAGCCATGATCTGCATCACGCACAGCGCAGGGGTTCCGGCGTCGGGCGCCGGCCGGGCGAACTCCTCAATGAAGCGCACGAATTATAGCAGAGAGCGCGGACCAGCAGCCTGGCACGCGGGGATTTTTTCTCACGCTCGGAGCTCGCTCGCCCCGGATTCGAGGGATTTCCGGATCCGGGAAAGCGTTTCGGCGTCGGGAAGCGCGTACGGCCGGAATTTCTCCACGGTTCCCTCTTCTTCCACGAACAGCAGCCCCCGGTATAGCCCAAGGCGGGACGCCATCGGCGTGTCGATGAGCTCGGAGGAATCGGAAGCGCTCATCTGGAAGAGGACGCGCATTTCGAACTCGCGGAGGGTTTTCTGGGTGAAGGTGCGCTTGAGGTTGTTGAGCGAATCGGCCCAGACGATCGTGTGGATTCCGCGAGCGGGTCCCTCGGTGAGGATGTTGACCATGCACTTGTCGGGCGGGAGCTTGCCGCCTTCCTCGCTGGACATCTCGAATTCGTCCCCCTGGCGCAATTTCCGGAAGCGCTGGAGGTCGTAGACGACGAGGTAGATGGGGGGACGCGCCGCGGCGTCGCCTTCGAGCCGCGACTTGATCTCGGCGTCGAGCTCCTCCACCAGCTCCGGGACGCGGGCGTACTCGATCCGCTCGAGGCCGTGCGGCAGGGCGGCGGCGAGATCGGCGAAACGCTCGCTGTCGCTGACTTCCGGGGGGCTGCCGTCGAGGAGGATGAAACGCACTTCCTTCGGCGCGTGGGCCGACGCCAGGCTGATGAGGCTGGAGGTCACGAGGGAGATCGCGCTTTCGCGCTGCTGGCCGACGATGAGGAGGTTGGAGCCGCCCTGGCGCCGGAAACGCGCCTCCGTCGGCCCCTTGATGGCATTCGCTTCGCCGATCCAGGCCCGGGCGCCGCGGTCGTCCTCGGCGACGAAAGGCCGCGCGAGTTTTTTGCGGAGCAGGTCGTTGTTGCGGATGTCGGCGGGGACGTTGCCCTCGAAGACCGTCGTCGGCTCGCGGGGCGCCCAGCTGCGCTCGTCGGCGAGATGGCGCAGCTTCGCCAGGTACTGCTCCTCGGTCGAATCCGAAAGCCAGACGATCTGGAACGGGTTGTTCCCCTCGACCATGCCGGACATGTCGTTGTAAATCGCTTCCCCGGGCCGCGACAGCAGGCGCGCCGCGGCGTTGTCGTCGCCCAGGATGAGGAGTGAGTCGGCCTCATTGCACTGGAGGGCGATGCGGATGCCCATCTGGCCGAGCGTGGTCTTGGCGAGCGTGTACGAGCCGCCCAGCGTCTGCGACCCCAGGATCACGTGCACGCCGAACGCGCGGCCCTGCCGAACGATCCGGTCCATCAGGAGCGACGCCTCCTGCGCGACCGCGTCCTCGTCCGTGAAGAACTCCTGGAACTCGTCGATGAGGAGGAGCGTCCTCGGGAGGCTTCCCTTCCCGCTCCGCCGGTACCCGCCGAAGTCCTGGACGCCCGCGGCGCGGAAAAGATCCGCCCGCGAGGTCAGCTCCCGGTCGATGCGCCGGAGCACGCTCAACCCGAATTCCCGGTCGCTCTCGATCGCCACCACGCGGGCGTGCGGCAGGCGGTGGGTCGCGAAGCGCTTGAATTCGACGCCCTTCTTGAAGTCGATCAGGTACAGCTCGAGCTCGCTCGGGGCGTACCAGAGGGCGGCATTGGTGATCATGACGTGGAACAGCGTGGACTTGCCGGAGCCCGTCTTCCCGGCGAGGAGCGCGTGCTGCGCCGTGCCGTGCCCGATGTCGAGGTACTGCAGCCGGTCCGCGCCGGCGCGCCCGACGGGGACGCGGATGCACTTCTCCGACGTCAGGCTCCCCCACTGCCCGTCCGGCGGCGCCACGCTCTCGAACGGGACTTCGACCCGCGCGGCACTCACGCACTGCTGGCCGACCGCCGTCAGGATCGAGATCAGCGCTTCCGGCTTCGGCAGCGCCTCGAACTGGAGCTGCGCCTGCGGAAGAGCTTCTTCTTCCAGCGTGAACCCTCCCTCGGCGGCCTTGAGCGCGAGCCCGGTCTTCCTGAAGCGAGGCGGGTCGAACGCGGCGGGAAGTTTCTGTTTCCGGTCGTGGAGGATGAGGGTGTAGACGCCGCACTTTTCGCCGCTCGTCATGATGCTGGCGAGGCGGTCGAGGGCGAGTTCGCTGAAACCGGCGGGGAAATCGGCGATGACGAGGAAGCGGTAGGCCTCGGCGAGCTGGCCGGCTTCGCGGTTGTACTGGTCGATGGAGGAGTAGCGGTTGCGGAGGTACTTCTGGATGACCTTCTCGATGTGCTCGGTCAGGTCGGCGAGCTTCTTCTCGATGTGGGCGGTATCGGTCCAGATGCGTCCCCCGACGAGGGATTCGTCGTGATCGGCGAGGTGCATGAGGGCGGAGAAGCTCTGCCCGAGCCCGAGCGGGTCGATGAAGAGGAACTTGGCCTTCGCCGGCGGGAGAGAGGTGAGGATCCGGAGGACGGCGCTCAGGAGGGCGTCGATGCCCTGCGCGCGGTTCGCCGCCTCGGTGCTGACGAGCAGGTTTCCCTGCTCGGGAAAGCCGAGGGACAACGGGAGGGTGAGGCTGCCGTTCTCGGGAAGCGAAAAAGCGCCGCCCGTCTTGCGGGACCCCGCGATCGCCGTGAAATCCAGGTGCACGTCCCCGAGATAGACCGAGCGGGGGAACTCCCTGGCCATCTTGAAGTCCTTCCAGGAGGCCGCGCCCCACTCGGGAAACCGGGCGCGGCACTGCAGGCCTGCTTCCTCGGACATGCGGGTGAACTCGTCAATGGCCTGCTCCCAGTCGGCCGCCAGCTTCCCGCCGGCCGCCGTGCGCAGCGACTCGCCCTCGGCCAGCGAACTCGCGCGCCGGGACTGGAGCTCCTCGGCCTCGCGGCGGGTGCTTTCGAGAAGCGCCTTCTCCTCGGCATCAAAACGGGCCCTGACCGCTTCGATCCGCCGGGGCCGGCCGCGCTCGATCTTCTCCCTGAGCCGCGCGTGCCGCTTCTCGACGCCGTCGGTCTTCCCGGCCGCCACCGCCTTGGCCTCGGCAATCGAGGCGAGGAACTTTTCGTCGAGGTCCGCGACCACGCCGATCTTGTCTTCCAGCCCGCGGCTCCGGCCCGCATCGATCCGCCGGCCGACCTCTTCCTCGTGAAGTTTCAGCGCCGATTCCATTTCCCCGGCCCGGCCGCGAAGCGCGAGCACGAAGGAGCGCGCGGCCGACCTCATCAGGAGCACGATGGAAAGGCCGATCACGAGAGAGCCGGCAAAGCTGAGCGGCAGGATGAACGTCGCCTTTTCCACGAGGTCCGGCCGCTTGAACCAGGCCCCGGCGAAGGCGCCGCCGTGAAGGAGCACGAGGATCCCGAAAACGAGCGGGTAGGAAAGCCCCCTGACGAGCTTAAGCCAGAACTCGCCTTCCCGGGACTCCAGGAGTTCGCGATCCTCATCGATCCCGGCCCTCACCGCGTCGGCAATCTGCTCGGTCGTCTGGGAATCGAAGTGCCCTGGCGCGGGAGCCGGCTCCCGGAGTGAAACGCGGACGCGCCTGGAAAAGAGGGCCAGCTGGGATTGCCACTCCTGTGCCCCGCGGCGCTGCTCGACGATCCCGGCGCGGACGGCGCTGAGCTTGCGGGTGCGAAGCGATTCGGACTCCTGGATGGTCCCCAGTGACCTGTCCCGGGCGCGCTGCTGCTCCGCGGCGAGGCGGTCCATTTCCTTATTCAGCGCGGCCTGGGCCCGATTGACCACCGCTTGCTGTCCCCTGTCGGCGCGGGCGAGGTTCCGCGCCAGGTGCTCTTCCACGCCCCTCAGGGCTTTCGAACGGCGCGTGGCCAGTTCATCACGGCGCGCCGCATGCTCCGCCGCCAGCTTTCCCGAACGCCTCGCAAATTCACCTTCTTCCCCGTCCTTCCGCGACGACTGGCTCCGGTCCGCATCGGCGCGGGCATCCAGGATCTGCCGCAGCCGCTTTTCCAGCTCGGCGACGCGCGCACGGAGTACGTCGAGTCGGTCCAGGTCGGTGCCCGTGGTCAACTGCACTCCTTCCTCGCCAGCTTCACGACTTCCTCAATCTTCTGCACCGCCGTCGCCGCCGCCACGACCGCCGGCACCAGGTCCCTGAGAAAGTCCCTCTCGAAATCCGCCCGGGCCGAATCGCTCCAGCCCGACTGCGTGCGGTCCCAGTGGACCATCAGGTCCTTCAACGCCTTCGACAAAATCGCATCGTTACCGCCGGATTCCATTACGTGGCCTCCGGTGGCGAAGTCCGCAGGTACTCTTCCAGATTCTCCACCATCCGGTCCAGCCGCGAGAGCGCTTTCGGCGTCGTCTCGTCCAGCAGGACCTCGAACGACCTCACCGCCGCCACCAGCTTCTCCGTGTCGGCGGCAAACCTCGTCGCCCACCGCTTCGTCGCGTCCAGCTTCTTCTCGGCTTCCTCTTTCAGCCTCTTCGCCTTGTCCAAAACCTTCTTCGCGTCGAGGACCGCGTTCGAGGCGCTTCCCGAAGCGGACATCTTCACCCGGTTGTACTCGTTCTGGGCGAGATTGACGGCGTTTTCGTGCCGGCGCAGTTCCTTCTTCCAGTGAAGCTGCTGCTCGCCCTTGAGCCACTCGGCGGTCCGCTTGAGGGTTGCATCGACACCCATCAGCGCGTTCCGGGTCGCGTCGTCGTAGACAACGAGGCGCCCCCGGAAAATCCGGAGGATGTCGGGCGACTGGATGCGCGCGGGGCCGTGCGACATGGTTCAGCGCTGGTCCAGGTATTCCTGGATGCGCTCGGCCTTGCGCAGGAGAAGCGGGGCGTGCTTGTCGGCGGCGTCCGAGAATTTCAGCAGCATGCGCATCATCTGCTCGAACATTTCCGCGAACTTCGCCTGCTCCTGGTCCTGCCAGGTTTCGCCGAGTTTGACGAAGCGGTGGTGCAGCGAGGAGATCTCGCCCTTGAGTTCGCCGTTAAAGCGTTTCAACTCGGACGCGAACTGCCGGAGGTCCTGCGGGTTGACGACGGCCCTGGACATGGCGGGAGCCCCGAACGGGAAGAGTTGGAGGAGAAACCACGCGCGGAATCTCCTCCATGGTGACTTCAACGGGAAACCCATTGCAAGGGAGATCTGCTCGCCGGATTTACCGGTTTCCGCCTGCGGTCCAGAGATAGTAGAAGCCGTCGCGGTGGCCGACGAGGCGTTCGATGGAAGCAGCGGCCGCGGCCTCCGGGCTTGCGGCCTTCGTCTCGCCCCGGATGAGGTCGGCGAGCCCCGGGGGACGCTGGTACTCGATGACGTTCGCCGCGGGAGTTTTCGCGAGTCGCTTCGCTTCATCGATCGCGAATTCGTAACTGCCGAGCGAGTCCACAAGCCCGTTCGCCTTCGCCTGGAGCGCAGAGTAGATGCGCCCGTCGGCGAGGATGCGGACCTTCTTTTCGTCCATCTTCCGGCCGTCGGCGACGACCTTGACGAATCGGTCGTACATCTCCATGAGGATCGACTGGAGCATCGCGCGCTCTTCGTCCGTCATCGGCCGCGACATGGACCCGATGTCCTTGTGGTCGCCGCTCTTGATGACCTCCTGCCTGACGCCGATTTTCTCGAAGAGGCCCTGGAGATTCATGAAGGACATGATGACGCCGATGGATCCGGTGATCGTGGTCGGCATCGCGACGATTTCATCGCACGGGGCGGAAACGTAATAGCCGCCGGAAGCGGCGACATCGCGCATGAACGAGAGGAACGCAACCTTCGGTTTCGCGCGGCGGAATTCCATGATCTCGCCGTGAATCCGGTCGCAGTCGGAAATTCCGCCGCCGGGGGAATCGACATCCAGGATCACCGCGACGACCGAGTCGTCCGCCTTCGCGCGGCGCAGGTCATGGATGATTTTCTCAACCATGTCGCCGGTGGAACCCAGGAACGAGGAAGTCGAGCCCGCGGTGATCACGCCGTGGACCGGGATCACGACGATCTTCTTTTCGGCCTTCGGTTCCCCGGCCACCGTTCGCTCGAATGTGGTGTCCGCCCCCATTCCTCCGCCCCCGAGCGACGCCATCAGGGCGAAGACGAGCACGAGATTGAGGCCGAGGCTGCCGAGCAGAAACAGCGTGACGAGGCACGACCCGATCGAAAATCCCCGCCGTTGCGGAGCGGCCGCCGGTGGAGGCGGCGGCGGCCACGATCCCTGCGGAAGCGGCGCCCCGGGAGGGAGCGGCCCCTGCGGCGAAGACGGGCCGGTGCTGTACGAGTTCGGGAGCGGGCCGTCGTTCATTTCCGGCTCCGCTTCGATTTCGCAGCGGGCGCGGCCTTGGCGCGGCGGCGCGCGACTTCTTCACGCACGTATCCCACGATCTCGTCGCCCGTCGTGCCGGGACCGAACAGCTTCCCGACGCCGAGCTTCTTGAGCGCCGCTTCGTCCTCGGCCGGGATGATCCCTCCGCCGGTGAGCAGCACGTTGTCGAGACCCTTTTCCTTCATCAGCTTCTTCACGCGCGGAAAAAGCGTCATGTGGGCGCCGGACAGGATCGACAGGCCGAGCGCGTCCACGTCCTCCTGGAGCGCGGCCTCGACGACCTGCTCGGGCGCCTGGTGGAGGCCGGTGTAAATGACCTCCATCCCCGCGTCCCGCAGCAGGCAGGCGATCACCTTCGCTCCACGGTCGTGCCCGTCCAGTCCGACCTTGGCGACCAGGACCCGGATCTTGCGCGGCGCGGCGGCCACGGCAACTCCCCCGCTTTTCGCGGCGGGAACGGCTTTCTTACCAGTAGATGGGCGGCTCACGGTATTCCCCGTAAACGGTCTGCAGGACATCGCACATCTCACCCAGCGTCACATGCGCCTTCGCGGCCTCCAGGAACCTCGGCATCAGGTTTTCCGTCCCCGCCGCCGCTTCCTTGATCGCGGCCAGGCAGCGTTTCACCGCCGCCATGTCCCGCTTCCGCTTGAACGCCTCAACATCCTTCACCTGCTTCTTTTCCGCGGACATCGGGACCTTCAGGATCTCCATCGGCTCCTCGTCCGTGTCCACGAACTGGTTCACGCCCACGACGACGTTCTCGCCGCGGTCCACCTTGAGCTGGAACTCGTACGCCGAGCGCGCGATCTCGCGCTGGAAGAACCCCTTGTCGATCCCGACCTCCACGCCCGAGAGGATTCCGCCTTCGCCCAGCTCCTCGATCCGCTTGAAATACGCCTCGGCCTCGCGCTCCATCTGGTCGGTCAGCCACTCGACGTAGTACGACCCCGCCAGCGGGTCCACCGTGTCGGCGACGCCCGTTTCGTGCGCGATGATCTGCTGGGTGCGAAGCGCGATCTTGACGGCTTTCTCGGTGGGAAGCGCGAGGGCCTCGTCCATCGAGTTGGTGTGAAGCGACTGCGTTCCGCCGAGCACGGCCGCCATCGCTTCGTAGGCGGTCCGCACGATGTTGTTCTCAGGCTGCTGCGCGGTGAGCGAGCAACCGGCGGTCTGCGTATGGAAGCGGAGTTTCCAGCTGAGCGGGTCCTTGGCGCCGTAGACGTCGCGAAGTCGTTTCGCCCAGATGCGCCGTGCGGCGCGGTACTTGGCGATCTCCTCGAAGAAATTCATGTGGGAGTTGAAGAAGAACGAGAGGCGCGGGGCGAAGGAATCGACGTCGAGCCCGGACTTGATGCCCGCTTCCACGTAGGCGAAGCCGTCGGCGAGCGTGAAGGCGAGTTCCTGGACGGCCGTCGAGCCCGCTTCGCGGATGTGGTAGCCGGAAATGGAAATCGGGTTCCACTTGGGCGTGTGCTTCGTGCACCACGCGAACATGTCGGTGATGATCCGCATCGACGGCTTGACGGGGAAGATCCATTCCTTCTGGGCGATGTACTCCTTGAGGATGTCCGTCTGGGTGGTGCCGCGCAGCTCGGAGAGGTCCGCGCCCTTCTTTTCCGCCACCGCGACGTAGAACGCGAAGACGATCGCCGCGGGCGCGTTGATCGTCATCGACGTCGAGACCTTCGCGAGGTCGATCCCGTCGAACAGGACCTCCATGTCGCGCATGCAGCAGATCGCGACTCCCTCGCGGCCGACCTCGCCGAGGGCGCGCGGCCCGTCGCTGTCGATGCCCATGAGCGTGGGCATGTCGAACGCGACCGAAAGCCCCGTCTGTCCCTTGGAGAGCAGGAACTTGTAGCGCTTGTTCGTGTCGCTCGCCGTCCCGAACCCCGCGAACTGCCGCATCGTCCAGAGGCGGCCGCGATACATGTTGGGCTGCACGCCGCGCGTGAAGGGGAACTCCCCGGGCTTCCCGACCTGTTTCCCGAGGTCGCGGCCTTTGGCCGATTCGGCCCCGTAGGCCACGTCAAGCGGCACCCCCGTCTCGGTCGTCCACGCCTTCTTCGCGGCCGGCGCCTTCGGTGCGGGCGCTTCGGCAGACCTGGAAACCGTTTCCGGCCGGGACGTCGGTTTGTAGTCCTGCATCGATCCCCCTTTTTATTTCGCGAGCCGGGCAGGCCGGCGCGGCACTCCACGATCGGGCCCGGACGTCAGGCGGTCCAGCGCTTCTTCTGCGGCGTCCGCCGGCGTCACGCGCCCGGCGAGCACGTCTTCCACGCGGCGGTCGAGCCAGGCGGCGGTCGCCGGGTCGTGGGCGAGGCGCCTGGCCAGCGCTTCTTCCACAAGCCGGGTGATGCGGAAACGAAGGCGTTCGGCGCGATGGGCGCGAAGAGTGCCATCGCGTTCCATGGTTGCGGTGTGGGTTTCGATGCCTGCAGCGGCCTCGGAGATCCCCTTTCCCGTCGCGGCGGCGGTCTGGAAAATAGCCGGGGGCTTGCGGGACGAAGAGAGCTCGAAGGTGGCGCGGATCTGGCTTTCGAGGGCATCGGCACCGGGACGGTCGGCCTTGTTGATGACGAGGACGTCGGCGATTTCCATGAGGCCGGACTTCATGGCCTGCACGCCGTCGCCGGATTCGGGCGAAAGGATGACGACCGTGGTATCGGCGACGCGGACGATCTCGATCTCGGACTGGCCGACGCCGACGGTCTCGACGAGGACCACGTCCTTGCCCGCCGCATCCAGCACGTCGCAGACCTCGTAAGTGGCGCGCGCCAGGCCGCCGAGAGCGCCGCGGGTCGCCATCGAGCGGATGAATACCCCCGGGTCCGTGCCGATCGAGGCCATCCGGATGCGGTCCCCGAGGAGCGCCCCGCCGGTGAACGGGCTGGACGGATCCACGGCGACGATGCCGACGGTCTTGCCCTGCGTGCGCCAGAAGCGGGCAAGCTCACAGACGAGCGTCGATTTGCCCACCCCGGGAGGCCCCGTGAACCCGATCCGCCGGGCGCGCCCGACCCGCGGATACAGCTCTTCCAGCAGCGCGCGGGCTTCCGGGTCGCCGTTCTCGACAAAAGTGATCGCGCGGGACAACGCGCGACGGTCGCCGGAAAGGATGGAATCGGACAGGCGCATGGTGTCCATCGGTATAACACAGCGGTCTCAACGACTAATGAGGACCTTCACCCGGTCGCTCCACCGGAACACCAGGTCCGCCTTCCCGTCCCCGTTCACTTCCCACACGTCGATCCCGTCCGGCGCGTTCACCTTGCCGTCGCTTCCCTTGTCGTCGATGTTGAACTTGAAAAGGTCGGTCTTGTCGAAATCGACGGGGGCCTTCTTGAGGATCGTGTTCACCGTGATTCCCTTCGCGGCGGACAGCCAGCCGTCGCTGTCGAGGCGGAGGATGTCCTTGCGGCCGTCGCCGTCGAAGTCGCCGTTGAACCTCAGTTGGGGCATGCCGCCGCCCTTGTTCATCTTGTCGATGTCAACGTAGACGGTTTCCTTGTAGTCGTACTCGCCGGAGAACGACTGCTTGTCCTTATTGAAGAGGTAAAGCAGGTAGTCGACGGCGACTTTCTGGAAGACCGCCTTGCCGGCGTTGGAGAGCATGTTCGTCTCGAAGCTCGACACGGCGATGTCGTCGAACCCGTCGCCGTTGAGGTCCCCGACCTGCGGGTTGAGCGAGATTCCGGGAAGCGAGATGCGCCAGTTCGGGGACTGGCTGAGCTGCGCCTGGCCGCGGTTCCCGAGGTACATGTAGTAGTCCGTCGCGACGGAGTCGAGCTTTGACAGTTCGCCGCGCGTGTAGCTCGCGATGAAATCGACGCCGCCGGTCCGGTTGAGGTCCTTCAGGTACGTGAACGCCGTCGAGATCTGGTCCTTCCGCTCGCGCTGCTGCAGGAACTGCAACTGGATTTCGCCGCTCGGCTGCTTCGCGAACGTCATGCGGTTCGCGCCGGCCGCGTCCTTCTCCACCCCCTGCAGGTAGTACACAAACCGGTCGTGCCAGATCAGGCACACGTCCTGCTTGAAATCGCCGTCCACGTCCTGGAACTCGACGCGCGGAAGCGATTTCACGACGCGCATCCACGCCGCCCCGCCTTCAGGCGCCTCGGAGACCGAGGGCATCGCCAGCGTGAAAGCCCTTCCGTAGACGCCGGGCTTCGTCTGGACGTAGAGCCGGTACGCGTCGCTCTGCGGGATCAACATGTCGGTCATCCCGTTCCCGTCGATGTCCGGCGGCCACATCCAGATGGGGAGGGAATCCTCCTGCGGCAGGTCGAAGAAAGTCTCAGTGAGGAGCAGGCGCTTCGCCGTCATGTCGTATTTCCGCGCGCGCTGTTCCCAGACCCACGCCCCGTCCGCGCAGAGGTAGCCGATCTCGTTGCCGGGCGCGTCCGTGAAATTCCCGAAGATCAGCGTCGCGGCCTCCGACGGCACGATCCACGTCTGGTCGGGCTTCCCGTCCAGCGGCGCGCCCGGCGTCTGGAATTTCACCGAGATGTACCGCGTCGCGGTCTTCCCTCCGTCATGGTCGAAACTTTCGTGCGTCGCCAGCAGGTCGCTCTTCCCGTCCCCGTCCAGGTCGTACGGAAACACGTCCTGGATTTTTCCCTGGAAGCGGGTCGTGCCGTCCATGAACCAGTCGCTGTGGAGTTCCTGCGCGGTGGCGGGAAGTGCGGCGAGGAAGAGCGCGGCGACGAGGAGACGCATCGCCGGCATCGTAGCACGGGTGCGGTGGGCGGCGGTCCCGGAAGCGGGGTTCACTTCGGCTTCTCCCATTTCTTCGTGGACGCATTCCACGCATACCCGTCTTTCGCTTCCGCGGCCCACGCACTCCAGCGATCCGCGTGAAGGTGTGACGGCGCACCGGCGACGAACTTGCGGAATCTCTCCCCGCGCCGGAGATCCAGGAGATCGCGCGACGCCCGGTCAACGACCAGGTCGAAACCCACGCGACGGCCCCGCCGGGCGAGGGCGATCGCCACATCGATCCGCTCGACCTTGTCCGGCGCAACCGTCAGCCAGCGCTCCACCAGGTCGAGACGCGCCGCGTTTTTCCCTCGAGCCACCTCGAGCGCCGCCGAACGCGCGAGCGAGTGCTCCCCCTTCTGCGGCTCCGCCACGTAGGTCGACAACGCCGTGGCGGCCGCTTTCCGGGCGCCAGCGGCGTCGATCCCCGCAAGCAGGTCGAGCGCCAGGGAGCGCGCCGCCTGGTTCGAGCGGGTCGTGATCAAATCCGCCAGGTCCCCCGGCACCCAGATCGCGGAGAACTTGGACGGCTTCGTCCACGGCGGAAGCGCCTCGAGGAACCCGGCCAGCTTCTCCCTGGGGATCGGCCGCTTCGCCACATCCATCGCCGCGGCAACGCGCTCGGCGTCGAGCGGCAGCAACTCCCACCCTTTTTCGGGAATCTGATCCGGCCAGCGCTTCAAGGCCTCCAGCGCCGCCACCTGGACGCCCGGGCGGTCGGAATCGAGGGAAGCGAGGAAGTCGTCCGCGACGGCGAGGGAGGTGAGGCGATTCTTCTCCCTGGTAAAGCGATACCGGCTGGCCTCGACCCAGTCAAGGACGGCGTCCACGTCCGGCGCAGGGAAGGGCACGCCGTCGTTGCGGCCGAAAATACTGCGCAGGAGCAGGAGGAACGTCTCCGCGGAAAGGCTGCGCCCGTGGGCCACGGTATTGCGGCGCTTCCCGCCCTGCAACGGACGCCAGGCGGCGACGAGTTCCGCGGCGGCGACCGCCGGGTCGGGGTCGAGGACGCGGAATCCGCGGGAGGACAGCCCTTCAAGCCTCATGGCGGTCCAGGTCAGCCGCCGGGTGCGGGTCGCGAAGGCCCGCCAGGCGGCAGGGTCCTCCCCGAGGTCGGCCAGCGTCCAGGCGCGCAACCAGCGGTACCCCGCCTTCTGCAGATTCTCCGTCCACCCTTTTTCGAACCCGGTCATCCGGGTATCGCCGCCGCCCTCGATCTCCGTCCGGATCCGCTCCGGCTCCCCGACCCAGCAGAGGAAGACCGAGACCGGGTGGACTTCCCACTTTCGGACGTCGTCCAGCTCCAGACGACGGCTGGAAGCCGCATCCGCCCATTCCTTCGCGCAGTCGATGTAGCGCCGGTCGGCAATAATCTCGGCGATTTCCCGAAGCGCGGCTCGGGCTTCGGGGTCAGCGGTCTTTGCTGCGGCCGCGAGAAGTGCCGGTGCGTCGTCCTCGTCGAGGGCGAGAAGCTCCTTGCGGGCCGCTTCACGGACACCCGGGTCCTCGTCGCCGAGCCGGCGCGCGAGGGCATCGATATCGGGCCCGGCGATGGCCGGGAGACAGAGGGCGAAGATGAAGAGCAGTGGGCGCATGGAGCGGCTCGAATTCCCCAAGGCAGTCTAACGACCGGGGGGCGGCGGCGGACGCGCGAATCGGGAGAAGAAAGGATTCCCCGAACCTTTTCGCCTCCCGCGCCATGCAATTATCTGGCCCGGCCGCGTCCGGGCCTGCTATTCTCCGCCCTCACAGCGTCCCCATCCGGGACGCCGTTTTTTTCAACGGACCGCCACTCGAACCCATGACGCGCAAGTACGAATTCCGCCAGATCGAAGCCCGCTGGCAGCAGCAGTGGAGCCGTGCGGGTCTGTTTCGCGCGGGCCGGCGAGCCGGGAAGCCCAAATTCTACGCCCTCGTCATGTTCCCGTACCCCTCCGGGACCCTCCACGTCGGCCACGGCCGGAACTACATCATCGGGGACGCGCTGGCGCGTTTCAAAATGATGAAGGGCTTCGATGTCCTGACGCCGATGGGCTGGGACGCTTTCGGGCTGCCCGCCGAAAACGCGGCGATCGAGGCGGCGCGCAACGAAGGCCAGCCGGTCCACCCGCGGGAGTACACCCTGCGGAACATCCGCGTGATGAAGCAGCAGATCCACGCGTGGGGCGTCGGCTACGACTGGGACCGCGAAATCGCCTCCTGCCATCCCGGGTACTACAAGTGGACGCAGTGGCTCTTCCTCAAGCTCCTCGAGCGAAAACTCGCCTACCGCAAAATGGCGCCGGTGAACTGGTGCCCCGCCTGCCAGACCGTGCTCGCCAACG
>JAIOPR010000258.1 GCA_021413805.1 Planctomycetota bacterium
CAGTTTGCCAGCCGCATCAACGCGGACGACCTGGGCGGCGAGGACGTCGAGACGTTTGGCGTCGTGACCGACGGGTTGTGCGGCGAGGCCCGGTGGGGAACCGGGAGTAACGCGTACTCTTACGGCGAGCAGACGACTTCGATTTCCGTCGTGTGGGTGCAGCGCGAGGACAACAACGGCGCCGCGGGTTTCGAGGACCGGGCGCTCCATGCCGTCCGCTTCGACCCCGCTGAAGCAATTTCCCAGGACCTGCCGCTCACGCCGTCGGCCGACACGCGCCTGTCCCAGGCCGCGTTCGGGGCTTCGGATGCGGGGACGAGCAGCGAAGAGACGCAGGTGGATGAGACGCTCCTGATTACCTACAACAATGTGGTGCTGTTCCGGGCGGCTTCCGACAATTCGACCGGCGCTGACGACACAACGGCTTTCACGGGTTTCGGTGCTGCCATGAATTCCGCGGACGACATCACCGTGCAGGCGATCGCATTCGACCTGGCCACCACGGGGATCTCGGCGGCCCAGTCGCTGCACCTCGTGACCCCGGTGTCGACCGACACGGTGGAGAACAACGCGTTCCAGCTGTCCCTGGACGGTGACACCCAGGCGCGGGGAAGCGTTTACGGCAGCGACGAAGGACTGGCCTGCCTGGTGGTCTACACGGTCCAGCTGGTCGGCGACGCTGACGGGGAAGTTGACTTCGGCGGCGAACTGACAAGCGACGCTTCATTGGTCCTGTCGCAGCTGGACGAGGCGACCGGGGTGCTGATCGCTTCGACGACGATGGACGTGGAAGATCCGGACATCACGGATCACGTAGATCCGACGCTGGTGCAGACGGTGATGAGCAGGAACGGGGACTACATCTGGGCGATCTGGCTGGAGACGGTCGATTCGACCGGCGCCGACGAACGGGCGCTCTGGGGTCGGCAGTACCAGACGACCAGGATCGACGACGACGGGGTGTTCCCCGCTCCGGACGCGCTGGTGAACACGACGAGCGCGACGTTCTGGATGAGCGGCGACCTCGACGGAATCAGCGTGGCCTGGTTCCAGGTTCAGAACTGCCTCGGCTACATGTGCGGCGCCCAGTCGGACCCGGATGTCATGAATGTTTTCTTCGAGCACTCAAATGCGAGCTCCGACCAGGTCAACCTGGTCCGGCTCGTGGCTGATGTCGATACCAACCCGGCGGGCTGCGTCCCGACGGTGACGCTGAGTCCCTTCGAGAGTTTCGAAGAAGGCGACCAGCCCGGGGACGGTTCCATCAATACCGAGAACTACCTGTTCGCGGGCACCGACAGCGGCGAAGGTGGCAACGTGTTCGCAGCCTACCGTCGCGACGTGGACGGGACGGCTGTTGACGACATGCGGATGTTCGCCGAGCGGACCGGCCTCGGCGCCGGGACGGTCGAGATCGACAGCAATGTCGTCTTCAGGCAGGCGTTCAGCGAGAACATCCTCCTGATCTGCACTCCCCCGGGAAGCGCGATCGGGCGGTACGACGTGGACAACGACGAGGACGATTCGAACCGGGCCCACGGGAACGAGATTATTCACGTTGTCTTCGAAGAGGACGAGTCCACCGAGAATGACGCTTCGGATGCAGGCGCGTTCAGGACCCGGGCGTTCTACACCGGTAACACGGACGTCGCCATGGGGGAAAGCTTCTCCCCGAACGCCGGGGTAACCTTTGCAGAGCCGTTCACGCTGGAGCTCCCGTTCGAGGCCAGCACCAGCGGCGAAGACCTGAAGTTCCAGATCATGGGGCACGGGGTTCGCGAGACGACGGTCGGCATCTGGATGGCCAATGCCGATCACGTCTACTACCAGGAATTTAACGGCAATAGCCCGGAGGAAATCGGCTGGAACACAGAAGGGGATGGCAACGACGTCTCCAACCCGTTCCTCGTCGACGACAACACGGACACGGACATGCAGGACACTGAAGGCGTCTTCCTGCCGAGCTGCACCTGCAACTCGCTCGACTTCGCCATGGTGTTCTGGGAGACGTACACCGACGACGACCACGACAACGCCCGTTTTCGGGTGCGTGTCATCGACGGCGAATAACGGATCGAAACAGTGCTTACCGACAGGCCCCGGCACACGCCGGGGCCTGTTTTGTTTCCGGACGGCCCGGGGCGCTCTCACCGTTCCCGGGCAATAAGATCCGCCCGGCGCGGCGGCTATTTCTTCCGGTACTCCTCGATCGCAGCGAAGTCCAGCCCTGTGCTGGCGTTTTTGAAAGTGCGCACGCCCAGCGATCGCGGCACGATGTACGTCGTTGCCTGCTTCTCCCCCATCTCGAGTTCCCCGCTCACTTTCAGCTCAACCGTGTCCTTCGACACTTCGCTGAGCGCAAGCCGGGTGGAGCCCATCCTGCAATAGACCAGCACGCGCTGCGACGTCGCAACCGCAAAATCGATCTCCAGCCCGGTCGCCCTGCCCTCCGGCCCCAGGATTTTCACCCCCAGCGGCGCCGGGTCCCCGGGCTTCGCCGCCGGCTGCTCGGCGTTCGCTTCCTCTTCCTCGACTTTCGCCGGCGCCGGTTCGTTCGCCGCCGGCGGATCCTCCTTTTTCGTTTCGCCCGCCGCCGAATCCTTCGCGCAGCCCGGCAACAGGGCCCATCCCATGACAAGGGCGGCTGCAACGCGGAGCGATTTCATGGAAGCGCCTTTCAGTTCGAGGGGATGCGAGGTTGACGCCGGTACCGGCCCCGGAGTTCCATCCGTTCGATCGGTGAGGGAACCATTTTTCGTGGGAAGCGCGTCCTCCGCGCTGCTCTACTGGTTCCCTTGCCCGGACCCGCAAGGAGTAAATGAATGCCGTTTCTTCTCCAGCCCACCCTGAAAGGCGAACTCCTCGAGCTCCGGCCGCTTCGGCCCGAGGATTTCGACGCGCTTTACGCCGTGGCTTCCGACCCGCTGATCTGGGAGCAGCATCCGGAGCACGACCGCTGGAAGGAGGAGGTTTTCCGGGAGTTTTTTCGCGTCGCGCTGGAATCGGGAGGCGCGTTCCTGGTGGTGGACGCTCGCGACGGACGGGTGATCGGGTCGTCCAGGTTTCACGGCTACGACGAGGAAAAGAGCGAAGTCGAGATCGGCTGGACCTTCCTCGCCCGCTCCCATTGGGGCGGCCGGTACAACCGCGAAATGAAAGACCTCCTGCTGCGCCATGCGTTTCGCTTCGTGAAGAGCGTCGTCTTCCTGGTGGGATCGCAAAATCTCAGGTCGCAGCGGGCGATGGAAAAGATCGGCGGCGTCCGCGAGGGCACCCGCGCGCGGGCGGGGGGCGGCGAGAGCGTCGTGTTCAGGATTTCCGCGCCGACGCCGGCGCCGGTCACGCGACCGGAGGATCTGCTTCCCGGAGAGCTGTTTGAAGATTGCCGCTACCACCCCTGCCTCTGCATCGAGAGCGGATCTCCCGGCGACAGCGACGCGGTGTACGGCATCTCCCTCGTGGACGGAACCCCGTGCGGCTGCAGCATCGTCCACTGCGCTTTGCGGAAACTCACGGTCGCGGAAGCGGTCCAGTGGAAGCGCCACGGGCCGCCAGATGCGGAGGTGGACAAGCCGTGGTGGGACGCCGGCGGGCCGCAGGGGCCGCCGGCCTAGCTGACCCCTTTGCGCTCTGCCAACGGCCACTTCCCCGGGCCTACTTCCCTTCCTTCCGGACCGCATGGAAATCGGTGAGGGACCCGGACGTGCCGAACACTTTCCGTCCGCCGCCGCCGGCGTAGGTATGCGTCGAGCGGATGGAGACCATCCGCCCGGGGACGTCCTCCGAGGACACGGTCTCTCCCCCGTGGATCGTGGATTCGCCGCCGTACGTCTGGCTGAACTTCAAGACCGTGCAGGTGACCTTCTTGCCGGCCACGGTCAGTTCCTTGGCTGTTTCGATGATCGCCGTATCGAACTCCGCCGCGCCCATGGGGTGTTCCGGCTGCTTGCCCTCTAATTTCAGCACATAGGCGTTTCCCGGCTCCTCGGCGGACGCCCACACCGTCAGCGTTGACACGATGTCTTTCCCGGCCTTGGCCTCGGGGGCGTGCCCCGCAGGTTCCACGACGTTGAATACGTCGCAGGCGTACGAACGATCGCCGATCTTCAAAGTCTCGGCGCGCAACCAGGTCACGCTTCGAACCTGTCCCGGGGGGTACGGGGGCTGAATGTCCTTCGAAACCTGCTCGTTGACCCGAACCGCGCTCCCGTCCTCCTTCTTTTCCACCGTCCAGGTGCGAGATTCGATCTCAAGCCCCTCCGGCTTCCTCGCCAGGAGTGTCCTGCGACTGCCGGTGACGTGCTTTCCCGATGCGTCCTCCGAGACGTATTCGTGTTCGCACCAGCTCCCCGGCTCGAATCCGTCCCACTCACTGCGGACGCGCGTGTACTTTTCCCGGAATTCCGCCTCCTTGCGCTTCGCTTCCCCGACCTCTTCGGCCCCGGAAACGGAAACCGCTACGAGCCACAGCAGCACGATTCGAATCATCCCGATTCCTCCCTCGTCGTTTCCACCATCAGCCGCCCTCCCGGCAACCGCCAGAGCTTCCGGAATTCGCAGCTGCAAGTCCAGACCCGGAGCCCGAAGAAATCGCGCAGGCACGTTCGAGTCATCTATGGCCATGGCATTTGCTCCATGCTTTTCGTCGCGCCGGCCAATCGAGGGCACCGCCCTTGATTTGGCCCCGTCCGCAGGTCTAGAGTGGCCGACCGTGACATCCACCCCCTCCCGCGGCCCCGCCATTTCGCGATGAGCAGCTTTCAGCGGATCCTCGACGACCTCCCCATCGGCGTCTGGGTCGGGAGAGTTCCTGACGGCAAGGCGGAGTTCACAAACCGGGCTTTCAAGGAAATCCTCGGGGTGCCGATGTCGCAGGAAAGCGTGATCGGCGACGTCCCGGTGACGTACTCCGTGTTCGACAGGACGGGCCGGCCATTCCCCGTCGAACGCCTCCCGTTCTCCCAGGTCCTGGCCACGGGGCGCCCGGCCATGGTGGAAGATCTTGTGATCCGCAGGCCAGACGCCCGGAATGTGAACATCCGGGCCTTCGGGAGCCCCGTGACGGACGAGGGAGGCGCGCTGGTCCGGGTCATCGTCGTGTTCCTGGACATCACGCGGGAAGTGGCGCTCGAGGCCGAACGCGACACGGTCGGGGCCAGGCTCTCGCTGGCGATCAACCACGCGCCGATCGTGATCTGGACCGCGGACCGGAAGGGCGTGGTGACGCTGTCCGAGGGTGCGGGGTTGAAATCGCTCGGAGTTGCCTCGGGCCAGCTCGTCGGTCAGTACCTGTTCGAACTCTACAAAGACCACCCGACGATCCCGGGAGACCTGCGGCGCGCCCTCGCCGGCGAGGCTTTTCCGTACCAGACGGAAGTCGGCGAGGCCATCTACGAAACCTGGCTCACTCCCCTTCACGACGCGCAGGGCGCCATCTCCGGGATCGCCGGCCTCTCCAACGACGTCAGCGAAATCCGCAAATTGCAGGCGAAGGCGCTTCAGAACGACCGTGTGAACGCACTCGGCACGCTGGCCGCCAGCGTGGCGCACGAGATCAACAATCCGCTGACCTACGTCCTCGAGCACATCACGCTTGCCGGGCAGGCGCTTAACGAACTGGATCGCTCGGTTGCCGCGGGCGTTTCCCCGGAAGCCGGCGCACTGGAGATTCTTCGCGGGCACCTCGACACCATCCGTCGCGGGGCCGAACGGATGGCGGTCATCACCGGCGAACTGCGCAGCTTCAGCCGGCCCGACACACGCGCCGTCGGCCGGGTCGCCGTCGCTTCGGCAGTCCGGTCGGTCCTCAGCCTCGTCGGCGGAACCCTGGAAGCGCAGGCGATCACGACGATCGACTTGAGCGAATCGCCCTGGGTACTTGCCGGTGAATCGGGGCTGGTACAGGCCATCCTGAACCTGGTGGTCAATGCGCTTCACGCGGTGGATGACAAACCCCGCGGCGAACGGCAGATCGGCATCCGGACCTTCGCGGACGGTGGCGAGGCGGTCATCGAGGTATCGGACAACGGCCGCGGCGTTCCGGCCGCCGACCGGGAGAGAATTTTCGACGCGTTCTACTCAACCAAGGGGATCGGGAAAGGCACCGGCCTGGGACTTTTTGTAACGCGCAACATCGTCCGGGCCGCCGCGGGCGATATCCTGGTCGCGGATCGTA
Source organism: Planctomycetota bacterium (assembly GCA_021413805.1). Taxonomy (GTDB): domain Bacteria; phylum Planctomycetota; class MHYJ01; order WSZJ01; family WSZJ01; genus WSZJ01. The sequence goes on from JAIOPR010000258.1 coordinate 6,176, forward strand.
CGGGTGGCGGCGCGCGTTTCCAGATCCGCCTCCCCGCGGCGTCGGCTCCGGCTTCCGCCGCCGTCGGGATGGCCGAAGCGAGAACGAAACCGGCCGCCAGCCCTTCGGGACGGGTGCTCATCATCGACGACGAAGTACTGCTGTCGGAGGCCATGGTCCTGCTGCTCCGCCAGGAGGGGTACGCGGCCGAGGCCATGAATGATGGCGCCCGCGCCCTCAAGTCGCTCCTCGCCTCCTGCGACTTTGATCTCGTCTACTGCGATCTCATGATGGGCGGCATGACGGGGATGGCGCTCGCCGCGGAACTGGAACGCCTCGCGCCCGCCACGGCGCGACGGCTGGTCTTCATGACGGGAGGCGCGTTCACCCGGGAATCGCAGGCGTTTCTGCTGGCGCACGCGGACCGAAGCGTCGAGAAACCGTTCGATATCCTGGCGGAAACGGCGGCGCGGATGGGTCATCTGCAACCTGACGCGTCCAGGCGGACAGATCCAGAAAACGCACGGCCTCCTGGTGCAGCGCCGGTCCCGATTGATGACCAAAGATAATTCCTGTCGGAAGGAGGCTTGACGGGGAGCTGGTCGGGCGTACAATGCGAGTGAACATTCACTCACTAAAGACGGAGGTCACAGTGAAGGCCCTTCCCCGCCCGATTACCCGGTTCCTGGCTCTCGCTCTTCTCCTGTCCTCGGCAGGCTGCGGGAAACCCGCGGACACTTCCGGCTCTCCCGGGTCTCCGTCCGCCGCCTCCGGCCGCAGGCGAATCCATGGCGCGACCCCGGTGGTGTATGCAGGCGTGTCGATCGATGTCCCTGAAGGGTGGACGACGCGCCGCGGCGACGGCAACCTGGCCCTCCTGGCACCGCCCACTTCCGCCTGGTTCTCCATCAACGTCACCAGCAGCACCGACGTCCGCACGCTCGACCCCGCCGCCTTCGCCCCGCTCATCGACGACCTGGGCCCCCTGGCTAAATCGGTCTTCCATTTCGGTGCACCAAAGACCCGGCGCTGCGGCGACTTCGATGCCCTGGAATGGAGCTTCACCGACGCCCCTGAAAAGGGCGGCGTCGAAATCCGTAAAATCGGCCTGGTCGCCCGAAGAGGCATCATGTTCACCTCCATGGGGACCACCGAGGGACTGCGGAAGCGCGACGACCAACTCGATGCGATTCTCGCTTCGGTCGCCCCCGCCCCGCCGCCCCCGATCCCGCTCGACAGCATCTGCACCGGCTGGTACTGGTGGCGCTCGTATCCCGGACGCACCGCCCTAGTCCCGGCGTACCTGAAATTGCGCAGCGATATGACCTATGAGATCGCGCTCGACCTCGGTCCCGACACCCAGCTCGGCTACACCGTCCAGGAATCAGGCCCGTGGTCCCTGGACGGGGACGAGATCACCTTCCACCCGACGGGGCTCTCTTCGCGCACCCTGGGGATCATCTTCGAGGACAACGCTACCCGGCAATACCAGAGGCTGGTCATCGGCGGCGAGCCGTGGACGTGGGACGAGTTCCAGTCGATTCATCATTGACGGCGCGAGGCCTGCGTGACGCCGAAGAAGTTAGACTCGGGGTTCAGGAGAAGCGCCACCGATGGGCGACAGGCACTCGCGAGTCACGACCCTCCCACCCGGCTACCGCGTCGAGCGCTTCGAGCCGACGGAGCTGCCACCGGAGGAACTCACCCGCGTGGCCGAGCTTCAGCAGTCGCTCAAGCATGAGCGCGTCGTCGAAGATCCGCTGACGCCGCTCGAGATGTTCGAGTCGTGGATGCGGCTTCCCCTCCCGGGCCGGTGGCGGGCGTTCTTCAAGGCGCACGACGGAAGCGGCGCGGTCGTGGGCTGGGGGGGCGTCCTGCGAAAGCTGAACGACCCGGAGAACCCGCATCAGCTGGGGTGGGAGATCGGCATTCACCCGGCCCATCGAAGGCGGGGCGTGGGACGCGCGCTGCTCAGGCAGATCATCGAAGCGGTCGCGGGCCAGGGCGAGGACCTCGTCTTCGCGGCCCAGGCGACGGAC
>JAIOPR010000235.1 GCA_021413805.1 Planctomycetota bacterium
ATTGAAGCAGATCCACGACTGGTCCATCTTTTCGAAGCATTCGCGGATCTTGTCGGGCATGCCGCCGAGCAGGTCTTCACAGTCCGAACGCAGGACGTATTCCATCGTCGGGTCCCGCGGCGAGCCGTGAACGTACATGAAATCGCCGTCTTTCTTGGACCTGGGAAGCGCCCTGAGCCAGTCCCACCGGTCTTTCTTCTGGCGGTTCGAAAGCCAGCCGGGCTTGAGTTCTTTGCGGTGCCAGTCGATGACGCCGCGGGCGAGCGGATTGAACCCGATTCCCCCGACAATCTCGTCCACCACGGCTTCGTCATGGTTCCCGAGCAGGCACCACTCGACAGCGCCCCGGACGATGTCGCTGCATTCGAGCGGATTCGGCCCGTACCCGACGGTGTCGCCTAGGCAATGGATCTGCGTGATCCCCTGGTCCTTGATGTGCTTGAGGACCGCCTCGAGCGCCTCCAGGTTTGCGTGGACGTCGGAAATGATGGCTCTCACCGTCGGCGGTCTCCGGGGCACGATCGAGTTGTGCCGAATTGTAGCAAGCATCCGAAAAGCGGGCAACTTGCGGGACTGACGAAATGTTCCTAAGTCTTACTTGGGCAAAAGCTTCCGCAAATCGTCAGCCGGGGACGCCAGCCCGGTAGAGGCCCTCCAGCGCCAAAACCATCGCTCCGGCCGAAAATCGCTCGCGGCAGACTTCCCTCCCTCGCTCCCCCCATTTGCGGGCGGCCGGGAGGTCCTTCACCACCCGGTCCATGGCCGCGGCCAGCCCCGCGACGTCTTCCGGCTTCACGAGGAGGCCCGTGACTCCGTCCTCGAGGACTTCGGAAGCGCCGTCAATGTCGAACGAAATGGCGGGAAGGCCGGCGAGAAGCGCCTGGGGCAGGACGCGGGCGAGTCCTTCACGGAGCGACGCGTGGACGAGGAAATCCGAAGCGTGGAGGTAGTCGGGAACCTCCTGAGGGGGGACGAGGCCGGCAAAATGGACGCGAGCGGCAAGCCCGAGGTCGGCGGCTTTCTTGCCGAGTCGCTCGCGCCAGGCGCCGTCGCCGACGAAAAGATAGTGAACGCGCGAGTCGCACCTGGCGGCCGCTTCGAGGACGAAGTCGTGGCCCTTGAGTTCGAAGAGTCGAGCCACCTTGCAGGCAACGATCGCGTCGGGCGGGATGCCGAGGGCAGCCCGGACTGCGGCGCGCGGGCGTTTCGGCGCCAGGAACGGTTCGATCTCCATGCCGCTCAAGACCCGGACGTACTGCTCCGGGCGACCGACGCCGGCGGCGAGTGCTTTTTGTTTCATCGCGTCCGCGACGACGACGAGTTTTTCCGTGACGGCCGCGGCGGCACGTTCGGACCAGATGAACCCGGCGTTGGCAACGGGGTGCGCGTAGGGGTGGAACGGAAGGCCGTGAATCGTGTGCAGGACGCGCGGCACGCCGGCCGAAGCGGCGGCAAACCGGCCGAGAATTCCGGCTTTTGAAGAATGCGTGTGGACGATGTCCGGGCGCTCGCGGCGAAAAATGTCGGCGAGCGCCGAGAACGCGCGAATGTCGGCCACGGGGCGCACGGCGCGGCGCAATGAAGTGACTTCCACGACCGGAAATCCGCCGCGTTTTGCCCTCGTGAGCAATTCACCTTCCGGGCCCTCCGCCGGCCCGGTCACGAGCGAGACGTCCCACCCGCGCCGGTGCAGACCTTCCACGCTCAGCAGCGTGTTCTCCTGCGCGCCGCCGAGAATCATCCGCGTGATGACGTGCAGGACGCGGATGGGCCGGGTCAACGCTGCCCCTCGGGCGCGAGGGCCGAAGCGAATGCGCGGGGGGCGTCGGTGGCGTCGCCGTAGAGCGGCTCGAGGCGGCGGTTGGCTTCGTCAAGCAGCCAGCGCACGCGCGCCTTTGCCTCGACCGGCAGTACGGTCTCCGCGCCGCGAAGCATCGCGGGGGCGAGCATCGAGTGGTGCATGTCGGCCGTGAATTCGGGCGTCGGGACCATCGAGAGCCCGGCGAGCGCCACCAGCACCGCCGCCGCGGCTTTCGTAGTTCCCAGGACGGAGCCGAGCACCCGGTCGAGCCACTTCAGGTCCGACAGTTTCAACCCGCTGTCGATCATCGTGCACACCGCGAACGCCGCGAGATACACGAACAGGAACGCCAGGAAATACCCGAACAGCGAGGCGACAGCGGGGCTGAAGCGGGTTTCGAGCGCGGACGAGGCCCAGGAACCCCATCGCATCGACGCGATCGCGCCGAGCACCACCATCGTCACGCGCGCGACCTGCCAGAAGGCGCCGGTGAGCGCCCCGAAGGTCGCGCCGAGCGCGAGGAGGACGATGATGGAGGCGTCGAGCCAGTTCATCGGTGAGGCCCGCCCTTAGTAGTAGACCCGCATCAACGTCAGCCCGCACGGGGCCGCCACCGGTCCCGCCTGCTTCCGGTCCTTCGACTCGATGATCGCGTCCATCCGCGCGGCGTCCCACGCCCCGCCGCCGATTTTCAGCATCGTCCCCGCGAACGTCCGCACCATGTTGTAGAGGAACCCGTCGCCCTCCACGTCCAGCGTCAGCATCGATCCTTCCTTCGTCCACTCGACCCGCTTCATCGTCCGGACCGTGTTCTTTTTCGCGGTGACCTGCGTCGCAAACGCCCGGAAGTCGTGCTTCCCCACCAGCCGCTTCGCCGCCTCCTGCATCGCCGTCACGTCGATCGTCCCGCGCACCAGGTGCGAAAACGCCCGGTCCACCGCCGACCGGTACATCTCGTTGCGCACCATGTAGCGGTACCACTTCCCTTTGGCATTGAACTGCGCGTGAAAATCGTCCGGCGCGTCCGACACTTCAACGACCGCAATGTCCTCCGGCAGGTACGAGTTCAGCGCGTGCCCGATCTTCCACGCGGCCAGCTGGCTCGACGTCCGGAAGTTCGCCGTCTGCCCCCGGGAGTGCACCCCCGAGTCCGTCCGCGATGCCCCGTAAACGATCACCCGTTCGCCCAGCGCCTTCTCGATCGACATGATCATCGCCGCCTGCACCGTCGGCTGGTCGTCCTGGCACTGCCACCCGGCGTACTCCGTCCCCTCGTACTCGATCGTCAGCCGGACGTTGCGCTTGACTTCCTCCGTCATTCGCCCGCGTCCTTCGAGAAGAATTTCGCGATGTCGAGCCCGAAATACCGCAGCCCTGAAATCAGGATCACCGTCGCCACCACCTCGTCCAGGTTCCCGAAGAACGGCTTGTCGTCCGTCAGCAACTCACGCTGCCCGCTCCCCGGGTTCATCAGGTATACCGCCAGCCCGATGCACACCAGCCACACCAGCACCGAGCGCACCAGCTTCCCCGCGTCGTTCACTTAGCCTCCTCGAGGACTTGCTCGAGGTCGGGAAGCGCCGCGAGGGGCTTGACAGGGTGAAAGACGCCATCGTCCCCCGTCAGTCCCCACGCGTACGCCTCGCCGTCTCGACGCAATTCCATGACTTTTATCGGTTTTCCACCGGGGGTAGCTTGATCGAACAGCTCGATGCGGAAGAGCCAGGGGACGGAGGGGATGAGGGCTTCGCGGATGATGACTTCGGCGGTCGGCAGGTGAAGCACGGCCACTTTTATGCGGTCGCCGATTTTCGGGAGCTGTGGGGCCCTGGCGCGCAATAGCTCGCGCATCGGCTTCGCCTCCTCAAACTTCGCCTGTCCGATCAGGGCTTGAATCAGAGCTTCGCGGGCCCGCCAGTGGATCGGGTCGAATTCTACGGCCTTACGAAGAGCCTTTTCGGCGGACTCGAACAGCCCGCGGCCGAGCCACGCGACGCCGCAGCCGTACCAGGAGTCGGCGTGCTCGGGATTCGCCTCGAGCGCCGCGGCCCATTCAGTGAGGGCAAGATCCAGGTCGCCCTGGTAGTAGGCCGCAAAGGCGAAGCGGTGGAGGGTATCGGGGTCCTTGGGATCCTCTGCGAGCAGAGATTCGAAGGACGTCTTAGCCGCGTTCCAATCCCCGTCATCGGCAGCCATGGTTGCCAGCGCTCTCTTCGCCGCGCGGTGCTTGGGATCCAATGCGAGGACTGCTTTGAATCCCTGCACAGTGGGCCGGGCGCGTGCCATGAGGTACTGCTTCGTTGCGTCTGACATGGGGGCGTCCGCGACCGCCTGCATTCCGTCCGAATCCGGATTCTGCAATTCGATGTTCTGCACAAAGATCAGGTCAGGCAGGTTCGGGCGACTGACTTTCGACATCTTCCGTGCGAAGTCCGCGAATTCGCCAGGCGAGAGTTCGCCCGAAGCAATCCGCTGTTTCTTGGCCCGCTGTTGGGTCGGACTCATGTGAAACGGGTCGATCAGGTCCTGGGCGCGGACAGGAATCGACAGGTATGCAAAAAGGGCGAGGCCCTTGATGAGCCCCGCCCTTGTGATCGACTTCGCCATGGCGACAAGCATAACCGGAAATTCAGCGCGCGAATCCCGCGAGCCGCGCAGCGGCGAGCCCCTTAACCATAACCTTACCCTTATCCTTAACCGGTCGTTCGCCGGTGAGGGTTAAGGCAAAGGGAAAGGTCAAGGTTAAGGGGCGTCGCTGCGCGACGCGGGGCTACAGCATTTCCGCGATCTGGACCGCATTGAGCGCCGCGCCCTTGCGGATGTTGTCGCTCACGATCCAGAGATGCAGCCCGTTCTCCACCGTCGGGTCCTGCCGGATGCGGCCGACGTAACACTCGTCGTGTCCCGCCACGTCCGTCGCCAGCGGGTACGCCATCTTCGAAGGATCGTCGATCACCTTCACGCCCGACGACGACCCGAGAATCTCCCGCGCCCGTTCCGCCGTCAGCGGCTTCGCCGTCTCGATGTTCACGCTCTCGCTGTGGCCGCGCAGCACCGGGACCCGCACGCACGTCGGCGCCACCTGGATCGAATCGTCTTCCATGATCTTCTTCGTCTCATGGATCATCTTCGTTTCTTCGTCCGTGTACCCGTCCGCCCCGAACGTTTCCTTCTTCTGCCCGATCTGCGGGATGCAGTTGAACGCGATCTGGTGCGGGAAAATCGACCGCTTGAACTCCTTCCCCGCCAGTACCGCCTTCGTCTCCTCGATGCACTCTTCCACCGCCTTCGCCCCCGCGCCGCTCACGCTCTGGAACGTCGTCACCACGATGCGGCGAATGCGGGCCTTATCATGAAGCGGCTTGAGCACGACGACCATGCCGATCGTCGAGCAGTTCGGGTTCGCGATGACGCCCTGGTGCCG
>JAIOPR010000236.1 GCA_021413805.1 Planctomycetota bacterium
GGCACGGCGTTCCTGACGGACTTCGGGCTTGCGCGCGAAGTCGAGTCCTCGACGCGCCTGACGATGAGCGGGGCGATCATGGGGACGCCGTCGTACATGTCGCCGGAGCAGGCGCGCGGCCACGGCGACCGGGTCGATCACCGCACGGACCTGTACTCGCTCGGCGCCGTGCTCTACGAGGGCCTGACGGGGCGTCCGCCGTTCGACGGCAAGGACCTGATCGGGCTTCTCGAGTCGATCCTGCGCGACGACCCCGCGCCGCCGACCTCCCTCGTCCCCGAAGTTCCCCGCGACGTCGAGACGATCACGCTCAAGGCGCTCGACAAGGAGCCCGACCGCCGTTATTCGTCCGGCGCAGATTTCGCCGCCGACATCGACCGGTTCCTGACCGGCGGGGCGATCGAAGCGCGTCGAAGCGGCGCGATTGAAAAGGGCGCGCGATGGGCGAAGCGGCGCCCCGCGCTCATCGGGTCGGTCGGTGCCGCGCTGGCGGTCGCCCTGGTGGCCGGCGTCGTGATCTGGCGCGGGAGTGTGAACGCTTCGGAGGAGCGCCGGAAGCACGAGCAGGAGATCGCGGACGCCGCGGCCCGCGACCGGAAGGACCGAGAAGAGCGGGAGCGTGTGGCGACGGCGGAGCGCGAGGCGTTCGAGCTGAAGCTGAAGGAACTCGAGGCCAAGCTCGCGAACGCGAGCACCGACGAGGACAAGGCGCGAATCCTGCGCGAAATCGAGGCGGCGAAGACGGCCGGGACGGGCACGGTGGGACCCGAAACCGGTACGCCCCCGGTCACTCCCCCGCACGCCGATCCGGCCTGGAAGTCCGTCGATGCGCAGATCAAGCCGCTCCTGGACGCCACCCACCCCGGGGACGCCCTCGCGCTTCTCGAGAAATTTGATGCGAAGACGCCGGAAGACCGCGGCTGGAAGGAAACGAAGTCCCGGGAGATCCGGGATTCCGTCGACCACATGCTGAAGACCACGGGAGAAGAGGCCGCGCGCCACGAGGCGGCGGGCGCGTTCGACAAGGCGATCGAGTCGTGGACGTGGGTCGCGGGATGGCACGTCGCGGAGTGCACGGCGAAGGCCGAAGCCGAGATCGAGCGGCTGAAGACGCTGACGCTCACGGCGTCGAGGGAGACCTGGCGTAAGGACCGCCTGCCGGTGCTTCGCCGCTCGGTGGCCGCGGCGCTGGCGTCACGGGATCTTGCGGCGGCCCGCGCGGCAATCGAGGCCGGGAAAGCCGAACCGCTCGCGGACGAAGCCTCCCTGGCCGACCTGGAATGGGTTGTGGAACGGTTCGACGCGTTCTGGATTTCGTTCCGCTCGAACGCCGCGGACAAAGATCTCGAAATCGACGCCGCCAGTTTCAAGGGCGAAGTCCACGTCCTGTCCGTCGCGGGCGAAGACAGCCTGATGGTCCGCCTTCCCAACAAGGCGGAAATCCCGGTCTCGGTCGCAGACGTGGACGAGTTGTCCATCGTCCAGATCGTCCGCCGAAGCGCCGGCGACGAGGACGGCGTCGCGCTCTTCTGGTGGTTCCCTCCCCTTCGCAAGGACAAGCGCGGCGTCCCCGACCCGAAGGATGTCGAACGTGCAGCGAAGGAAGCGCCCAAAAACCAGGAACGGGCCCTGGAGGTCGCGCGGAAATCCCAGAACTCCGCGAAGCTGCTCGCGTTCTTCAATGCGCTCAAGGAATCCGCGACCCCGGTGCATCCGCCGATCGACCCGGGCACGGACACTCCCCCCGGACCGGGCGTGGCCAAGGGGCCGTGGGCCGTGACGCCGGAAGCGGACGCGAAGCTGGGGATGAAATGGGCGTACGGGTTCGCCACGCCCGCCGAGGCCGGCGACTGGATGACCGCGGCGAAAGGCCCGCCCGAGGAGCTCGCCGCCTGGGGCGTCCGCCTCGAAAAGAAAACCGACGGCTCGGGCAGCCAGCTCTGGCTCTGCAACGCGCAGGCCGGCTGGGTCGGGTCGATGGGACATGTCCTCAAGATCCGCGCCCAGGGCACCCTCCTCGACGGGAAAATGGGGCGCTTCGGCATCACGCTCGGCGGCTACCAGGCCTGGGTCACGGCCGGCCAGTTCCTCTGGTCCGAAACCCCGTCCGGGAAATCCAACGGCGGGAACATCGACATCAAGAAGCCCGCGCTCAACCGGGTGGTGACGCTGGAGATGTGGCTGGAAGAAGGAACGATTCCGCAGCTGCACGTCTCCGTCGATGGCGTGCAGGTCCAGCAGGTATCCGTGGAGGAAGAAGCGCACGGACCGACAGGCGTCTTCGCGGACGGCGGGACAACGGCCGCTTGGGACTCGATTGAAGTCTTCGGCCGTGTCGGTGCGCAGGTCGAAGAGCACCTGGCCCAGTACCGGAATTTCGTCACCTCGGCGCGCGACTCCGCTTCATCGGCAAAAGTGCTGAGTGACGGAAAATCGATGGGCACGTTTCAGACCCAGGGCGAAGGCCGCTGGTTTGCCTCCGAAGGCGTCCTCCGCGGTCACTCCGCGGGAACAGGGCCACGACAGGACACGATCCTGCGCGGCACCGGCGCCCGGAATTTCCGCCTCAAATTCCGGTATGCCGCCCTGACGGGAAAGGTCCTGATGCTCGAAGCGCGGGGAGGACCGGGGCAGAGCGCGCTTCATTTCATGCTCCCGCTGGACCAGCCCAACGCGTGGCGCGAAGTCACGCTCGTCGCGGCGGAGCGCTGCGTCTGGTGCCTGGTGGACGGCACGCTTCCCCTGTTTCTCACGATGCCCCCGGAAGAAACGGCAACCGGCGAAATCGCCTTCGTCCTGAACGGCGGCGATGCGGCGGTTGACGATATTGCGCTTCAGGAGGTTCCCGGGCTCTCCGACGGCGCGGGACCTTCGCACCCGTGGCCGGCGCTGGTGGGCACCGGCGGCCCTGGGCCGGGCCCCGGACCCGGCGCAGACGGCTGGACCGAGATTTTCGACAAGAAGACGACGGCCAATTTCGCGAAGAAGGAAAAGCTGTCCGTGAAGAACGGGGAGCTGTGGGTCACCTCGGAGCTGGAAACCGCCCAGGACTGGCCCGCGATCGAGATGGAGGTCGTCTTCGCTTGCGAGCAGCCCCTGAAATTCGGCGTCGGCGTGAAGAACGAATGGGTCGCGAAGGTCGATGTCCCGCGTGGCCGGCACACGCTCTACCTCATGGTCCGGCCCGACAGCGTCGAGGTCCGGATCGACGACCATGCGCTGCCCGTGCAGGGCGGGCAGGGGAAGAAGTCCGGGCCGTTCCGCCTCAAGCTGGAGGGCGGGGGGCCGCTCAAGGTCATCCAGCTGCACACGAAGTCGCCGCCGCGGTAACGGGAGCGCGGCCGCGATGTCGATGTTTTTATTTTGAAGCGAGCGGCCGCGCGCGCACCAGGAAGACCATCACTTCCGCCTTCTCCCCCTCCCCGATCACCGCCGTCCCCGCCAGGAACGGACGCCCCGCCGGCACCGACGCCATGACCTCAAACGTCGATTCCTCGCCCTCCACCACCTGCAGCGGGCCGCACTTCCCCACTCCCTCCAGCCTCTTCGGCTCCCCGATCCGGGCCCACTGGCCCTGCAGCCCGGGCGAGAGGGCGCCGTTGGAAGTCGGCGAGGGATCGAACGCGAACGAGAAGCCGTCGTCGGCCGGCTCGATCACAGGGGTTGCCGCGGAACTTCCCGGGGCGACTTCGGCGATCCAGCGGTGCAGGACTCGGCGGCGCGTCCCGGAGCTGACGACGTTGCGGTTGCAGGGCCGGCCCACGGCTCCCGACGTGGCGACGAGGCGCCCGTGGCCCGCCTGGACCGCGGACATGAGTTCGCCGAAAAGTTCGTCCGTGAATCCGCCGGGGCGCTGCAGAAGGTCGCGGCGAGCGGCCCACTCGGCCGTGGGAAGAGCAATGGCCCAGTTATCGACGGCGATCCCCGCCGCCCCGGGGCGTTCCAGGGTGGCCAGGTAGGTAGCGACGGCGTCGAGAAGGGCGGGCGGACCGTAAACAACGAGCTGGTCGCCCAGGCAGTCGGCGACGGCTCCGTCGTTTTGCCAGCTTTCCGGCGAAACGAGGTTGTGAAGCAATTGCACAAGGGTTTCGGGATTCGTGCGCGCGTCTGCCCCGGGCATTTCGATCTCCGAGGTATTGACGGGAGCCCAGCCGATTTCAGCGGCCCCGAGTCGCGGGCCGGCAAACTCGACGGGGAGAGCCAGCAGCGTGCCGATATCGAAGGCTCGAAAATTCATCGCGGCCGTGTCCGGCGGGGCTGGCGACTTGCCTGCTTCCACCCGGGCCTGCACGACCACCGCCAGCGACCATCCCGGATGATCGGCGCCAGCCGGCATCAGTGCGACGAGGACACGCGATCCCGCCGGCAGGTACGCCACGGTACGGACGTCGAGGATGTCCTGAACTGGAAGTGCGAGCGGCCCGCCGGACTCCGCGGGAAGTTCGAACGATTCCACCGAGCGCATCTTTGCGACCGCGAGCTGGATCTCGGCGACGACCGAACCATCCAGCCCGATCCAGGGCCGCACGTCGAGCGAAGCGCCTTCTTCCAGCCGGCCCTGCCGGGGATCCAGGATCGCGGCACCGGGGGCGACGAGCGCCGCACGGTCCTGCACCATGGTCCGGCTCTTGAGGGCGGACTGGTGCCCGCGCTGGCTGCTGCGGAGGGAAATGCGCAACGAGTGGAGGAGCGCGGCCGTCTTCGGGTCAGCGGCAGCGTCGTCGAGGCTCCGTGCGGCCTCGGCGGTGAGGATCCCCGGGGAAAGTTCGCCGGCAAGTGAGGGCGAGACCGCGTAAACGTCGGCATCGACAACGACGGTGCGCTCGAAGCGCGCTTCGAGGAACGCGACGAGCGCCAGGACGCGTTTCAGGTTCTCGGCCGACTGGGTGACTTCGAGGCGACGCTCGATGCCCAGGATCGCGGCCCCGTCCGCGTCCCACGAGGTGGGATCGATGGTAGTGCGGATAAAATTGGCCAGGCCATCGGCCGAGGGCGGCTCGAGGTCCGCCGAGCGCGCAGTGGGCGGCTTGAACCCGAGAGTGGGACCGGGGCGGCCCTGCGTATGCCCGCAGATTCCGGAGACATCGATGTCCGAAGCCGCCGGTTGGGCCGCGGCCGAGACCGCTGCCGCAAGGACAAGAGCGAGCACGCGTTTCATCGGGCCTCCGTGACACGGAAGAACAGGACCCGGGCTTCACGTCCGCCGCCGGGCGCTTCACCCAGGTCCACACCCGCCACCGTCCAGGCACCGAGGGCAACCGTTGTAGAGGACGAAGACTCGAAAGTCCGGGGGGAAGCGGACTGGGCGCGGCCGGCGGGGGAACTTTCCTCGATGGCGGTGATCACGCCGCCCCAGACCTGTTCTCCCTCGAACAAGACGCTCGCCCTCGCCGGATCGGCGCCCGTGCGGACCCGGGCCGTCCAGCTGAATCCCTGCCGGAGAAACCCGACCACGGGAATCCCGGCGGACTTCTCGTCCGCGATCTCGACGTTTCGCGAGACCACGAAAGGACGCTCGTCGTACGCGGCCGCATGAAAGACCTGCCCTGAGATGCCGCAGGCCCGTACGCGGGCCGCAACCCGGGAACCCTCCCCGCGAACCGCGCGGGAAACACAATCGGCGGCAGCCGAAGCCTCGCGAATCCCGGCTTTCCGCTTCAGCCATTCCGTTTCGGGAATCACGGCGACAACCGCATCGACGGCAAGCGCGCGGCGGTTTGAAGAAATCTCGCGCATCCGCTGTGAGACAACCTCCAGCTGCGCGGGCGTCCCTCGCATCCACGCTTTCCCACCCGCCACCACGAGTTCGTGGACCACTTTTTCGTCATCGGCCAATGGCTCCAGGAGCCTTCGGCCCAGCTCCTCGTCATCCATTCCGGATTCTGCTTCGTCGTCCGGAATGGTGACGGCCCCTCCCCCGCCGGAGTGCTCTTCGGGCGGAAGCCCCAGTTCCTCGCCGGGACGGTTCACGAACCGGGCAAGCGCGGGCCCCGCATCGATGACGCGCAGCGACCGGTCCTCCGGCCCGCTGGGGAAATCGCCCCCCGCTTCCCCAACCGAAACGCGCACAAGCACCGCAACTTCCCCGTCGCCCGCAATGCCGTCCGCCGATCCGGCGAAAAGAATCGACGTCCGCCCCGGCTGCACGCGCGTCGCCGCTTCCCAGGCCCACATCGACCGGGTCGGCTGCTGCACCCGTCCTTCGCCCGGCGCGCCGCCCTCGAACTCCGATTCCGGCCCGGGTTGGGCCACGGCGAGGCGAATGTCGAGCACGGCCGGTTCGCCGTCTCCCGCCAGCACGGGGCGGATTTCCATCACGGCCCCGACGCGGTGACGGCGAACGTGCGGTTCCATGATCGCGGACTTCGCGGCAAGCATCGCGCTGTATCCCATCACGAACGTGCGGTCGTGGGTCGAAGAGGCCGTGGCGCAGCGGCCGTCGGTCGTCACGGCCCGCAGCACCGCGATCACCGAGCTTCGCTTGCCGTCCGCTTCCGCCTCACGGACCTTTCCCTCCACGTCCGCGCCCAGGGTCCCGGCGCCGGCGCCGAGCGACTCAAGGACGCCGGGCTGAAAACGCACGACCTCGACATCGATCGTGACGCGTCGGCCCAGCGTGCGGTTCAGGAAATCGAAAGCGGCACCCATTCGGTCCAGTGAAGAAGCGGGGGCGCGGACGGTCAGCACGCCCGATGAATACTCTTCTGAAACGCCCGGATTGTCCCAACCGATTGAAGGCAGGGCGTGCCTGAGAAGCGGCCAGACGCCCTCGGGGGAAAGGACAAAACGCTCCATGTTCGGGTCGGTCAGGACCGGGACCGCCATCGGCTCCGACCAATCCACCGGGGGGACCAGGACTTCCTCCCCCACTTCCGTCCCCGGGGCCGTCAGGAACCGCACGTCAAACATCCGCGTGCCGATCTCCTCGTCCTGCGCCATCGCGGCGCCCGCAGCGAGCAGGAACAGAATTGCAGTTCGCAAGGTGCCTCCGGGTATCAGGAGCCCTGAAACAGATCCCCGGAGAAGTAGACGGCGCGGAAGGGCGCAAAGTCAATTGCCAAACAACGCCCTGTGCACTCCCCTACGCCGAGCACTCGCCAGGGCCGACCGCCGCCGCGCTGAACGGCTGGTCCTCGCCGAAATCATAGAAGAGCGATTCGTCGGCGCCGTCCACGGCTTCAAGGTCGTGAAGCACTTCACGAACCCGCGTCTTGTCCACCCGCCGCGAGTAATCGGTGAAATCCTCGGCGTCGTGCCGCTCGGCGCGCCAGAGTTCGACGAGACGCGAGACGGCCTCCGGGACGCGCTTGGCCGGGAGTTTCATCACGATGTTCCCGATGCGGGCGCCCCTTTCAAGGCCGCCGCCCCAGAGGAGCATGGCCTGGGGAAGCGCGCGGCCGCCGACGGTTTTCGAGCATCCGTAGAGGCCGATGGTGGCGACATGGTGCTGGCCGCACGAATTCGGGCAGCCGCTGATCTTGATGCGCAGGCCGGGGACGTTCGCGAAACGCGGACGGTTGCGTTCGAGGTAGGAAATGATCGCCTGGCCGAGGCCCTTGGAGTTCGTCACGGCGAGGCCGCAGGTCGTCGAGCCGGGGCAGCTCGTCACGTCGAACACGGAGTTCGCGTTCGGCGAAGCCAGCCCCAGCGCCTCGAGCCCGCGCTGGACTTCCGGGAGGTCCTGTCCCGCGACGTACCGCAGGACGAAATTCTGTTCGTTCGAGACGCGGACTTCCCCGCCGGCGAAGCGCCGGACAAGCGCCGCCAGCCCGCGAAGCCGCTCCGACTCGATGTCGCCGAGCCCGACCCACGCGGTCACCGCGTAATACCCCGGCTGCTTCTGCGGAATCACGTTGGCGCGGTACCAATCCGTCTCCGCCAGCGAGGACGGCGCTTCGCTCGGCGGACGTACGCCTCCCGGCATCCCCTCGAAGCGCGTGACAAATTCCTGCAGGTCGGGGAAAGGCTTGATCCGCTCGCCGCCGAGGACCAGCTTGAGCTCGCGCTCGTATTCTTCGCGGAAGCCGTCGATCCCGAGGCGGAGCAGGACGTATTTCAGGCGCGCCCGTTTCCGGTCCTTGCGTTCGCCGGTGCGGTCGAAAACGCGGATAATCGCTTCGGCGCTGGCGCACAGGCTGGTGACGGGGAGGAATTCGTGAAGCAGCTCGGCGGCGTGCGGCTGGACGCCGAGTCCGCCGCCGACGCGGACCTCGAAGCCCCGTTCGCGGCCGCGGAGGCGCGCGATGCAGCCGATGTCGTTGATCGCCGCCTGCCCCGCGTCGTCGTCGCTTCCCGAGAACGCGATCTTGAACTTGCGCGGGAGGCCCTGGGTTTTCGGGTGGCGGAGGAGGAATTCGGCGACGGCGTTGGCGTAGGGAGTCACGTCGAAGGCCTCGGCGGGATGCACGCCGGCAAGCGCTTCGGCAGCAACGTTGCGCACGGCGTTGCCGCAAGCCTCGCGGGTCGTCAGGCCGGAATCGGCCAGGCGGCGCATGAAATCGGGAACGCGGACGAGCGGGACCCAGTGGATCTGGAAATCCTGGCGCGTCGTGAGGTGGACGACCCCGCGCCCGAATTCCTGCGCGACGTCGGCGGAGCGGTCGAGCTGGTCGGCGGAAGCGATGCCGGCAGGGAGTTTGATGCGGACCATCTGGAGGTTTCCGCCCTGGCGCTGGCCGTAGATGCCGTTGACGAGGCGGAACGGACGCCAGCGATCCTCGGGGATTTCGCCGCGGAGGAAGGAGTGCATGGCGGATTCGAAGGCCACGACGTCGTCGACGTAACCGGGGTCGGTGACGGGGTGTGGGGCGAGGGCAGAAGCGGTAGGGGGTGCCATAAGGGCTATACATTAGATACATGATCGGAATAGTCAACATTAAATGGGGCCATGTCCGGTGTTGCAGCGCCGCCCGGGCGGCGGCATTCCGAGCATCTTCTTCTCCCTTTTGATTTTGGCGTTTGGCTTTGCGTTTCGCCGTTTTGAGTTTGCCTCTTCGGGGGCCGGACAAACGCCAGACAAAGGAGACGCGCCCGGCTGCTCTTCCGCCTCATGTCATTAATGCCATTAATGACTACAGCGCGGAAGTCAAGAATCTTTCCGGTGCCTTTGGCAGCTACCCCGCAAACCCTTCCGCAGGTCCTTTGACCTCTTCCCGCACCCGGCGTAAACTTTCTCCACCCATGAACCACCTTGATACGTTGCACCCCGGTATCCCGGGCTTCACGTACGCCGACCTCTACTCCCCCGCCCGCCTCAAGGCCCTCCTCGACCTCTTCCATGCCGAAGTCGAGCGCGCCGACCCCGCCCTCTGGAAAGCGTGGCAGCCGTATGCCGCCGCGAAGGGCGACGGGTTCGCCCCGCCTGCGGTTTCCGACCTCGTGATCCGCATGGCGCCCCATGTGACGCGCTTCGTCACGAAACTGTTCGGCGTTGGCGAAGCGGTGGAAGAGCTGCGCGCGAAGCTCCTGGGGCTGCTGCCGGTCTACCTCTACAAGCGCGATTTCATCGGGCGGCGGGTGTTCAAGAAATTCTCGAAGGAAAATCCGCCGAAGCAGCGCGCCGGGGACCTGGCGCGGACGGGGACGAAGATCGTGGATGTGTGGAACGTGCACCCGAAGGAAGACGGCGAGTTGCTGTACGCGCGGGCCACGATGGACCTGCTCGGGATGGAGAAAAAGCCGGACGCGGAAGTGATCGGGTTGGTGCGGAAGGCGATGGAGTTGGATGCCTCGGCGCCCGACGCGCAGGTTGTCGCGAAAGCCATCGAGACTCTCGAGGCTTGGGCGTACGTCCGCTGGTCTGACCCCGTCTACAAGACAGGAATCCGCGGATGGGCGTCGTATCGCGTGCCGGAGGAAATGCACTACCCGGATCACCTCGTCGAGCTGGAGCGCCCGAACCCGGCGCGCCCCGAGGAAATCACCGGCCCCGAATGGCGGATGCGCAAACGCGACGGGTTCAAGCTGACCGACCCGCGCATGAACGAGAAACAGGCGCTGGGCGAAGTGCACTACTGCATCCTCTGCCATCCGCGCGAAAAGGATTCGTGTTCGCGCGGAATGAAGGGCAAGGACGGGAAGCTGATGCAGAACCCGCTCGGCGTGCCGCTGGCGGGTTGCCCGCTGGAGGAAAAGATTTCCGAAGCGCACACGCTCAAGAAATCCGGCGACCCGCTGGGCGCGACGGCGATCGTGATGGTGGACAACCCGATGTGCGCCGGCACGGGGCACCGGATCTGCAACGACTGCATGAAGGCGTGCATTTTCCAGAAGCAGGAACCCGTCAACATCCCCGAGGCCGAGACCTCTTCCCTGCTCGACGTCCTGAACCTGCCGTGGGGATTCGAGATCGCCTCGTTCCTGACCCGCTGGAACCCGATCAACGTCCGGCGGCCCTGCGCGCTGCCATACAACGGGAAGAACGTGCTCGTCGTCGGCCTGGGCCCCGCGGGGTACACGCTGGCCCATTACCTCGTGAACGAGGGATTCGGCGTCGCCGGCATCGACGGGCTCAAGCTCGAGCCGCTTCCCGCGGACATCGTCGGCGGGCCGGGGAAGCCGCCGAAGCCGATCCGGGACTGGAAGCCGTTCGTGGACGAGCTGGACAACCGGGTGCTGCTCGGGTTCGGCGGCGTGAGCGAATACGGGATCACGGTGCGGTGGGACAAGAACTTTCTGAAGGTTCTCTACCTGACGCTCCTCCGCCGCGACACGCTCCGCATGTACGGCGGCGTCCGCTTCGGCGGCACGATCACCGTGGACGACGCCTGGAAGCTCGGGTTCCACCACGTCGCCATCGCCGCCGGCGCCGGCCGGCCGACGATCATCGACATGAAGAACAACCTCATCCGCGGCGTCCGCAAGGCGAGCGATCTCCTCATGGCTCTTCAGCTCACCGGCGCCTACAAGGACAACGCCCTCGCCAACCTCCAGATGCGCCTCCCGGCGGTCGTGATCGGCGGCGGGCTGACGGCGGTGGACGCAACGACGGAGGCGGCGGCGTACTACCCGAGGCAGGTGGAGAAGTTCCTGGACCGGTGGGAGAAGCTCCTCGCGTCGGGCAAGAAGGAAGACGAACTGTGGGCGCGGTACGACGAAGAAGAACGCGGGATCGCGAAAGAGTTCCTCGACCACGGCCGCGCCATCCGGGCCGAGCGGAAGAGTGCAAAGAACGACCGGCGCGAGCCCGATTTTGCGCCCCTCGTGCGCAAGTGGGGCGGTGTCACGCTGGTCTATCGCAAGTCGATCCAGGACTCCCCCGCCTACCGCGTCAACCACGAGGAAGTCATCAAGGCGCTGGAAGAGGGCATCACCGTCCTCGAGAAGCACAACCCGGTCGAATGCCACCCCGATAAATTCGGCGCGCTCGAGGCCGTCACGTTCGAGAAGTCGCGCCTCGAAAACGGGAAATGGATCGACACGAAGGAATTCGTGAAGATCCCCGCGCGCAGCCTCTTCGTCGCCGCCGGCACGACGCCCAACATCATCTACGAGAAGGAATACCCCGGCACCTTCAAGCTCGACGCGAAGAAGAAATTCTTCCAGGCGTTCCGCGTCGTCGGCGGGAAGCTGCTCCCCGCCGACCCGGCCGTGAAGGACGGCTTCTTCACGAGCTACGAGAACAACGGGCGCGTCGTCTCGTTCTACGGCGACAACCACCCGGTCTACGCGGGAAGCGTCGTCAAGGCGATGGCGTCGGCGCGCGACGGGTATCCGCACGTCGCGAAGCTCTTCGAGGAAGAATTCAAGAAGCTCGACCCCGCGAAGCAGCCGGAACGCGACGCCGCCTGGCGCAAACTTGGGGCAGCTCTCGACGACGGCCTCGTCGCGACCGTGCACGAAGTCATCCGCCTCACTTCCAACATCATCGAAGTCGTCGTCCGCGCGCCCTTCGCGGCCCAGCGCTTCGAGCCCGGCCAGTTCTACCGCCTGCAGAATTACGAGGTGGACGCGCCCGAACTGGAAGGCACGAAGCTGATGATGGAAGGGCTCGCGCTGACGGGGGCGTGGACCGACAAGTCAAAGGGCCTGCTCTCGATGATCATCCTCGAGATGGGCGGATCGTCGCGGCAGTGCGCACTTCTCAAGAAAGGCCAGCGCGTCGTCGTGATGGGCCCGACGGGCACCCCGACGCACATCCCGCACGGCGAGGACGTCCTCCTCGCGGGCGGCGGCCTGGGCAACGCCGTGCTGTTCTCGATCGGCAAGGCGCTTCGCTCCGCCGGCAACCGCGTCCTCTATTTCGCGGCGTACCGCTCGCCGAAAGACATGTACCACGTGGACGACATCGAGGCCGCGAGCGACCAGATCATCTGGTCGGTGGACAGCGGCGACATGATCCCTGCGCGCCGCAAGCAGGACCGCTCGTTCCGCGGCAATGTCGTGCAGGCGATGACGGCTTATGCGAAAGGCGAGCTGGGTGAGACGCTTGTTCCGATGACGGGCGTGAAGCGCATCATCGCGATCGGAAGCGACCGCATGATGGCTGCGGTTACGAGGTCACGGAAAGAAGTCCTGGCGCCCTGGCTCAAGGAGCACACCGCCGTCGCGTCGATCAACTCCACGATGCAGTGCATGATGAAGGAGGTCTGCGCGCAATGCCTCCAGAAGCACGTCGATCCCGTCACCGGCAAGGAAGCCGCGCCCGTCTTCTCGTGCTTCAACCAGGACCAGGAGATGGACCGCGTGGACTGGAAGAACCTGAACGAGCGGCTGAAGATGAATTCGGTGCAGGAGAAGCTGGCGAATGTGTGGCTGGACATGATCCTGACGAAGCATGAGCTGGTGAAGGTGTGAGGGGTAAACGGCTTGAGCCGCAGAGAGCGCAGAGAAAAAAGGGAGAAGGACGGAGAACGGCCGGGCTGGACTAACGACGACTAACAATACGGATCCGCACAGCCAAAAAAGTCCTTTTATTCTCCGGCGTTGCCGTTCTCTGCGCCCTCTGTGGCAACGCCGTTAACCCTTTCGCCCCGCTACTTCCCCTCCGACACCGTGTAGTCATACCGCCCCTTCCAGCCCTTCACCGCCTCCGCCTGCTTGTCTGTCAGCCGCAGCGTTGTCTGGATGCTCTTCTGCGCGGCCACCATCAAATCCGCTTCGGCAATGGCGTCCGCCCACTCGTCCGGCTTCTCGCCGGCGGCCTTCCGGCGCGCGGACTCGGCCTGAAGTTCATCGTAGCGGCGCATGTACTCGTCCACGACGGGGCGGATCGAGATGGCCTGCGTGTCGTCGAGCTGCAGGTCGTTTTTCCACCGGTCGGTGAGCTGGGAAGCGACCGTCTCCCGGGGCCCGCCGAGGCTCATGTTCATGCCCATGGACGGAACTCCCTTGAACATCTCCAGCTTTTCCATCATCTCGTACTGCGCGGGGGTCATGGAGGCCTGCAGGTCGCGATAGCCGCCGCCGGCGAGCTTGAGGAGGTCCCGCTGGCCTTCCATGGCTGCGCGGTCGCCGCGCCCGGCGAGGTAGTCCTTCCAGGCCTTTTCGGTCTTCGCGAGCACGGCGTCCACCTTGGCCTGCTGCGCCGCGTCCGGGGGCAGATCGGAACCCTCGAGAATCCCAACCAGCATGCCGAGCATCCCGTCGGGCGAGAGAATGACCTCGTCGATCGTCACGCCGTCCCGCCTGGAGGCTTCGCCCAGAAGCGCCATGAACTCGGACATGATCTCGGACGTTTCCGGGGACATGCCGTCGTGGTTCTTGAGCTGGTCGCGCATCTTGTAGATCTTTGCTCCCAGGGCTTTCCACCGCTGGGCCGTTGTCGCTACCGGCACCGGTTTCACGGGAACAGGATCGCCCGGGGCCGGCGTCTTGCGGATGGCAGCCAGCTCGCCGGCGAGCCGCGCGTTCTCGGCCTTCGCGGCGTAAAGGTCGGGGTTGGAAGCGGCGACCGGTGTCGCGACGCCCGGGCCACCCTCGCCCGGCACAGTCGGCGGCGATGCCTCGCGATGTTTCATGAGCCCGCGGTAAGCCCCCGCCGCGATCGCAGCGCCGAGCACCGCTCCAAGCAAAAGGCCCTTCAGCATCGCCGTGCTCCTATTTTTCCGTTTCTTTCGGCTCGACCTTGACCGGCGCCGGCTGGTTCCAGTAACTGTAAGTCGTCGTCCAGCCCGCCAGCGCTTTCTGCTGCGCCGGCGTCAGCGTCACTGTGCCGGCGATCCGTTTCTGCGCCGCGATTTGCGCCGCCAGCTTGCCGAGCATCATCTTCGACTCGCCACCCTTCTGCCCGGACCCCATCGACTTTGACCATTCATCGGTCACCGCGTCGCAGGCCGAAAGGTACTCGTCCACGATGGGCTCCAGCGCGGCCGACTGCGACGGGTCCAGCTTGAGCGTCTTCGCCCACTGCACCGAGAAGTCCGTCTTCACCTTTTCCCGGTCGCCGCTCGAAGAATAGAACCCTCCGCCCATCCCGCCCGACATCCCCATTCCCATCGCCTGCATCGTTCCCACCGTTTCCGCATGCCCCGGGCTCAGCGCCGCCTTCATCGCGTCCGCCGCAGCCAGCCCGTTTTTCATCATGTCGAGCCTCGATTCGAGCCGGCTCTTGCCTTCCTTGTCCTTCTGAAGCGCTTCCCACCCGGCTGTTGCCTCCGCCGTCGCGGCCTCCAGCGCCGCGCGCTCGGCATCCGTCAGCGGCGGATCGGCGTCCTCGAAGGCCGCCATCACCAGTGCCGGCAGCCCGTCGGGCGTCAGCATCGCCTCGTCCATCGTCACCCCGTACTTCTTCGCAATCGTCCCCATCAGCGCGAACATCTCCATCATCATTTCCTGGCCGCGTTTCGGCTGGTGACCTGGATCGTCTTTGGCCTCCTTCATGAAGGCCACCAGGTCCTTCGCCAGCTTTCCCCAGGGATTTCCTGAAGGGTCTTTCTTCACGACGGTCGCGGGATCGGAGGTTTTCGCGAGGGCGACCCGGGCGTCGGCGATCTGTTTCGCCAGGGCCTCGTTGTCCGTCCGGAGTCGCGCCAGGTCGGCGACGGGATCGCCCGGAGTTCCCTTCGCCTCGTCCTTCGCCGTGACCGGCGCAGGTTCGGCCGAAGCGCCGCCCCGGTCGAGCAGCTTGCAGACCACGAGCGTCAGCGCGGCGCTCACGAACAGCCCGATCGCGAATCCTCGCAGCATCGACGCGGTCTCCTCCTGGGGATGTCCTGATTCCAGCGACCTACCTCGGCGGCGGAGGCGGTGGCGGCTGGTACACGTTCACCCCGTAAACCTCGCCCCAGTCCTTCATCGCCTTCGCCTGCTCCTCCGTCAGCCGCGCTGCCAGCGCCAGCTTCTTCTGCGTCTCGATCATAAGCGCCACCTGCGCCCCATACTCGTCCTTCCGCGGAATCTCCTCCCCCGCCTGCTTCCGCTTCCACAGGGCATTGTTCAATTCCTGCGCCTTGTTGATGTACTCGTCCACGACCGGGGCGATCGAGGACTGCTGAAGCGGATCAAGCTTGAGCGCGGAGACCCAGTTCGCGGTGAGGTCCTTCGTGACTTTCTCCCGCGTTCCCTCGAGCCACGTGGAGGGCCCGCCTTCGTCGTGGACTTCAAAGACTTCGTACCCTTTGGCAAGTTCGACCTGCTCGGGCCGCAATCCGTCAAGAATCGCCCCGAGGGTTTTCCGGCCGCAGTCCGCCATCGCCAGCCGCTGCTCCAGCTTCGAGAGCGTGGCCCGCGATTCGTCGTACGCCTTCCAGTCGGGAACGACGCTTTCGAGAAGCGCCTCGAGACGGGCTTTCTCCTCGGGCGACGGCGGCGGTTCGGTCTGCTCCAGCATGTCCACCAGCAGGCGCGGCAGGCCTTCGGGCGACATCAGCGCCTCGTCGAACGGCATCCCGAGCCGACGGGAGAGTTCGCCGACCATCTGGAACATTTCCAGCTGGAGATTCTTGGCCTCGGCGGGCCAGTCGTCCCACTTCTTGCCCTTCACCAGGTCGCGCAGCTTGTACAGCTTCGCCGCGATCTCGCGCCAGGATTTCGCAGCCCCCGGGGTGCCGCCGCCCGGGTTCGCCTTCCCGGCCGCCTCGAGCTTCCCGCGCAGCTCGACGATTTCGGCGCGAAGCGCTTCGGAGTCTTTTTTCGAGGTGGCGACCTGGCCGCGCAGACGCTCGACTTCGGTTGCCTCTCCGCCGACGGGAGCGGTTACGGATTCGCCATGTCCGGGAGTCTCGCCGCCGCCGGGCGCGACGCGTCGGGACTCGACGAACTTGAACAGCAGCGCGGACAGCAGGGCGCCTGCAACAAGCCCTGCGATTCCCCATCCGGCTTTCCCGCCCATCCTAGTGACTCCGTTCGGGCGTGATCGTCACTTCCCATGAGTTGCCGAGGGATTTGAGCGCCTTTTCCTGGGCAGGCGTCAGCGTCATCGACTCCCTGATTTTCTTCTGGACCGCGATCGCCAGTTCCGCCCGGCCCAGCGACTTTTCTGCGTCCGCGATCTTCTCTCCCGCGGTCTCCCGGCGCTTCCAGGCATCCTCCATCTCCTGGTATTCGCGCACGAATTGCCCGGCGAGCGGGCGGAGCGGCGCGGCGGCAATATCGGTCACGCTGAGGACCTGCGCCCAGTCGTCAACCAGCTGAACCTGGCACTGTTCCTGCGTGCCGCTGACGCCCCTGGACCAGATGCGCACCGTGTCGTCGGACCACATCTTCCCTGTCTTGAACCAGTCTCTCTGCTCGGGCGTCAACCCGCCTTTCAGGTTCTTCATCGATTCCCAGACGATGCGCGCCGCGCTCACCTTCCACTCGAGCGCACTCTGCTCCGCCTTCTTCTCCTTCGCCTTCAACCAGTCCGCTTCCACTTTCGCGACGATCGCGGACGCCCGTTCCAGGTCCGCCGGGTCCATCGGCGGGTCCGCGCCTTCCAGCACCGCCAGCATGAGCATCGGGGGGCCAAAGGGCGAAGACTCGAAGTCGCCCAGGTCGAAGCCGCGTTCCTCGGTCAGTTCTTTCGCGATCTCCATGAACTGCATCATCAGGTCGCGGTAGTCCTCGCTGTCCTCTTTCTCGAGTTCGTCCAGCTTGTCCTTGAGGCGGAAGAGCAACGCGGCCATGGGCGACCACGGGTTTTTGAACTTCTTCGCGTCCCCCGCCGCGCCGCCGTTGACCTTCATTGCGGCCTTTTCAGTAGCGAGTTTTGCATTGAGCCCGGCCAGCTCAGATTCAAGTTTCGATTTGGCGGTGCCGAGCGAAGAGATCTCGGTTTTCAGGGCGTCTGATTCGGGGGAAGTCGCGGCCTGGCCGGCGCCGGCCGAAGCGACCGGCATGGCCGGGCGCGCGTCACGCTTCGCCTCGACGACGCGAAAGAGCACAAAAGCGAGGATGGCTCCCATCAGGAGCCCGATCGGGATGCCTTTCAGCATGAAAGTCTCCTACTTTTCCGGCGGGATGGGAACGGGAACGCCGTCGGGACCGGTCGGCGCGTCCTGGATGCTGAAATCGTAGGTCGTGGCCCAGGCGCTCAGGGCCTTGGCTTGCGCGGGAGTGAGCGACATGGCGGACGCAATCGCCTGCTGGGCCTTGATCTGCGCCTGGACCCGTTCGCGCTGCATCGTCTTCCAGGTCTCTCTTGAGCCACCCTCCGGGCCGCCCTGGTATTTCGCCGTCACTTCGGCGTATTCCTTCATGTACTGCTCGACGAACGGGCCGATCTGCATCTTCTGCGCGTCGTCGAGCTTGATCGACTTCGCCCAGTCGGCCGTCATGTCCGCAATGACGGTCTCGCGGGTGCCGTTCGACCAGTGGCTGCCGCCTCCCATGCCACCGCCCATCATCGTGAACATCTCGTAATTCTTGTTCGCGTCTTTTTGCGCCTGGGACATGAGGCCGGTGAAATTCTCGACGTACCCGTCAGCCAGCTCCCCCGTCGCCAGCCGCTGCTCGAGCTTCGACGTATTGCCCGCGGGGTCGTGGACCTTGTCCCAATCCGTGGTGTAAGACGCAATCAGCGCGTCCATCTGCGCCAGCTGTTCCGCTGTCGCGGGGGGCTCGCCTGTCTCCAGAAGAGCCTTGAGCAGCAGGGGCAAACCTTCGGGAGTGGACATGGCGTCGTCCATCGCGATGCCGCGCTGCTTTGCGATCCTGGCCACCATGCCGTAGAAATCGAGCATCGCCGCCTGGGCAGCCTTGTCGTCCCTCTCCTCGCCCTCGCCCCTGGAGCCGAAGCCCTTGCTGAGCGACGGCGCGAGTTCCTTCCAGGATTTCCCGCCCGTCTTCTTCCCGTTCTTCGTCCCGTCGCCGCCGCTTCCCTGCTTTTCAAGGGAGGCCAGCTCGGCCTTTTTCCCTTCGATGTCCTTCTGCAACAGCGCGTTTCCCGTTCTCAGCCCGTCGGCCTCGGCCTTCAGCGCCGCCGGGTCCTGCGCCGCCATTGCCGGGGCTGCCGCGACCGGCACCGCCTCGGCCTTGTGCGAGGCCATCGCCTTCAGCACGCACGCCGTGGCCAGCGCGCCCACCATCAGCCCGACAAGGATTCCCCTGAGCATCCGCGCCTCCCCTCGGGCGGAAACCGCCCGCGCTGCATTCTATGGATTCCGATGCCGGCCCGCCGCGCGAATCACGCGGCTACCAGAAGAAGGAAGAACGCCACCCCCGCCGCGGCCAGGACCGCGAGCCCCATGGCGGCCGCGAGCAGGAAGCCGGGCGGGAAGGAAAGGGCGAGCCTGAGCCGCCGGCCGGGGTGGAATTGAAATCGCCTCATCTCGTCCTCCTATTTCGCTTCGTCCACCAGGTTGTAACTGTAATTCGTTCCCCAGTTCTTCAGCGCCTTCGCCTGGGCCTCGCTCAGGCGCATCGTCTCGCCCAGCCGCTTCTGCGCCCGGATCATGGCCTCGAGACTCGCGGTCGACTTCTCCCGCTCGCTGACCTTCTCCCCCGCCGCCTCGCGCCGTGCGAAGTCGGCCTTCGCGGCGTCCACTTCACGCATGTAGGTGTCCACCACCGGGCCCAGCGAAATCTTCTGCGTGTCGTCCAGCCCCAGGTCCTTCGCCCACGACCCCGTCAGCGACTGCGTCACCGACTCGCGCGTTCCGCCGTAGCTCGCGCTTCGGCCGCCGAAGTTGAAATCGGCGTCAAACATGTGCAGGTCATCGACGACTTTTTCGGCCGGTCCGGAGAGCGCGCCGCGAAGCTGCTGGGTCGTTTTTCCCTGGAGATCGACCAGCGCCCGCTGCCGCTCCAGGGCCGTCAGGTCCTCGCGCTTCGCGAGGTAGTCTTTCCACGCCGCCTGGCCTTCGTTCATGGCCGAATCGATCGCCGCCTGCTGCGCGGCGTCGGGTTGGATCCCCGCCGCGTCCAGGATCGAAAGCAGCATCGCCGGCATCGCATCCGGGCACCCGGACAGCTCGTCCATCCCCACTCCATATTCCTTCGCAATCTTCCCCAGGATCGCCAGCAACTCCATGAACGCCTGCTGCGCTTCCGGCGAATTCCCGGCATCCGGCTCCTGCATCTTGTCTTTCATCTTGAAGAACGCCAAGCCGACATCCTTCCAGCGGCTGCCTTTCGCCGCCACCGCCGGCCCCGCGGCCGGTGTGGACGCCTTTGACTGGAGTTCCGAGATCTTCTTCTGCAGGTTGTCGTTCTCGCCGCGCGAAGCGGTCAGCGCCTTCTCAAGACGCTCCACCTCTTCGCTCCCCGATTTCGCCCTCGCCTCCGGTTCGCCGGGCCTGGCCGGGGACTCCTCCGCCTGCCGGGAACGCCTTCCGTCCAGGAATCGCACGGCGACGGCGCCCAGAAGCGCCCCGAAAATCACCCCGATCACCAGTCCCTTGCCCATTTCTCCGCTCCTTGTTCGGCCCGGATATCCCGGGCACGCAGCAAAGAGGTACGTTGGAAGCCCCCTCTTTCGTTGATTCCGCCATCCGGGGTGGACGAGATTGTTAGGCCCCCCGGTTCACTTCGATAGAATCCCCCGCATGCCCGACAAAGACCAGGTCCGCAAGGCCATCGACCTCACGCTTCAAGCCTTCTCGTACGACCAGCTCGGCCCCGCCGGCGCCGACCTCGCCGAAGGAGTCCGCCGGGAACTCGCGACGCTCACGTCGGGTTGGCCGGAAGCGGCGCGCGCCCAGATTACGCCCGCCGCGGGGGGCGTCGAACGCGACCGCCATTCCCTCGACCGCGCCCGAAACCACTTCATCAAGGACTTCCGCCAGCGTTTCGGCATGGACGCCCGCCGGTATCCGCCGGAGACGAAAGCGCAGCTCGACGCGGCGATGGTCGATTTCAACCAGCGGAAGCTGAAGGTCATCGACGACGCCGCCGCGCGCCTCCTCGCCGAGGCCGGCCTCGACGGCCGCCCCGCATGATTTCGCTTCGCTGCTCGTGCGGGAAAAAGCTTCACGTCCCCGACACGATGGCAGGGAAGAAAGGCAAATGCCCGGGTTGCGGCGCTTCGGTCGCGGTGCCACGGGCGGGGTACATCGACGAGGACGGGGACGAGGTTGCGGAAGATCTCTCGGCGCTCGAGCTGGAGGAGGCGCCGGCGGGGGCGGCGAAGAGCGCGCGCCCGGTGCCGCAGGAGCCCCCGAAAACCGGAGAAATTCTGTCTGCGCCCGTTGCGGCGCCGGAGATTCGAAAGGCGGTGACCTGCCCGGTCTGCGGCGAGCGATACCCGGGGCACGTCCTCGCCTGCGCCCGCTGCGCGATTGACCTGGCGACGGGCAAGCCCCTGGCCGGCGTCGTGCCGGGACGCATGAGCGCCCCCCGGCCGCCCGGCGACGACGCGCGCACCCGCCTCCTGAAGACCGTGGCCCGGATCGCCATCGCATGCGCCCTCGCCATCGCCCTCGTCGCCGCGGCGGTACATTTCTTCGCCCCGATGCGGCAACTCCTCCACAGGCTGGTATCCTGACCCGCCCACGCAGGCTGTAGAAACTGTCATTTCGGCAAGAGACGCATAGAATCACCCGCTTCCCTCACCCCCTTTCGATCATCCCGCTCGAGGAAATCGCCACGTGATCGAACTTTCGTGCAGCTGCGGCAAGAAGATCAATGTCCCCGACACGCTGGCGGGGAAAAAAGGCAAGTGCCCGGGCTGCGGCTCCGTGATCGAAGTGCCCGCCGCGCCGCCGCCTCCTCCGGCCAAAAAGGACGAGCTCGAGCTCGAACTCGACGACGACCGGAAGCCGACGGCGAAGCCGATCGAGGCGCTGATTCCGCCGGTCCAGGAGCTGCCCTCCGACGGGAAGCCGAAGAAGAAAGTCGCCCGCATCGCGAGCGATGACCTGATGGGCGACGAACCGCCCAAACACGCGTCCTCCCGCGCCCCGCGGCCCGTCGGCGCCGTCGGTACCCAGGACGAAGGAAAGGTCCCCTGCCCCCAGTGCGGCCAGATGTACGCCGCGGACATTCTCTTCTGCATGAAGTGCAGCGTCGACATCGCGACCGGCAAGCCGATCAGCGGCGTGCTCCCAGGGAAACGCGCCAAGAAGGCGGCCGATTTCGACCCGGATCTCCCCTTCTGGCAGATCACGCTCCGGATGTTCTACAAGCCCATCATCACGATTCAGTATTTTTCATCCTGGTTCGAGCGCAAGGACGTGAAGCTCCAGATGTTCGGGGTCTACCTCCTTTCCCTCATCGTGGTGGCGATCGCGGCCAGCGGACGTTCGCACCGGGAAGAAGCGCGGATCATCAAGGGGCCGAACCCCGAGGAAAAGATCGCGAAGATCGAGTCGGACGCCGGGGCTTACAAACCGCACATTTTCGAGAGCTGGACCAAGAGCGGCGAGCAGGGGCTGATCGCGAACGACGCGAAGCCCTACGTGTTCCGGGTCAACAGCCCCAAGGAAGAAGTCGAGGCGGGTGCGGCGTTCACGGTCAAGTTCGCTTTCTGCGAACCGGGCCCCGGGAAAGGGATCGAAGGCGACGCGTGGATCGTGCCGACGGAGAGCTGGAAAGGCCCGGCTCAGAAATTCGCCGACTGGGTGCAGGCGAAGACCTCCGGCCAACCCGGGGACTACCTCGCCGACCTCGATGCCAGGACCGCCGAGGGCTCGAGCTTCGCCATCATGCTCTACGCGAAAGGCGCCGACCCGGGCACCCCGGGCGTCACCCCCCGTTCCACCGTGCACGTCGCGTGGGCCTCCAAAGCCGGCTGGGGACGGAAACGCTATGCCGAACTCGCCGGGACGGAAGCGGAAAAGAAACAGCGCGTCACGGAGCAGGCGGCCCGGCTGGAGCGCAGGAAAGGCAAACTCTTCGCCCCGTCGGACTGGCAGCGCGCCTTCGACGCCCCGACAGGCCGGGTCGGCCAGATCGGCGATTTCCTCTGGAAGATGGAAAACCCCCAGGGAGATGTCGAAGCCGGGAAGAAGTTCATGGTCACGCTTCAGATGGCGATGGAAACCGATAAGCAGCCGGGTGAAGCGGTCGAAGCGGACGTCTACCCGACTCTCTCCGGCGGTGGCTGGGGGGACGCGGAGACCGAAGCGGGCACAAGCGTGCCGGTGAAAATGCAGGAGATCTCCTCGGGAAAGTACCAGATCGAACTGACAGCGCTGTCCAGCCAGGCGACCGTCGTCAATTTCGCGTTCTGCCCCAAGGGCCAGCCACTGACGGCCGCCAATCGCCAGGGCTCCATCACCGTCAGTTTCCCGACGCGGGGCGGCTGGGCGAAACCGATCGTCGAGAAGGAACAGGCGGCCTTTGAAAAAGCGAACGAAGCCAACAAGCCGTCGACCCAGAAAGGAACGCAGAAAAAGGTGCTCCTCGGAGGCTCCGCCGTCATCGGCTCGATCCTCGCCAACATCCTGGGCCTGATCGTCACGGTCGGCATCTGCTTCCTCGGCGCCAAGCTCTTCGCCGGCGGCGCCAACATCCTCCTGATGTTCGCCTCCTTCGCCTACATCACCGGGTTTGCCAACCTCCTCGATCTCACCGTTTTCGTCATGCCGCCCAGCGTCGGGAACTGGGGGCAGGTGGCCCTCGCCGTTGCGCAACGCCAAGAA
>JAIOPR010000237.1 GCA_021413805.1 Planctomycetota bacterium
GGGGTGCTGCTTTTTCTCCGGACCGCGTTGCCGTTGTGACGGCGGGAAAGATAGCAATGGGGTTGGGGGGGTGCAAGGGGGCATTTGGAGGAATACCGCGCGGAAAAAAACATTTTTGAAATGGCCGAGATGGTCTTGCAAAGTGAGTGGCGGTTTGGTTAACGCGACCTTCGCGACTATTCCTCGCCCGCGACTCCCCGTCTCATTACCTTCCGCATCCATGGCCCGCGACATCCTCGTGCTCGTCGACGCCCCGAACTTCATCTTCCGCGCTTTCCATGCGCTTCCGCGCCTGTCCAGCCCGACGGGAGAACCGACGGGCGCGATCTACGGGTTCATCTCGATGCTGCAGAAGCTGGTGCGCGAGCTGAAGCCGACTCACCTTGCGGTGGTGTTTGATCCTCACGGGAAAACGTTCCGCGACGACGCCTACCCCGAGTACAAGGGGACGCGCGACGAGACGCCGCCCGAGCTCGTGCTCCAGTTCGAGCCGATCCGCGATGTCGTGCGGGCCTTCCGTGCGCCGCTCGTCGAGGTCCCGGGGTTCGAAGCGGACGACGCGCTCGCGACGCTGGCGCGGCGCGGCGAAGCGGCGGGGATGGACGTGCGGATCGCGACGGGGGACAAGGACCTCTGCCAGATGGTGAACGAGCAGGTGAAGCTGATCGACACGATGAAGGACCGTTTGAGCGGGCGCGCGGAAGTCATCGAGAAATTCGGCGTGCCGCCGGAGCAGGTCATCGATGTCCTCGCGCTCATGGGCGACAGCGTGGACAACGTCCCCGGCGTCCCGGGAATCGGCGCGAAAACCGCGACCGCCCTCGTGCAGAAGGCCGGCAGCGTCGAGGCGCTCCTCGCCAACCCCGAGCTCGCCGGCCGCCCCAAGATTGCCCAGGCCCTTCGCGACCACGCCGCCGACGCGCGGTTGTCGAAAATGCTCGTGACGCTTCGCTACGACGCGCCCGTGACCGAGTCGCTCGACGACCTCCGGCTGCGCCCCGCGGACTCGGAGGCGTTGCGCGCGCTGTTCACGAAGTTCGGGTTTCACCGGATGCTCAAGGATCTTCCGGCGGGGGAGACGGCGCTGCCGAAGGGCGGGTACCGCACGGTGGACTCGGCGGACGGCGTTCGCGACCTGGCGCTGGCGCTTCGCAAATCCGGAAATTTCGCGTTCGCCGTGCTGGGGACTTCCCGTGAAGGAATGCGCGCCGGGCTTGTCGGCCTCTCGTTCTCGACGGCGCCCGGCGACGGGGTGTACGTGCCGATCGGCCACAGCCCGATGCTGGCGCCGCGGCAGGCGCCGCGCGAAGAAACGCTCGCGGCGCTCCGGCCTCTGTTCGCGGACGCGGCGGTCGCGAAATCGGCGCACGACGCGAAATACGACCTGCTCGTGCTCTCGCGCCACGGCATCGAGGTCAACGGGCTGGCGTGCGACCCGATGCTCGCGGAGTACGTGCTCGATCCCGCCAAGCCGAACGATCTCGAGTCGCTCGCGATCGAGCACCTCTCCGCCCGCATGACCCCCGCCGCCGATCTCGCCGGCCGCGGGCGCGGCACCGTTTCGTTCGACTCCGTGGACGTCCCCAGCGCTTCCGCCGCCGCCGGCGAGGCCGCGGATGTCGCCGGGAGACTGGCGGCTGTGCTCGGGCCGAAACTCGAAGCGGAGTCGCTGGGCTCGCTTTTTCGCGACGTCGAGATGCCCCTCCTTGAAGTCCTCTTCCGCATGGAGCGGACGGGCGTGCGGATCGACGACGCGTTCCTGCGGGACCTGGGAAGCGAGTTCGACCGGCGGCTGGCGAAGATGCGCGACGCGATTTTCGAAGCGGCAGGGGAGACGTTCAACATCGACTCGACGCGGCAGCTGCAGCGCGTGCTGTTCGAGAAACTGAAACTGACGCCGGGGCGGAAGACGAAGACGGGGTTCTCGACGGACGCGGCGGTGCTGGAGTCGCTGGCGGGGGAGCACCCGGTCCCGGCGCGGATCGTGGAGTTCCGGATGCTGGCGAAACTGAAATCGACATACGTCGATGCGCTTCCCGCGGCGATCAACCCCGTGACGGGGCGGATCCACACGACGTACAGCCAGGCGGTGGCGGCGACGGGGCGGCTTTCGTCGAACGACCCGAATCTTCAGAACATCCCGATCCGGACGGAGGAAGGGCGGCGGATCCGTCGGGCGTTCATCACGGAGCCGGGGTGGATGCTGGCGTCGGCGGACTATTCGCAGATCGAGCTGCGGCTGCTGGCGCACGTTTCGGGCGATCCTGCGCTGGTGGCGGCGTACCGCGAGGGCCGGGACGTCCACGCCCGCACCGCGGCGGAAGTCTTCGGCGTCCCCGAGGAATCCGTCACTTCCGACCAGCGGCGCGAGGCCAAGGTCGTGAATTTCGGCGTCATCTACGGGATGGGCGCCCACGGGCTCGCCCAGCAGCTCGGCATCGACCGCGCCACCGCCGCGAAATACATCGACGCTTACTTCCGCCGCTACGCCGGCGTCCGGGCCTTCCTCGACCGCACCCTCGAGGAAACCCGCCGCACCGGCTACGTTCGCACCCTCCTCGGCCGCCGCCGCCCGCTTCCCGATATCAACGCCGGCGACGGGAATCTCCGCGCCGCCGCCGAACGGATGGCCGTGAACGCGCCGGTGCAGGGAAGCGCGGCCGACCTGATCAAGGTGGCGATGATCCGCGTGGACCGGGCGCTGCGTGAAAGCGGGCTGAAGGCGCGGATGCTGCTGCAAGTGCATGACGAGCTCGTGTTCGAAGCGCCGGAGGAGGAGATCGACCGGCTGATGCCGCTGGTGGTCGAAGGAATGGAGGGCGCCATGAAGCTGACGGTGCCGCTGAAAGTGGACGTCGCGACAGGGAAGAACTGGGGAGAGCTCAAGGGCGGCTAACGCGAAATTGAGAATTGGTCACTGAAAATCGAAAATTGAACATTCATCCTTTCGCTGTTTCGCTGCTCCCCATGTCTTTTCTCTTTGCCCCAAGCCGCCGCCTCCCTATAATTCGCGCCTTCGCAGGAGGGGGTTCCCTTTCAGTCGACTCGGAGGAAAAGCATGTTCAAAGCCCTTCGGTCCTCGCTCGTCGCCGTCGCGCTGCTTTCCACGGTGATTCTTTCCAGTCCCGCGTTCGCGGGCATGGTTTCTACGCCGAAGCAGGCCGCTGCGGACGTCCAGCGCGAAGCAGCCAAGGAGCTTCTCAAGGCGCGGCTGACGGAGTCAGGCCTGAACGGGGCTTCCTACGAGGCGCAGCTGAACAAGCTCTCGACGGAAGACCTGACGATCCTGGCCGGGCACGTGCAGGCGACCAGGAATGCGGGCGGCGTCGGCGTGGCGGTTGCGATTGCGGCCGCCGTGGTCGTGGTCGTGGTCATCGTCGTCCTGGAGACGTTCTACCCCTGGAAGTAACGAGTGAGCTCTAAGAGACCGATACGGGGCATGACCACCTTGGTCATGCCCCTTTTTTTGTCGGCCTGCAGCGTTCCCGGCGAACGCATCCAGCCGCCGCCGGCGGGGACGGTGCAGGTCGAAGCGTGGTTGCCGCGCGGCGGGCTCTTCGACTGCGGACCCGAGGTCCTCTCGGCGATTCTCAAGTTGAACGGCAAACCCTCGGACGTCGCGGCGATTTCCGAGGAAATCTGCGAGAAGTCCAAGGGCGGCACCAACCCGCTCGCCATGGCGGCCCTCGCGGCCCGCTTCGGCCTCCGCACCCGCGCTGCCCCCGGATGCAAGTACGAGTCGCTTCGCGCCGCCCTTTCCCAGGGAATCCCCGCCATCACGATGGTCGAGGCCGGGCCCATGTCGTTCCATTACTACCTCGTCATCGGCGCCCCGCCCGGCGAAATCATCTGCTCCGACTACGGCGGCGCGATCCGGCGCTTCACTGAGGAAGATTTCTCGAAGTACTGGAACCGGACGCACCGGTACACGCTCTTCATCGCGCCGGATGTCTCGCACATCCCGTACTCCGAGGACGAGTACCTCGCGCGCCTCCAGGAGCCGCCGTTTCCCGCGGACTTCCTTGACGGCAGGACGCATTTCCTCGTGGGGATGGACTACCTGGAGCGCAAGCACACCAAGCTGGCGAAGATCGAGTTTGACCGCGCCTTGGACGCGGACAGCTCGCAGGTCGGCGCCGCGCTCGCGCTGGGAAACCTGTATTTCGAGGAATTCAATTACCGCAAAGCCGCCGAAGCGTTCCGCCGCGGCGCCCACGCCGGCGGTGCCTGCGCCAACAACCTCGCCTTTGTCCTGGCCGAGCATCTCAAGGAACCGGAAGAAGGACTCGAGTTCGCCAAGGCCGCCTCGGCCCAGTCCGTGCGCCTCTCCGAATCGTGGTTCCAGGCGCAGGACACCATCGGCGCCATTTCGCTTCGCCTCAAGCATTTTGACGAAGCGGAATCAGCGTGGCGTGGCGGGGCGGAAGCGGCGGGCAGGGAGGACCAGCGCGAGTACCGGGCCGGCTGCTGGGCGGGCGCGGCGCGGGCGGCGATGGGTGCCGGGAGGAAAGCGGACGCGACGGAGTGGCTGGCGCGGGCGGAGAAGGACGGGATCGGCGCCGAGGTGGCCGCGGAGATCCGGGAAGAACTGAAGCGGCGCTGAGGGGCGACCGATCGTCGTCCAGGGCACAAAAAAAAGACCCGGCTTGTCGCCGGGTCTTTTCGATTGAAACCGCGATTTACGGCAGGTAGTTCGTCAGGTACCCGTGATTCCAGAGCAGCTCGGACAGGACGATGACGCCCACGACGACGACACCCGCGAGGATCGCCACGATCCCGAGAGCGTTGCCCGCGGATTCCGCGACCATCAGGTGCGCCACGGCCACGGTGCGCGCTTCCGGCGTCAGGAGCGTGAGGGCGACCTCGACGGAGGCCCCCGACATTCCTGCCTTCGCGGCGGCGGCCTTCAGGATGGCAAGGTCCTTATCCACCTTTCCGGCCTCGGCGGCTTTCGGAGTCGCCACCATCCCCGCGATAGCCGGGGTGGAGACAAAGGTCGTGGAAAGCAACGCCAGCGCGACGAGCGCAATGCGGCAAACCTTCAGCATGCGTTCCTCCTGTAGCCGGACTTGGAAGACTTCCCCCGCTTTCAATGAGGGCGAAGTCTAGGACCGGGGTTGAAACGAGTCAAAGCCTATTTGCCTCCCGTTCCCTCGTATTTTTCGATCGCAGCGTCAAAGGGGGCCGCGTCAAGCTCGACCGCGACGCCCGAAGCATAGAGCACGAGGCGCTTTCCGTTGCGCGGGGTCTTTTCCCAGAGCAGCGGTTTTCCCGGAGGCAGGTCCAGCGACAAGGCGTCCCGCGTCACGCGGAAGCCGCATTTCGCCCAGTCCCCGCGGTCGAATTCCTCGGGCGACACGCGCTCGGCGTCACGCGGCGTGTTCAGAAGCGCAATCTCGATGAGCCCCGCATCCTTCAGGTCCGTCCAAAGGTCGTCCCCGCTCCGCGGCGCTTTCTGGCGCTTCTCGAAATATTTCTTGATCCGCTGCCCCAGCTGCGCGACTCCGTTGCGGCTCGCCTGCGCGAGTTGCTGATCGCGGTAGACGCGGATGTCCACTTTCCAGTGCCCCTCGGATTTCACGCACGGGAGATCGACCACGTTGTTCCCCATGCCCAGGACGAGCACCGCCGCGTCCCCGTGTTCGTCCACTTTCACGAGCTGGGACTGGAGGACGCGAAGCGCCGCGCCGGCGTCCTTGGGTTCGTTTCCCTCGAAGCCGAGCAGGTTGTCCTTGAGGAGGCGGACATTTTCAGAGGCGATGCCGATTTTGACTTTCATGAAAGCGCCGGCGGGGGAATCGGGGACCTCGATGTCCTGGTGGCAGAACGGGCAGTCGTAGGATTCCGTTTCAGCCTTCGGCGGATCTTCAGCGGCCGAGCGGGGGAATGGGAGACGGCCGAGAAGGAATCCGGCGAAGAGAACGGGGAGAATCGTGAGGGAGGTGCGGAGGATGCGCATGGGGCCTCGGGAAAAGGGGACTGAAGATTTATACACGCGGGGAGGGGAAGAGGTGCGGGCATTCGGGAAGTCGCGAGGGGGGGGGCGGGAGGGATGGCGACTTAACATATTTCCGGCAATGGACTTAGGTGAAATTCGCCGCGTTAGTGCCACTTCAGTTCAACGGAACCCCTCTCCAACACGGAACTTGCGGCCGCCAGAATTCCGCGGCCGATACAATATCCGCCCCGCACGCCCGTTGTCTTCACAGGAGCCGCGATGGACCTCGACTTCGTCCGGAAGTGTCAGCGAGGCGACCCTGCGGCTCTGGCCGAGCTGGTGGACCAGATGCAGGGGCCGCTGACGGGCTACCTCATCAAGATGACGCGAGACCGGGTTCGTGCGGAGGACGCGCTTCAGGAGACGATGCTGCGCGCGCTTCGGGCCCTCCCGGATTGGAAACCGACGGGGTCGTTCGAGGGATGGTTCTTCACCATCGCGCGGAATTGTGCGATGGACATCCTGCGGGAGCGGCCGATGGTGAGCCTGGATGGCGAGGAGCGGCCGGGCGACGCGATTCCGGGGACGGACGAGGCCCCCGAGGAACGCGTCGACCGGGCGATTCTCGGAGGGCGATTGAGGGAAGCGCTGGACGGGCTGCCCGTGGAGCAGCGAGAGGTCGTGTCTCTGAGGGTGTACGGCGGGCTGTCGTTCAAGGAGATCGCGAAGGTGACGGGATGTCCGCTGAATACCGCGCTGGGCCGGATGAGGTACGCGTTGTTGAACCTGAAGAAAGTGCTGGCCGGGGTCGTTGTGGAGGAAAGCCCGTGAGCTGCGAAGAGATCCGGAACCTGGCGTTGCTCGCCGCGTGCGGCGAAGCGGGGGAGTCCGAGGCGGCCGTGGTGCGCCAGCATGCGGCGCATTGCCCGGCCTGCACCGCCGAGATCCGCACGCTTCATGAGGGACTGGAGCTTCTCAATCACGTCCCCGCCGAGGAGCCTTCGGCAGAAACGCGTGCGGCGCTCGGGGCACTGTTGATGCGCGAGGCGCCGCGGGCCATGAGCGGCCCGGCGACGGCGTCCCGTCCCGCTTGGTTCTGGGCGGCTGCGGCGGCGGTGCTGCTCGTGGCGGCCGCGGGTGGGATGGCGTGGAAACTAATGACGCCGGGGACGCAGAAACCGACCGTGATTGCGACGCACCCCGAAGGTCCGGCGCCGAAACCGGTCCCGGTGCCCACCCCGACCCCGAAACCCGCGCCGAAACCGAAAGTTGTCGATCCGGCGCTGGCCTGGGCGCCGACGGCCCACGACGACATCGATTCGCTCTCCGACACGATCAAGGACCTCCGCGGCGGCAGCGTCGCGGTGCAACCGAAGTTCGACCGCACCACCGTCTGGGTCCCGCAGGCGACCAGGGTGGATTCGATGTACGAATCGCTCGACTCGATCACCACGACCTCCGACAAGTTCTGACACCCACCCACACCCGATTGCAGTGAGAGGCCATCCATGAACCGCATCGCCGTCGTCGCCCTCCTCGCCGCACTCTCCCTCGGCGCTTCCGCCCAAGGCCCTGGCGGGCCTCCTCCCAAGGGCGAGCCCGGCCGCGCCGGCGGCCCCGGCGGCGACGAAAAGATGCGCCGGCTCCACGACCGCCTTCGTGAAATCGACGCGCGCCTCGCCGACATCGAGAAGCGCTTCGGCGACAAGAACATGAGCAAGGAAGAAGAAGAAAAGCTGCGGAAGGACGCGGCGGCGCTTCAGGAGGAGCACCGCAGGCTCGAGGAGCAGCTTCCGCGCGGCGGTCCCGGCGGGGACGGCCCGCCTCCGGGGGGCGAGCCGGGCGGCGGAGGCCCGGACGGTCCCGGTCGGCCCGGTGGTCCGGGAGGCCCGGGAGGTCCCGCCGGCGGACCGCGCCCGATGCGTCCGGCCTCGATTTCGGCGGAGGACAAAGAGAAAGCCATGGCGTGGCTCAAGGAAAACGAGCCCGTCCGCCTCGAACGCCTGAACGAACTCAAGGAAAGCCGCCCGCAGGAATACGAGCGCGCCATCTCGCAGACCGCGATGGAAATTCGCGAACTGCTCATGATGAAGCAGAACGACCCCGACCGCTATGCCCGCCGCATGGACCAGCGCAAACTCGAGTATCGCACCAACGATCTGGCCGAGAAGATCCGCGGCGCCGGAGAAGGCCAGGACACGACGGCGCTTCGCAAGGAACTAGCCGACGCCATCGGCAAGCTGTTCGACCTCCGCGAAACCGACCGCGAGCAGGAATTGAAGCGCCTGGAAGAAGAGCTGGTGCGGCTGAAGGAAACGATGAAGAAACGCAAGGACTCGAAGGACGAGATCGTGAAGCGCCGGATGGCGGAACTGCTCGGCGAGGACAAGGACCTGGACTGGGAGCCGGGTGGGGGTGGGATGCAGCCCCCGCAGCCTCCGCCGCCGAAGGAGAGGTAGGGCGACGAGAAGACGAAATCACTAAAACGGGCGGCGCGACGATGCGCCGCCCGGACTGTTTGCCCCGGCGACGTATATGATCAGGGTTCCAAGGAGACTACAATGGCCCCAACGGCGTTGGTGATCATTTGCACGGGAGAGGATTACTGGAAGTATCTGGCCCCCGCGTTGGATTCTGCCCGGCGATTCTTCCCGGCAGATGTGCTGCTGTTCACAGACCACCCGTCGACACAGGACGTGGCCCGGCAGGTGCATGTTCCCCACGAAGGGTGGCCCGCTGTCACCCTCATGCGCTTCCACACCATGCTGAAAGAGAGGTCGTGGTTGTCCGCCCATGAACATATTTTCTACCTGGACATCGACATGCGCGTGGTCGGGCCGATCGGGGATGAAATCTTTTCGCAGGGAATCACGGCGTGTCTCCATGTGGCGTTCATGGGACGCAAAGGGACACCTGAAGTGGACCCTCGATCGACCGCTTGCGTGAGCCTGCAGGACATCCGGCAGTACTTCACGGGGTGTTTCTACGGCGGCGAATCGAAGTCTTTCCTGGAGATGGCGGAGGAACTTCGCGAGAGCATTGACGTCGACAACTCCCAGGGCTTTATAGCCCGATGGCATGATGAGTCGCACCTGAACAGATTCCTTCACGATCATCCCCCGGCAAAGATTCTGGGAGAGCCTTACAACGCGTGGACGCAGAGGGCAGATACGAGGATCCTGCGCATTGACAAGGGCACTCTCGATCGGCCTGCGGTCGGTGGCAAGCAGCCTTACGACGCCAGGAATGCGGGAACTCAATCCGGGCCTTCCGGTTCCGTGGCGAAGCCTCGCTGACTCTACGGCGTCCGCGGAAAATGACGCGCAGACACCGATGTGACTCCGTGCCGGCCGAGTTCGCTGCGATTGTTTCGGCGCCCGGGCACGGTTAAGATGTCCGCCCCTGAAGCGTCCTCCCAAACCAAAGGAACAGCGCCATGATTCAAGCGGTCGCGCCCTACAAGAAATCCAGGACCAACGGCCCGCGCCCTCCCGGGGGCCTCGCGAAATCCCGCTTCAGCGCCGGCGCGCCCGCCGAGTTGACGCCGCAGGTCGTCGCGGAGATGCAGAAGAACTTCGACGCGAATCCCGGGTACCAGCTCGCGTTGAACGCGGTGACGCAGACGTCTGCGGACGACATCGCGTTGAACCGCGCGGTGGTCACGAACACCGACTTCGCGTTTTCACACTGGATCGATGAGTGGCCTGTCACCGCGCAGAAGCAGTCGGGCCGCTGCTGGATGTTCGCGGGCCTGAATCTTCTCCGCGCCGGGGCGATGAAAAAGATGAACCTGGCCGCGTTCGAGTTCAGCCAGAACTACACATTCTTCTGGGACAAGCTGGAGCGCGCGAACTACTTCCTGGAGAAGATGATCGAGACGGCGGCGCTGCACGTGGACGACCGCAACGTGGCGTTCCTGCTGGATTCGGTTCTCGGCGACGGCGGGCAGTGGAACATGTTCGTGAACATCGTTCAGAAATACGGGGTGGTGCCGAAGGCGGCGATGCCCGAGACGGAGAGCTCTTCGAACTCCGGCCGCATGAACAGCATGCTCGTCACGAAGATCCGCGAAGGCGCGAAGACCCTGCGCGACCTCAGCGAGAACGGCGCTTCCGCCGGGGAACTGCGCGCCGCGAAACAGGAAATCCTCAAGGTCGTCCATCGCATCCTCTGCATCCATCTCGGGACTCCGCCGGCGACGTTTGACTGGCAGTGGAACGACAAGAAGCGCAAGCACCACCGCGACGGCGCGATGACGCCGCTGCAGTTCGCGAAGAAGTACATCACGCTGCCCGTGGACGAGTACGTCTGCCTCGTCCACGACCCGCGCCCGACAAGCCCCTTCAATCGCACGTTCACCGTGGCGCACCTCGGGAACGTGATCGAGGGCGGCATCGTGAAGTACCTCAACATCGAGATCGACCTCATGAAGCAGATCGCGATGAAGGCGATCATGAAGGGCGAGCCGGTGTGGATGGGCTGCGACTGCGGCAAGATGATGAAGCGCGAGCTCGGCCTCTGGGACAAGGACCTGTACCGCTACGGCGCGCTTTATGACACCGAGTTCACGCTCAGCAAGGCCGACCGACTCCTCTACCACCAGACCGCGATGAACCACGCGATGCTTTTCACCGGCGTGGACGTCGTCGGCGGCAAGCCGCGCCGCTGGCGCGTCGAGAACAGCTGGGGCGAAGAGAAAGTCGGCCGCAAGGGGTACTTCGTCATGAACGACAACTGGTTCGACGAGCACATGTTCGAGATCGCCGCGCGGAAGAGTTCGCTGCCGAAGAGCCTCCAGAAGGCGCTCAACCTGAAGCCGATCGTCCTGCCGGCTTGGGATCCGATGGGGTCGCTGGCGGATTAGGGCTGTTCCGTGCGGGGCAAGGGTGTCGCCCTTTTCCGTGCCCCTCCGTAACTCCGCGCTTTCAGTGTGAATCCGTTTGGGCTTGCAGCCTCTACTTTTTCGCGCGCTTCCGGCTCGGCGTCCGCGGCGCCTTCTTGCTCTTCACCGGCCCCGACGTCGCCTCGATGTCCGTCGCGCCTGAGCCGCGCATCCGGTCGGCCTTTTCCTTGAGGTGGCGGACGGCGTCGCGCAGCTCGGCGGCCTTCTCGAACTCGAGGCGCTCGGCGGCGGCGAGCATTTCGCGCTCGAGGTCGAGGATCGCTTCGCCCGTCTCGTATTCCTTTTCGGTGAGGCCGACGAGCGCGCGGGCCATGGACTTGGCGCGGATTTCGCCCTCGATGCCCTCCTGGATCGCCTTCTTGATGGTCTTGGGCGTGATGTTGTGGTCGGTGTTGTACTGCACCTGGATCTTGCGGCGGCGGGTGGATTCGTTGATCGCGCGTTCGAGCGACTGCGTGGATTTGTCGGCGTAGAGGATGACCTTTCCCTCGACGTTGCGCGCGGCGCGGCCGATCGTCTGGATGATCGACGTCTCGCTTCGGAGGAAGCCTTCCTTGTCGGCGTCGAGGATCGCGACGAGCGTGACCTCGGGGAGGTCCAGCCCTTCACGAAGCAGGTTCACGCCGACGATGCAGTCGTGGGTGCCCTGCCGAAGAGCCTTGAGGATCTGGACGCGCTCGAAGGTCTGGATTTCGGAGTGGAGGTACTTCGACTTCACACCCGCCTCCTCCAGGTATTCCGACAAGTCCTCGGCGAGGCGCTTCGTCAGCGTCGTGACCAGCGCGCGTTCGCCCTTCTCGGCGCGGATCTTGATCTCGCGGATAAGGTCGGGGACCTGGCCCTGCGCGGGGCGGATCTCGATCGCGGGGTCGATGAGGCCGGTGGGGCGGATGATCTGCTCGACGACGATCCCCGCGGACTTCTTGAGCTCGAGCGCCGCCGGCGTCGCGCTGACGTAGACCGTCTGGCCGATGACCTTCTCCCACTCTTCAAATCGAAGCGGCCGGTTATCGAGCGCCGAGGGAAGCCGGAAACCGTGCGCGACCAGCGTTTCCTTCCGCGCCCGGTCGCCGTTGTACA
>JAIOPR010000238.1 GCA_021413805.1 Planctomycetota bacterium
TCGCCCGCTCCGTCGCCAACCCCGTCGAGACCTGGCGCGTCAATGTGGACGGGACGTTGCGGCTCCTCGAAGCCGCCCGCGCCGCTGGCGTGAAACGCTTCGTCTTCACCTCGTCCTCCTCCGTCTACGGCGACTCCCCGACCCTTCCCAAGCGCGAAGACATGCCCTCGCGGCCCCTGTCGCCGTACGCGGCGTCGAAGGAGGCTGGGGAAGCGCTCGTCACGTCGTACGCCGCGTCGTTCGGGCTTTCGGCCGCTTCACTCCGCCCGTTCAACGTCTACGGCCCCCGCCAGGACCCGAAATCGGAATACGCGGCCGCAATCCCGCGCTTCATCACGGCCTCCCTCCGTGGCGAAGCGCCGCTCGTTTTCGGCGACGGCTCGCAGACGCGCGATTTCACGTTTGTCGAGGACGCGGCGGAGGCGTTCGAGAAGGCGGCGAAGAGCGAAGCGCAGGGGATTTTCAACGTCGCAGCGGGGGGGCGGATCTCGGTGCTGGACCTCATCGCGAAAATCCGCGCGCTCTGCGGCGGGCCGGGGCCGCGCTTTGAGCCGCGGCGCGCCGGCGACGTCCTTCACTCGCAGGCCGACGTTTCGGCGGCAGAGCGGGGGATCGGCTTCCGGGCGCGGACGGCGCTGGAGGCGGGACTGAAGGTCACGGTGGAGTGGTTCCGCGAGAAGAAGTGACGGGGGCGCGGGATTCCTCGGGGGCGGTAAAATCCCCGCTTCAGTTACTTCCGTTCCGCCTGCATCACGCCAGCGATTTCCTTGAGAAACACCCTCCGGATCGCGTCGTACCCTCTATCGTTCGGATCCTCGAGATTCGAAAAGTACCAGTAGTGCGGGTCCTTGGAGTCGTAGTGTTCAGCCCACGGCTGCTTGCAGTGAATCCCGTGTCCCAACATCACGCCGCGCATGTCGACCAGGTGCACGTGCGAGTGTCTCTTCGCAACGCGCGCGATCACCTCGTTGTACGCGGCCAGTACCCGCACCCCGTCGCTCCAGGCCGGCAGCCCCGCATTCGCGATGTCCCCCTCCGCGTCCGTCGGGTCGAAAATGTTCGCAAGGAACACGTGGCACCCGCCCGGGAACTTCCGCTTGAGCGTCATCATCATCTCGTCCAGTCGAGACTCGAACGCCGCGACCCATGGCTCCGCCTGCTCCCACGTCGCGCCGTACATCGCCCCCTCGCGCGGTGGTGTGCGCCCGTAGTTGTGGATGATGTCGTTGCCGCCCGTCGTGATCACGACGATCCCCAGCGCATCCTCAGCGGCGACCGGCATCTTCCGGATCGTCTCGATGTGTTCGAGCGACGTGGAGCCGCTCAGCGACAGATTGGAAGCGGTCAACCCAGGCATCACGGCGCCCAGGCAGAGCCCCATCATGTCCTCCCATTCGTCCGCCGGATTCCGGAAGAGCCGTTCGAAGTAAGAGTGTCCGGGCGTCGAGCCAAACCCGGCCGTAACGCTGTCGCCGAGGCCGAGCAGGAGCGCGGGCCGGCTGGTCCACGGTCTTTCAAATGCCTGCCGCGCGACGATGGGCCCCGCAGGCCCCCTGCCGACAGGTCGCGAGAGATTGAAGTGGACGTACGCAACGACCGCCGAGATTGCGACTGCAGCGACTCCGCAGAGAACCAGCAGTCGTTTCTTCAGCCTCATGACGTTCACCTCGAACCAACAGGAACTTCGAAACCGCATCCAGCGCCGCTGGCCGCGTGGTTTGTGCCCTGGACCTGCCCGGATCGGCCGCCACGAGGACTACGCTTCGCACCCCTCACTTCATCGCCTTGAACTTCTCCTCCAGCGCCGACACCCGTTTCTGCCCCGCCGGGTCAGGCGGCGTAGGCTGCGACGACCTCCACCACGCGAAACACGGCAGCGCCAGGTCGCGGTGCGCCGCGGCAATCTCAAGGAATGCCTTTTCCGCCGCGGCGTGGTGGGCCTCGTCATATTCCCGCGCACCGAATGCGAAGAGCAGGCCCGACAACAGCTCCTGCCACCTTTTCGGATTCAACGTCATCCCCGCCGCTTCCTTTGTCAGCTCATCGATCCACTTCCCATGCCTCGACCGCGTCAGGATCTGCACCGCCGTCCGGAATTCCATGTTCGTGGGGCCCGAAAGCGCGTCGATCTCCGCTTCGAACACGAATTCGCTCCACTTTGGATCATCGGTGGGAAGCGCCTTCAGGATCCAGACCCTGCGGCTCGCGTGGGTCGCGCGCGAGGACTTGAGAAGGACGCGGAGGACGGCCTCGTCGCCGCCCTTCGCGGCCATCCGGGTCGCTT
This sequence comes from Planctomycetota bacterium, assembly GCA_021413805.1. Classification (GTDB taxonomy): domain Bacteria; phylum Planctomycetota; class MHYJ01; order WSZJ01; family WSZJ01; genus WSZJ01. Next base: position 2,285 of record JAIOPR010000238.1, read on the forward strand.
CCGAGGAGTAGTAGGGATTGCCGTGTTCGATGATGTCCGCCAGGTCCGCGAGCGCGGCCTCCGATTTTCCGGCCACCGCTTCCGCGAGGCGTGCTTCGTCCTTCTTGCGGGTCTTCGCGGCCTCGGCGAGCTCGGCTGCGACATCGACCTTGTCGCCGTACAGGCGAAGGACGGCCTCGGGGGTGCTGTTCGAGGGAACCGCCAGCCAGTAGCGAATGCGCGGGAGCCACGCGGGATCGGGAGTGCCCACGTTCCGGATTGCGGCGAAAGCCCACTGGGCCACCGAGAAGTCGTCGTGGTCCAACCCCGCCTGGATGAGATCCGGGAACCTTTGGCCCATCCTCTCGATCCAGCTTCCCGCGCGGTGGCTGACTTCGTCGCTGACGTCCTTCATCAGCCGCATCACGATCTCGACGCACTCGCGCGGATGGTCCTGGTACTTCGCGACAGTCGAGACCGCGGTCATCCGGACATCCTCGTCCGGATCCTTCGACGCCTTCTCCACTTCTTCGAGCGTCTTCGGCAAGGGAAGAGGCTCCTGTGCGCCGGCCGGGATCGCCATGGCGAAAACCGCCGCCAGGACGGCGAGTCGGGAAAGAACCTGCAATGTCCTCACGGTGCACGCTCCTGAAGTGGCCCGCGGGGATGCTCGTTGCTGCCGAGGGGCGAAATCAAGCGAATTCAGGCGCGGCGGGCGTCGATCGAGGCGCTGTCGGTGGTCGGCCGCGGGGTCCTTCGCCGGCAGGTCGGGCGCCAGGAGGCCATGCTCTTTGCAATAGCCGCGTGTGCGGTTGGAGTACCGCCATACTCGATGCCGGTCTTCTCGGAGGCGTTCGAGATGTGGACGACGAGCTCGGCCCTGAACTTGAACGGGCCTTCAGTGTTCTCGGGTAAGTCACCCTCAATTCTGGGCACAAGGCTCAAATCGCATGAGAAGTACAATCGGCAACTCTCTGTCTTGATGGGACCACTCGATCCGAACGATCACATCCCCGAAATTCCAAGTTGACAGGTCCTCGGCGAGAGAGTCCTCAGGGAATCCTGTGTCGCCGAATGAGCCTCGAAACTTCGGCGCGCCGATTGCCTGAGTCGCAATAAGCACGAGATCTTCATACTTCTGGCGAAATCTGCGGTACGTCATTTCACGTTGTTCGGGAGAAAGCGATTTGGGGTCCATGCAAATCTCGAGGAGGTATCTCACGAAAGCCACGCGCCCGTTCCTCACAAGCGCACTCGCGACAATTCCATCGGGTAGCTCGTACGTCACGCTGGCCCCCGCCTGTTCGCCCTTCTTTCCACCGAGTGAGCGGAACTGTCTTTCGATCGTGCACCAGTCCCACGACCACTCGAAGGACACGAGTAGCTCAACTAGGCTTTTTTGTGTCATTTCGTCGCTGGCACATGCCAGACCTCAATACTCGCTGCTTGCCAAATGGAATGTCAAAACTACCCTCCCCGCAGCTTTCGCCTTGGACCCACCCGCATTGTTTCCCGGGGGGCGATCCGGGCAGGTCTGCGAGGCTCGCGTGGAGAAGGGGCGTCACGGACGGGCACTGTAGATCCGCTGATGGCCGCAAATCAACGGCGAACGAGGGCGTCGGCGCGCAAGTTCAACCGCGCGGAAACACGGGCACCCTTTCGGATTGAAGTCCCATGCGGCAACGAACTATCCTGCCCCTCATGCCTCGCTCCTCAGCCGAAAAGACCATCGACGACTACTTCGCGCTCGACGATGACGATTGCCGGACGGAACTCATCGACGGAAATTTCGTCGTGAGCCCCTCTCCGGAAGTCCGGCACCAGGCGGCCGTCATGATGCTGGCGACGATCCTGAACCGGCAGGTCAGGGCGCTCGGTCTGGGTTGGGTCTTCGTCAGTCCCCTGGACACCGTCCTTTCGCGGAAATCGGTCGTGCATCCCGATGTCCTTTTCGTCGCCACCGCAAATTTGTCGCGGCTCGTGAAGCAGCTTGAAGGGCCACCCGACCTGGCGGTTGAGTTTCTGTCGCCTTCGAATCCTGAAAATGATCTCGACCGCAAGATGAAGCTCTACCTTCAGCACGGGGTTCCGCATTACTGGATCGGAAACGTCGAGGCAAAGACCATCCGTGTCCTCGAAAACGGAGGGGACCGCTGGATCGAACGAGGCGTCTTCGGCATGGGGGCCATCATCCGGCCCGTCCCGATGCCTGGCGTGGAAGTGAGTGTCGCGGAGGTCTATTCCTTCCCCGGGTAATGCCGCGTGGCGTCGTATGCGCCCCCCCTTCAGACCCGCATCGACGCGCTTCGTCCCGCCCTGTAAGATGCCCGCGTGCCCAAGAAAATCGTCGTCGATATGAACGACCTGCGGACGGAGATCTTTGAAGTCCATCACAAGTCGGTTGAAGACACGCGGCTGGACGTGTATGTGCCGAAGAGGCTGCACGGGTATTCCCGGTCGCTGGTGGCGAAGCTGATCAAGGACGAGTTCATCCTGGTGAACGGGAAGAAGGCGAAGGCGTCGTACCAGATCCAGGTGGGCGACGTGATCACGGTGAAGGTGCCGCGGCTGATCGAGCCGCAGATGGTGGCGGAGGACATTCCGCTGGAGATCGTGTTCGAGGACGACCAGCTGGTCGTGGTGAACAAGCCGCCGCATTTCGTGGTGCATCCGGCGGCAGGGCACTGGGATGGGACGCTGGCGAACGCGCTGCTGGCGCATGTCGGGCACACGCTGCCGCCGGCGAAGGACGGGGACATCTATCGCCCGGGGATCGTGCACCGGCTGGACCAGGACACGAGCGGCGTGATCGTCTGCGCGAAGACTGCGAACGCGCACACTTACCTGTCGCTTCAGTTCCAGGAGCGCCTCCTCGAAAAAGAATACCTCGCGATCGTCGAGGGCGAGCCGCGGCTCGACGGCGACTGGATCGACGCGCCGATCGGCCGCCACCCGAAGGACCGCGAAAAAATGGCGGTGCGGAAGGACAGCGAGGGAAAGACTTCGCAGACGCGGTGGGAAGTCCTCGAGCGCTTTCGCGGGTTCACGCTCGTGAAATGCCATCCGAAAACCGGGCGGACGCACCAGATCCGGGTCCACATGGCC
>JAIOPR010000234.1 GCA_021413805.1 Planctomycetota bacterium
GCCGTCGCCGCGGAGGGGGGCGTCGTGGCCGACATCGACCCCTAGTGTGGCTCGCGCCGACGCCGAGGCTTCCCGTGTGCCGGATGCCCTCTCCCGTCTGCGCCACGGCCACCACATCCACATTCGCTGTGGCATCGGCCGTGCCGACCCGGGATACGAGTTCAAGCGACGCGCGCTTCAATGTCCCCGTGTTCCAGAAAAGGGCGGCATCCGGGAGCCCCAGGTCGCGGGCCTTGTCAGCGAAAGACTCGGCGAGGGCGCCGCGCAGTTTGTCGTCGGGCACCGCGCGTTCGGCCTGCGTGCCCGCCCCGACTCCCGCGGCGAGGAGCTCGTGCCGGTAGGCCGAGTCAAACCAGCCCGACACCGCGATCGACGCCCGGCTCCGCGAAAGCAGCCAGAGCCGCTCCTGCTCCTTCTCCTGCGACTCGCGCAGGCTGAGGAACGCGACGAACACGAGAAGCGGAATGACCGCCAGGAAGGCGATGAACGAGACGGTCAGCTTCAGCGATCGCGTCTTGCCCGGCGTGGGGGTGTTCGGTTCCATCGTCGTCCCATCATTCAATCAAATCGGAAGGGAGGCGCGGGCCGCAGGGCAAAAAAAATCCCCCGCCGTCGCCGGCAGGGGATTCGTCGGGTCGCCAGGATTTACTTCTTGGGGGCCTTGTCCAGGATCTGCTTCTCCAGCTCGATCCAGCGGTCGCGCATCTTGAACTTGTCCTCGTCCCAGTTCGGGTAGTTCGAGTGCATGTCCTTGATGAGCATCAGCGCGCTCTCGAAATCGTTCTGGCCGCCCTTCTCGAACAGGATCTTCCCGACGTAGTACTTGGCCCGCCACCACGCCTCGGTGTCCTTCACCGACTTGCTCACGACGTTCGCGAAGATCGTGTAGGCCTCCTGCATGGAAGTGGCCTTGGCCACTCCCTTGGTCCCCAGGCGCAGGTAGACGTGGCCGAGTTCCTCGTAGGCGACGAAGAGCCAGGGCTTGGCCTTGAGGACGGCTTCGTTGAGGGTCTGCTGGCCCTGGTTGCGGAGGCGTTCGCCGTCGATCAGGTTTTCGTAGGCATCGCGGGCGCCTTCCCAGTTCTGGGCGAAGTCATGGCACCAGGCCAGTTTGAGGAGCAGCTTGCTTGAGTCAACGCCCGTCGGCAGCCGTCCGAGCTTTTCGTCAGCGATCGGCTCGTAGATGCGCGCGGCGTCGCCGAAGATGCCGGCCTTCTTGAAACCATCGAGGTCGTAGCTGGTGAAGGACTTCTTGTCGTCGATGTTGTTGATCTTGAGGCCGAGGTTGTAGATCCGGTCGGCAATGCCGATCGCGTCCTCGATCTTGATTCTCTGCTTGGCCTCGATCGCGCTGTGAATCCAGTTGGCGTAGTACCGGGCGGCCAGTTCCCAGAGCTTCAACGCCTCGGGCGTGATCTTGTCGGGCGTCGGGTCATCGCCGCCCGCGATCTTCTCGGCGTCCTCGTCGCAGCGCTGCCCGACCAGCTGGCAGGCCTCCACCGTCACCGTCGCCGCCTTGTACTTCTCCAGCAGCTTCTCGGTGAACTCGATCGCCTTGGTCGTGTCGTTCAGCGCGAGGTAGGCCGTCACCTTCTGGCGCCAGACCTTCTTCTTCACGTCGTCCACCGCATCCGGCGTGTCGATCTCGTCGAGGATTTTGATCGCCTCGGCGTATTTCTTCTTGGCCTCGTGCATAAGCAGGTTGGCCATCGTCTGCTTGCAGACCGCCTGGACGCCCGGCCGGCTCTTTTCGATCTCCTCGATCTTCGAGGGGCCCTTTTTCACGAAGGCGATGTACTTTTTGAATGACTCCTCGGCCAGGTCGAACATGTCGGTCGTCTTCTTGTCCTTCTGTCCGGCCGCCCACATCTTTTTCGCAATGTCGTAGTAACACCGTCCTGCCATCACGATCGCCTGCTCGTACAGCCTCGCATCTTCCGGAACAATCGCGAACGCCTTGGCCGCCTCGTCGAACTTCCCCTTCTGGTAAAGGGCATCCGCCACAAGGTACTGCGCATTCTTCGCGTTCGGGTCGTTCGGCCATTTCGAGGTCAGCGTCGTCAGGTTCTTCGTGACCTGTTCCTTCTCCCACGACTTCTCTTCGCCGATCGCCCGCAATCGTGTTCCAGACCTGCGCCGCACGGAACGCCGCTTCCGGCGCCTTCGGCCACTTCTGGTACTCGTTCGCAATCGTCTCGTAGCAGATCACCGCGTCGTACGGGCGGTCCAGCCGCTCGTACACCGTGCCCATCTTCCAAAGAAGATCGGGAATCGCGTCCTGCGCTTCCACGATCTCGGCGGCGGCGATGCCGCCCTGAAGCGCCGCGATGGCGGCGATGTAGTTTTCGTCGTCGAGCGCGGACTCGTACTTGATGAGGAAGAGCCCGAGGCCGCCGCCGGCGCCGGAGGACCATTCGGCGACCTTCTTGCGGATGACGGCCTGCAGGCCGGGCGAAGCCGTCTTCATCAGTTCCGTGCCCAGCTTGATCGCGGCATCCTTGTCGCCGGCGCCGAGAAGCGCGTCGCCCTTGACCAGCACGGCGGCCACGCCCATCCGGTCCTTGGCCGCGTCCTTGACCAGCTTCATCATGTCGTCAATCGTGGCCACGGCGTCGCGGAACTTGCGCTCCCCGTTGTACGTCGTCGCCTTGTAGTAGTAGGCCGTCAGGATGATTTCGCGGGCGTCGTCCGGGATCGGGCTGCCCACCAGGTCCTTGAGCGAGATCGAGAAATCGAAGCGCTGGTAGACCTTGTCGAGCTGGCCGAGTTCCTTGTAGGTCAGGGCCCAGAAGATCGACGACTCGAACGCCTTCATGCGGTCCTGATAGTCCAGCTCGAAGTCCATGAATCCGGCGATGGCCTTCTCGCCCAGTTCCTTCTTTTCCTTCGTTCCGGCCTCGTAAAGCTGGCAGTGCGAGTACAGCGTCCGCGGAACGTTGTAGAGCGAGTCCATCAGGTTGTAGCTGATGTCCTCGTCTTCTTTCATTTCCTCCGCGGAAGGCTGCCGGCCGCCGGTCTTCTGGTTCCAGTCGTCCTTCATCTTCCGGTATTCCTTCTGCAGGCCCTCGAAGTACGTCTCGGCGGCCTTGAAGTCCTTGTCGCCTTCGGCGACCAGCGAGGCCTTCTTCGTCGCGTCGGTCGTCTTCTTGATCTGCGCCAGGCACAAATCGCCCTTCTGGCGCAGCAGGACGCCGATCGTGAACTTCGCTTCGGGAGAGCGCGGGTGGGCGCCGTTGGCCTTGATGAAGTCCTCAAGGACCTTGATCGCCTTGTCCAGCTCTTCGCCCGCCTTGTCGCTGTCTTCCTGCATGGTGGCCGTCTTGGCGAAGATTTCCGCCTGGATCAGCTGCACACCTGCCTTGTCGTCGGCGGACGTTTTCGCGTCGCTTTCGATGCGCTTGCAATAGTCCTGCGCCAGGTCGACATACCCGTGCTGGACGAGCGCGCGGGCAAAATCGACGTCGTCGCCCTTGGCCCACGCGCTGGTGCAGATCGCGGACACGGCGAGGGCGCCGGAGAGGAAGGGCCGGAGAAGACTCATGGTGGAGCTCCGTTTCCTGGGTTTACGCACGGCCGGGAAGGACGGATGTCTTACCAGAAGGCACCGTCCTTCGCCAGAAACCGAGGGGGGTGGGGAAGTGTCCCAGCCCCCTCGGTTGCGGGCGCCCGAAAAACAGACAGGGGGCTCCGTTGCCGGAGCCCCCTGTTGTCGTGTGATTCTTCAATTCACCTTACTTGCGCTTCCCGCCGCCGAACGCGTTCTCGTAGCGGTAGTAAACCTCGAGCGTGAGGACGTTGATGGCCGTCGTGTAGACCCGGCCGCCTTCGAAGCCCCACCGGTCGACGTCCACATCCCACGAGCCGTCCGAGCATCCGTCTTTCTTCGTGTGCTGCGTCGGGACGAGGGCGTTCTTCATCGCGTCGTTCCAGCCCTTCCAGTACTTGCCGTCCGGGCCGTCGAACTGGAAGAGAGCGAGCGAGCCGTAGTACCAGTAGTAGTAGTCGATCTTCTTGCCGTTGTACTGGGGGAGGTCAGCGACGAGGAGCTTGGCGCCGCCTTCCAGTGCCGGGTCCTGCTTGTTGTGATCGATGAACGTGCGGCAGAGCATACCGACGGCGGTCAGGGCTTCGTGGCCGTCCCAGTCTTCATTCTTGCCCTGAACGACGACCTTGCCCGTGCCCTTGGCCGTGTAACCGACCTTGTAGTAAGCCTCGTCCGTGACTTCCATGATCCAGGCCTTGGCGCCTTCGAAGCCGGTCCGGCCGACGGTCAGCCCGGAGATGTCCGCGGACTTCATCGCCATCGTGCACCAGCCGGTGACGGAGGTGTCGTTGTCGCCGCACTGCTTGCTGTAACGCCACGCCTTGTACGGGTTCTGCGCCTGGAGGAGGAAGTCGATGCCTTTCTGGGCGGCGTCCTTGAAGAGGGCGCTGTTCGTGAGGCCGTACGCTTCCGCCATGGCGAGAGCGGCGATCGAGTGGTTGTACAGGTACTTGGAGCCATGCCGGCCGCCGAAGCAACCCTCAGCGTCCTGGTTGGCGATGAGCCACTTGATGCCTTCCTTGATCACGGTGCCCCAGCAGACCGTCTTGTTCGTATGGGGGTCGACGTACGTTTCCTTGGTGAGGTGCGTGTAACCGGCGCCGAGGAACGCGAGGAGCGCGAGGCCCGTCTCGCCGGCGTCGTACTCGTTGTAACCGGGGCCGGAGCACTTGCCGCCGGCGCACTGCGCGTCGAAAGCCGCCGCGGACCAGTTGCCGCCCGGGTTCTGATGGCGGGCGAGCCAGCGAAGGCCGGCCGTGACCGCCGATTCCGTGCCGCCGGGGCCCTGCGAACCGCCGCCGCGCGCCACGAGGTTCCTGCGACCGCCGAGACGGCCGCCGTAGCGACCACCACCGCCGCCGCCGCCGCCGACGCCCATCGCGTCGTAGACGCCTGCAGCCTTACCCGGCTGCCGGCCGCGGATGCCGCCACCTTCGCCGGGCATCGCGGACAGGAACTCCTCAGAGTCGCCCTTCATCTTGCCGTAGTCTTCGTTGTCAGCCGACTCGTTGTGGTCGGATTCCTCGGCGTCCGGGAAGAAAATCGCCGGGTCTTCCGTCGGCGGCGCATTCTCCTGGCCCACCTTCGGGATGCCCTTGCGCTCGAAAACGTCGCGCGGGCGCTCAAGGTCCAGCTTCTTGTCCAGCTTCGCCGCCAGCGGAATGATCGTCGGCTCCTCGTGGATCTTCACTTCCTCCTTGAACGTGATGACCGTCATGCCGGCCAGCACAATCAAATGGAAAGCGATCGAGATGAGCCACCACGGCGTGTTACGGACCTGCTCTTCGACCCACGAAGAGAAGGAAAACTGGCCCCCGTCCGGCGGGAGGGGAGCACCCTGCTGGTACTCGTCTCCGTACTCGGGTTCCTGTTCCATCGGCTGCTGTCCTCTGGGCATCTTCCGCTCCCCTACAAGGCGTTAGAGGTAACCTCTGAATTTTTTCGTTTTTGGCCGCCGGATCTCCCCATCAGGAAGATCGCGACAACCAGGACTACACAGGCTCCGATGACACCGGCCGTGACCATCGGAGTCCAGATCGATTGTCCCGGACCTCTCTTAATCTTCGTCACCCTCTGCGCTAGAAAGTACGGAACCCTCACAACCTGGCCCTTGCTGTTCTTCGTGTCCTGCGTCTCATACTTGTGTGTCTTGATGAAAACCGCGTCGGTCTCCACCGATGTCCGCTCACCAATCCCATCCGGCCTTTCCAGGACGTCCACGATACATCCCTGCGTGCCAGAAAGGTCTACCAGGTAGAGCCTATGAACGTCAGTATAGGCACCCTGGTTCGATTCAAGTTTGATATTCCAGAACTCCTTATTCACGATGCCAGAAAGACTTACGACGTTTCCGCGATGAAGCGCCGGATTTGTCAGCAATTCCGCGTAGTCAAACCGCTCTTCCGGCTTCAAACCCTCGCCCGGCTTCAGGTTCGCAATATGCCGCACCAGGTACTTGAACCCCCGGTCGTTCACGACGTCATCCAGCGAGCTGTCGTCCTGCTCCTCCGCCAGCATGTTGTCCCACTTGATGTTCCCGCCTTCCACCCCGGCCCCCGGCTGCGGCCCCGCCTTGATCGCCGCCTGCAGCTTCTCCCATTTCTCCAGATCCGCCTGGATCTCCTGCGCGTCCTGTGCCTTCCTCCTCTTGACTTCAAAAAACACCGCAATCCCCGTCAGCACGATCATCGCGATCAGGAAGAGCCGCTTCGCCTCCACATGCGTCGAAAACGCCCCCCCCGACATGTACCGCATCTTGATCTGGTCCATGTTCGGCTTCGGCGAAGCGCCCAGGGGCTTCGGCTCGACCGTCGAGGACTTGGGGGATTGTTCGCTCATGGTTGAGGTGCTACTTGGGTCCGAAGGGCTCGGACATCTGGATCCTGGTTACACCGTTGGCTTTGCACAGGTCGAGCACGCCGATGACGTCCTTCCATGGAACGTTGGGCATGGAATCGATGATGGCAGGGGCGTTGGGCTGGCCGTTGGAAGCGTGGCGCGCCAGGCCGCCCTTGACTGCGGCGATCAACTCATCGTTCGAAGGGAAGCTGACCGACCCGATTTTCCGGATCACCGTCTGCGTAGAGGCGTCGAGGCTCATGGAGATTCGAACTTCCTCGATGACGACGACGTCCGTCGGGAAAGGTTGGTTCCCCGGCCCGTCCTTCGGCAGCCAGGCCTCGAACTTCCCCTCGAGCTGCTTGAAGTGAAACGAGCACATGAAGAAGATGCAGAGGCAGAAGATGATGTCCACCATCGGGGCCACGTTCAGCCCGACAGGGTTGTCCTCGCCAGCGGATCCGTGAGCCATCAGCGTCCCTCCGAAGGGTGAACCTTGGAAAGAGCAACGGACAGTTCGATGTTGCAAACGCCGCATTCGGCGAGCACCTTGCGAACGGCGCTTACGATTCCAGAGGGTGCGTGGGCGTCGGCGCGGATCGTAAAAATCCTGCTCGACACCCGGTCGCCTGAGACCTGGATCCGGCCATCCTCATCGGCGAGCCGCTTTACGAACCCGCGAAATTTGTCTTCGGCAGTTCGGTTCGACAGGTCGTAGGCATGGCCATGAAGAACGACAACCCAGGCATTCGAACGATGGACTATGCTGACGATTTCACGGCCTTCCTCCGGCGCGAACACGGGCGTCGCCGTCGAGCTCACCGGAAGCGTCATCGCCTCCAGGTTGCTCTGTTGGGTCCAGGCGGCCGACAGGAGCAGAAAGAGGGAAGCCACGAGGGCGACTCCCGCGAAGGACGCGAAGCTCGCGCTTCCCGCCTGGGCGAATGTCTGGTCCTGTTCGTGGGTCTTCTGCATGGGCGCTCCGGGGGAAGACCGCCCCCGGCTCGCGCCGGGGGCAGGTGATCTACTTTTTATCCATCTTTTCCCACTGACCGGGCATCGGTGCAGCCAGCTCGACCTTCTCGAGCTTCCGGCTCTTGCAGATGTCCATCACCGTGATCACGTCCTTCCACGGCACGTTCGGGTCCGCGTCAACGATGACGGGTGTGTCGGGCCTGTTGAGCGATTTGAACTTCTCGATCCGCTCTTGCAGGATGGCTCCCATTTCCTCGTCCGAGCCGATGAGCTGGGCGTTCACCTTGCGCGTCAAGAGCCCGGTCGCTGAGTCCCACTTCATGAAGACGCGAACTTCTTCCAGGATCGGGTTCGGCACCGGGTCGCCGAAAACGCCCTTGTCCTTGGGAAGCCACGACTCCATCTTTCCTTCGAGCTGCTTGAAGTGGAACGAACACATGAAGAAGATGCAGAGGCAGAAGATGATGTCGACCATGGGAGCGACGTTCAAGCTCACAGGGTTGTCTTCGCTACTGCCGCCATGCGCTGCCATGAGTGGCCTCCGTTTACTTGAACTTTGAGTTGTCAGCCGGCGGCTGCGCCGCGCCGGTTTCGATCTTGTAGATCCCGCACTCGGCGCACAGGTTCATCACGTGCTGGACGGCACCGTACGGGGCCTTGCCGTCGGCGCGGATCATCACGAGCCGCTCCGACACCCGGTCCGTAAGCGTTGCCTTGCCCTCATCCGAATCGCGCTTCAACAGCCCGCGAAGTTTGTCGCGCTGCGCCGGGTCCTTGACGTTGTAGTCGTGGCCCCGGATGCCGACCTTCCAGTGATCGTCGTTCCGGCAGATGCGCTGGATGTCCTTGGCGTCGTAGTCCGCGCACACCTGGCCGTGCTTCATGTCGTGATAGATGTTGATCGTCGTCCGGCCTTCCTTCGGCGCGTCGCCCTTGTCTTCCTTGATGGACGAAGCCAGGGGAAGCGTGACTTCTTCCAGCTCGCGCTGGCCCATGTCGGAACCGAGCATGAAGAAGAGGAGCATGAGGAACATGATGTCGACCATCGGCACCAGGTTGATGCTCGTCGCTTCTTCGACGTCCGGCGGTTTAGCGAGTGAATGCTTTGCCATGGTTATCTCCGAGAAATCGCCCTTACTGCGGCGGGGTCTCCATCACCGAGCGCGAGAGCAGTTCGCCCGCGATCGTGTTGAGCGACAGCGTGGTGCCGGAGATCTTGTTCTTGAAGAAGAACGCGACGGTGAGGAAGACGATGGCGGCGAAGAGGCCCATCGTGGTGTTGACGAGCGACTCGTACACGCCGACGGCCAGGTCGGCCGGGGTGGGCGACTTCATCTGTTCGATCTTCTGGAAGGAGGTGACCATCCCGGTCACGGTCCCGAGCAGGCCGAGCAGCGGCGCGATGTTCCCGATAAGCGCGAGGTAGGAGATCTTCGCGTTGAGGCGGAAGGCCTCTTCCGCGATCGACTCCTCCATGCCCTTCTTCATTTCTTCGTACCCGGCTTCGCCGCGGACGACGGCGCCGGCGACGATTCGGGCGAGGTAGGAGCGGTCGGCGTCGCAGATGGCGAGGGTCTGTTCGAAGTTCTTCTCGGCGAGGAGGGTTTCAAGTTCCGAAATCAGGTGAGGCGGGCCGAGTTTTTCCTGGCGGAGGTTGACGGCGTACTGGATGGAAAGGGCGGTTCCGACGACCGAAACGCCGACGAGCATCATGCCGACGAGGCCGGTTGTCTTAAAAAGATCGAACCAGGACTTCTTTTCTACGTCTTTCTCTCCATCCTCAGCGGCATAAGCGGCAGCGCCCAGGAACGCGACGAACCCGACGAGGCAGACGACAAGGATGAGCTTCCGGAAGTTCACTGTTGACCTCCTCCTGAGAAAGGGAACGGGGGGAAACAATTTCTGCGATAGGCGCAATCGCAAGGGGAGTGCCGTATCTGGAGAAGTCCGACGGATTGTCATAAGATACTGAGGAGTAAGATGTTGTGATTTATTGGACGAGTGGGGCATGGCGGGATTTCGGAGGCTGAAATTGGGGCAGGCTGCCTCACGCATTTTTGTTTGGAGCCGCAAGTCTTGTGAGGAGAAGGTGTTACAGAGCAAATCTTCTCACGGGGCATTCCGCCCCACATGGCCAGCACTTCAGCAGCGACGGGTCATCAAGTTCTCCCCCCTGAAAACCCGATAAACTTGACTTTGCGCTCCCAT
>JAIOPR010000264.1 GCA_021413805.1 Planctomycetota bacterium
CTCTGAGCGTGAGAAAAAATCCCCGCGGACCAGGCTACGTCGGCCCAGGATGGATTTTTGAAGGGCCTTTCGTTTGAGGGCCGACTCCGCCCGGCCCGCGTGGATTTGTTTTCACGCTCAGATGAAAACCGCGTTCTTCCCGAACTCTTTGTCGCGTGGGGTGTTGGAAGCGCAATCCCAAAGCTGGAGTAACGACATGAGCGTCGCGAAGCGGCCGACTGGAGGAGAAGTCAGGCTTGAAACGGCGCGGCGGGAGCAGTTGGAGCTGGTCCCGACCAATATTGACGAGTTAATCGCCGCGGATCACCCGGCCCGTGCGATCTGGATTCTGGTGAAGACGCTGGACCTCTCGAAATTCGTGGCGGAGTGCAAATCGCGCGGAGAGAACGCGGGGCGCCCCGCGATCGACCCGGCGATTCTCGTGACGCTCTGGATCTTTGCGGCCAGCCAGGGCGTGGGCAGCGCGCGGGAATTGGCTCGGCTGACCCGGGAGCACTCGGCGTACCGCTGGATCCGAGGGCAGGTGGACGTGAGTTACCACACGCTGTCCGACTTTCGCGTCGGCCATGGCGTGGCGCTCGACGGCCTCCTTGCGGAAGTCCTGGCGGTGCTCATGCACCAGGACCTCCTGACCCTCGAGCGGACGGCACAGGACGGTGTGAAGGTCCGGGCGAGCGCCGGCAGCTCTTCGTTTCACCGCCAGCCCAGCCTTGAAAAGTGCCGGAAGAAGGCCGAGGAACAGCTGGATCGCCTGAAAAAGGAGCTCGAATCGGCGCCCCAGGACGCCGCTCGCAAAGCGGCGCGCAAGGAAGTCGCGGCCCGGGACCTCCTCGCGAGGGTCAATCGTGCGATCGCGGAAATCCCCAAGGTTGCCGAACTGAAGAAACGCCGGAATCCTGCCGACGCCCGTGCCTCGACGACCGATCCCGAAGCCCGCGTCATGCGGATGGCCGATGGCGGCTTTCGTCCGGCCTATAACGTCCAACTCACGACGGACACAAAATCGCGCGTCGTTGCTGGCGTCCGCGTCACCAACAAGCCCGCTGATTGGGGCCTCATGAAGTCTTCGCTGGACGACCTCAAGCGACGGACCGGCCGGACACCTCGGCAGCACCTCGTCGACGGCGGCTACTCCGCCATGAAAGACGTCGAGGAACTTGCTGCGCATGGCATTGCGGTCTTCGCTCCGCTCCAGACGCCCAGGACACCCGGTAGGGACCGGTATCAGCCGCGCGAGGGGCAGTCGAAAGCTGTCTCGGCCTGGCGCAGAAGAATGGGGAGCTCAAGAGGCCGGGAGATCTACAAGCTCCGCGCATCCACCGCCGAGACGGTCAACGCGGACCTCCGATGTTTCCGGGGCCTCGACAGATTCCTCGTCCGTACGCTCCCCAAAGTCACCTGCGTCGTCCTCTGGTCCGTCATCGCATACGACCTCATGCGATTCTTCAAGCTGACGCACTGACGGCCACCAAGGCCCTCGGCTCGTTGTTTTTCGCGAGAGCGCGGGGAAAAAGCGATCGACGGCGCGCGGTCGGGGATCGCGAACCGACGTCGAGCCCTTCCGACGTCGGGGCGCGAGGTCCGAACGCCGACGGCGATCGATTTTTTCCCGCGCTCTCTGTGGGACGTCGGGGCGCGAGGTCCGAACGCCGACGGCGATCGATTTTTTCCCGCGCTCTCTGTGGGAGATTTGCCTCCCCGATTTGCGCCTCCCGGTGTAACTTGCCGCCTCACGGCTCCACGATCTCACTCACACGGAGGATTCATGAAACGGGCTCTCGTTCTGTTCGGCGCTTTCGCGGTCGCTGGCTGCGGTGTCAGCTCTTCGACCCTCCAGGAAGAACTCGAGAAATCGAAGGTTGAAAACCACGCCTATGCCGACCAGAAGTCCGCGGACGCCGCGACGGCACTGAAGAAGGACATCGACGACCACCTGGGGAAGCGGGTGTACGACCTGGAGTCCAACGGGGCGCCGCGGAACTGGGTGACGGACCAGATCAAGGCGTCGCAGCTGAAGATGCTGGAGGAAGTGGACAAGAAGCTGGGCGTGCTTGAGGCGCAGGTTGCGGAAGTGAAGAAGAAGGTGGACGTGGTGAACATGGCCAACAAGGAAGAGGTCATGCAGGTGCTGACGGAGTTGCAGGGGATGACGGTGACGCTGGTGCAGCAGTTGAAGACGCAGCGGGACGCGCTGGAGCAGTCGATCAAGCAGCTGGAGGCGATCCAGGTTCCCGACCTGCCGAAGAAATAGTCATCCTGCTGGCCGACCGTATTCGCGTTGTGGCGAGTGGCCAGCGGCCAGCGGCGAGTGGCCAGTAAAAACGAACGACAACAGCCCCGCAGCGCGCGGGGCTGTTCTATTTTCGCGCAACACTCCGGCTCTCCGCCCTGTTCTTCATCTCCGGCCGCCGTTCACTGGCCGCTGGCCGCTGGCCGCTCACCACACGCCGCTCGCCACCCGATCCCGCGAAAACGATCGAGAGGCCATCCGCCTCGGCCTTCCTCATCGCCGTTCTCTGTCGCGCGGTCCGGTCGTCGAACTCTCGCAGGTGCAGCACGCCGTGGACGACGTAGAGGGCGATTTCCCGGGCAAACGCGATCCCGCGCTTCGCCGCTTCGCGTTTCGCCGTCTCCGCGCTCACGACGAGCTCGCCCCATAGAAACGGCTCGTTCATCGGGAAGGTGCAGACATCCGTGGCCCAGTCGTGGCCGAGGCGCTCGCGGTTCACCCGCCGGATCGCCTTGTCGTCCACCACGTGGATCTCGACCGGTCCCGCCAGCGGCCCGGCCGCCCGGGCGGCACGCCTGAGAAGTTCGCGGGTCGCCCGCGGAAGCGGCCCCGACGCGAACACCCGCACCGACGGCGCCCTATTCAACCCGGTGCCGCTCCGCCGGCCGCGGCGGCGAAGGCGTGGCGCCCTTCGCAATCTGGTCGAGCTCCGTGTCCGCCTTCTGGTTCGGGTACCGGATGCGCGAGTGGTAGATCCCCGCCAGCGTCCGCACGAACGACGCCACCACCTTCTCCATCTCCTGCATCGTCAGGCTGCACTCGTTCAGCTGCCCGTCGTTCAGCTTGCTCATCGCCACATCCCGCACCAGCCCTTCCAGCCTCGTCGGCGTCGGTTCCGTCAGCGTCCGCGCCGCCGCCTCCACGCTGTCCGCAATCATCGCCACCGCCGTCTCGCGCGTCTGCGGCTTCGGCCCCGGGTAGCGGAAACCTTCCGCATCCACTTCGTCCCCCGACCCCGCCTGCTCCGCCGCCGTCACCGCCTGCTGGTAGAAGTACTCGATCCTCATCGTGCCGTGGTGCTGCGTGATGAAGTCGATCACCTGCTGCGGCAGCCCGTAGTACTCCGCCATCTCCACCCCGTCCTTCACGTGCGCCTTGATGATCAGCGTGCTCATCGAGGGACTCAACGCACGGTGCCTCACCCCCGCCTGCGGGTCGTTCTCCGCAAAATACTCCGGCTTGTTCGTCTTCCCGATGTCGTGGTACAGGCACCCCACCCGCGTCAGCAACGCATTCCCCCCGATCTCCGCCACCGCCGCTTCCGCCAGCTCCGAAACCCTCACGCTGTGGTAGTGCGTCCCCGGCGCTTCAAGGGAGAGTTTCTTGAGAAGCGCCTGGTTGAAATCGGCGAGCTCGAGGAGGGAGAGTTCGGTGGTGATGCGGAAGGCGTTCTCGAGGAAAGGGAGAAGGCCGGTGACGATGAAGGCGGTGGCGACGCCGTTGAGGAATCCGCGCGCGGCGTCGTGCTGGGCGAAATCGAGGAGGGCGCGGGAGGTGAGGTCGGAAGCGGTGACGAGGTGGATGCCGATGAGGCTGGCGGCGTGGACGAGGCCGGCGAGGATGCCGACGTTGAGGGCGCGGGCGCGACGGCGGAGGGTGCGCATGCCGAAGACGGCGAAGACGGAGCCGGGGAAGAGGGCGAGGACGGCGTGGTAGTCGTCGCCGGTGAGGAGGCCGGTGAGGCGGGCGAAGAGGGTGAACGCGAGGATGTTGGCGAAGGCGAGGCCGGGGCCGATCCCGATGGCCAGGAGCATGCCGGCGAGGGTGACGGGGACGAGTTCGAGGGGCCAGCCGGCGGCGGAGAAGACGCGGACGGCGGCGAAAAGGCCGACGAGGGTGAGGCCCCAGGCGAAGAGGCCGGCGGGGCGGCGGCGGATGTCCGGGGAGAGGGAGGCGAGGGCAGGGGCG
Source organism: Planctomycetota bacterium (assembly GCA_021413805.1). GTDB lineage: Bacteria > Planctomycetota > MHYJ01 > WSZJ01 > WSZJ01 > WSZJ01. Next base: position 4,199 of record JAIOPR010000264.1, read on the forward strand.
GTGACGGCGGCGGCGAGGATGGCGAGGGCGAGGTGACCGGCCAGCCGGAACCACACGACGGACGCGTTCTCAATGCGGGTCCCCGCGGAGTTCGGGGTGCGTCCGGGGGCCCAGGAGACGATGGCAACGACGCTCAGCGTAAACAGCACGGCCGCGAGCACGTTAAACGTGATCGGGCCTCGCTCGACCGTCTCGACCGACTGGGCCGGACCCGGGCGCGTGAGGGCGAAACGGCGCGGTTTGGCCCGCCAAGGCCACATAACAGTATCCTAACTGAGTTGAACCCATTGAGCGTAGCCGCCCCGTGGAGGTGAAGTCAAGGGGGGGCGGCGAAGTGGTGCACGGCCGGTCTTGCAGGGCGGCCGGGAGGGGAAACGGCAAAGACAAAAAGGAGAACCTCAATGAAACGACAAACCGCAAACGACAAGTCAGGCAGCGTCGTCGAATGGCCAGCCGTGGGGCGTCCCCAATTTTTTCTCGCGGACTCATTCTCCGCCGTCGCGGTATACAATTATCCGGCTGTCACTGCCGGCGGGGGCCGGTGGACTTTCAAGGGACCCGACATGCGCCGTTTCGCTCTCCTCGCTTTCTTCCTCGCTGCGCCAATGTTCGCCGCGGCGGGCGATGCCCAGCCGGTCGAGGACCTCATCGCGCAGTTGCGAAGCCGCTACCTCAGGGAGCGCGAGGCCGCGGTCAACGCGCTCGTGGAATGCGGGCCCAAGATCGCCCCCCGCCTCGTCGATCTCCTGCAGGACGCCGACGGCCGCGTGCAACGCGCCGCCGTCGAGATCCTCAGCCGCATCGGTACCCCCGAGACCATTCAGCCGCTTCTCCCCCTGCTTACCCACAAGGATCCCTCGATCCGCGGACAGGTCCGCGATGCTTTCCTCCGGCTCGGGCGCACGGTTCGACCGGCGCTCGAAGCGGCCAGGGATGCGGACCCGAACGCCGCGCCGGACATCACGGAACTCCTGGAGGAAATGACGCAGGACGACGTCGAGTCCGTCTTTGCGGGCGAAGTGATGGGAGATGGGACGACCGGGTTCTACGCGGGGCAATTCGAAAAACTGAAATCACTGGGGCCGGACATCGGCCCGATGCTGGCCAAGATGGGAGCCAGCACAGAGAGGTTCGAATTCCGCAAGGACCGCACCGGGATCGGCCGCTTCCGCATCATGGCGATCGATGCGGTCGCCGACATCGGCTACAAGGAAGCGATTCCCGACCTGGAGCGCGTGGCCGAAGGAAACACGGACCAGTCCCGCGCGGCCGCCGGCGCCCTCTGGCGGATGGGGAAGAAAGAACCCGCCGAGAAGCTGATCGCCAGCCTCAAGGAAGCCATGGACCAGCAGGGCGCGCAGCCGATGCGGTCCACGTTCGAGCAGGGACTGGCGGAGCTTTATTCGCGAACGGACCAGCACGAAGAAGCCGTCAAGATGCACCAGTCCGCGATCGCCCAGGGGCGCGCGACCGGGACGACGTACTACAATATGGCCTGCGCCTACTCCCGCATGGGCAAGAAGAAAGAGGCCATCGCCGCGCTTCAACGCGCCCTCAAGTCCCCGAGCCCGTTCCACAACGTCCAGTGGATGAAAGTGGACGGCGATCTGCAGGCGATCCGCGGCGAGCCGGAATTCCGGCAGATGGTGATTGAACTGGGTGGAGGGGAAGGGGCTGAAGCGCCGGAGCCGACGAAGCCTCACAGTGGCGGTGGCGGCACGGATTAGGGGTTCGGCGGGACGTTCGTTCGAATCCCGCCTCGGCGCCTGCCCCACTTCTGTCCCTTCATGGGGCAAATTCTGATCAGAAAACCGCCCATTTCCCCCGCGCTTCCCCCGTAACCCGTTCCGCGCCCGCAATTTGCATGCGAGGAATGCCAACGAACCATCGTTCCGCTCGTACCACTATGGAGATGGGGAGAACTCAAGGGGGACGGGTATGGCGGGGCAGAGGCGGTGTTACCGCTGCGAAACGGCGTTTGACGGGGGAAACTCCGTCTCGTCGTCCTGCCCCAAGTGCGGGACCATGGTCTTTGACGACGATTCCCGCCCGACGCTGATCCCGCAGGCGTACGGCCCGGGGGCGATCATCGAAGGCCACGATTCCCCGACTCCCAGGACCCTTCCTTCCGTCGTCGATCCATCCGCCAAGACGGTCGCGCTGGGCTCCGCGGACGCTGTCGTGCCCAGCGACCTTCACTTTCCCCAGGTCTCGCGGATCGGGCACTACGACATCCTCGGCGAGATCGCCCGCGGCGGGATGGGCGTCGTCTACCGCGCCCGCGATACGAAGCTGAACCGCCTCGTCGCCGTCAAGGTGCTCCTCGAGGGCCAGCACGCTTCGCAGGAAACAATTGAGCGCTTTCTCCGCGAAGCGCAGTCCACCGCGCGGCTGCGGCATCCCTCGATCGTCCCGATCTACGACCTCGGCGTGCACGACGGGCGCAACTACCTTGTCATGGAGTACATCGTCGGCCAGCCGCTGTCCGCGCTTCTCCATTCCCGCGACATGAACCCCGTGCGCGCCGTGGACCTGATCGTCCAGGTTGCCGACGCCGTCGAGCACGCGCACCGCGAGGGCATCGTCCACCGCGACCTCAAGCCCGCGAACATCCTCGTGGACACCGAGTGGCGCGCGAAGGTCACGGATTTCGGGCTGGCGAAGTCGGGGAAGGGCGGGGGGGAACTGACGAAGAGCGGGACGGCGATGGGGACGCCGTACTACATGCCGCCGGAACAGGCCCGGGGCGACATGCGCTCGGTGGACGCACGGAGCGACGTCTACTCCATGGGCGCTGTCCTCTACGAGTGCCTCTGCGGGCAGCCGCCCCTCGTCGGCGAAAACGACATCGACACGATCATCAAGGTCGTGAACGAAGAGCCGCTTCCGCCCTCCCTGAAAAACCGCGGGGTGCCGGCGGACCTGGACCCGGTGTGCCTGAAGTGTCTCGACAAGGATCCGCTGCGCCGCTACCAGAGCGCGCGGGAGCTGGCCGAGGAGTTGCGCCGGTTCCGGAGCGGCGAGGGGGTGCTGGCGCGCGGCTCAGGGCCGATTTCCCGGGCGATCCGCAAGGCGAAAAGGCACCGCGGGCTGCTCGCGGCCGGGTTCATCGGGTTCGCGGCCGCCGTCACGCTTTTCGGCATTCTCCGTCTCGGGCGCGACTCCCGCAACCGCCGGCAGCCCGAACCGGTGCCGATCGTCCAGCACCGCCAGAACGTCCCGTTTTACGAGCCGCGCGAAACGGCCTGGGCGGGCGAAGGATGGAAACTCGCGACCGAGAACGGGGTGGAGGCGTGGACGGTTTCGACCACCGCCGAAAAGAGCCTCGTGGCCTCAGGCGCGCACGACGGTTCGCTCAGGGCTTCGTTCAACGTGTTGTGCGACAGGGACCACCCCGGCACGCTCACGCTCACGCTCTTCGGCCACCCCTCGCGCCCCGACGACGGCTACCACATCCGGATTTCCCACACCTCAACGTCGCTGCGCATCGAGGCCGAGAGAAAAAACGAGGCCGGCTCAAAACGGGCATCGGGAAGGGTGAATGCCGACCGCAAGTGGATGCCCGTTGTCGTCGAGCGCCGCGTGGACGGCCTGTGGATCAAGGCGGGCGGCGGCGGATCCCCCATCGTGGAATTGTTCGACCCGGGTCCCGGCTTCCGCCGCGACGACCGCCAGGTCTCCCTCTCCGTGAGCGGCGGCGCTGCCCGCGTCGGCGGCCTCACCCTTGAAGGCGAATCCTCCGCCTACCGCCGGTCCACCGTCGGCGTCGGCGATCGCCTCTTCGAAGCCCAGGCTTTCGACGACGCCCGCCTCCAGTACCGCTTCTCCATCCCCGAGTCCCCGGAGATCGACCTGGACTGGGAAGCGGTGTACAAAGCGGCGCTCTGCGACGAGCGCGAAGCGGAACTGGCGGGGGAGCCGACCCTCTGGAAGGACGCGGCGGACGGGCTCGCGCGGTACCTGCGAGGGGCGCGGAACGGGGTGTCGCAGTGGGCGGCGCGGCAGGCGCTGGCCGTCGCCGTTGCCCAGCTGGACGACGCCGACAGGTTTTCGGATGTCCTTCCCACACCCGCGATTGTCTCGCGCCCCCAGACCGCCGACGTCTATCCCGGCACCCCGGATGCGCAGCAGCTCAACAACCTGTTCCGCCTGCTCCAGATGGAAGGCGGCGCGGGCGACGACGTCGATGTGGCCGCCCTCGCGCGCGAAATCCAGCACGAGGTCGACACATGCCCGGAGCGGCCGGACGTCCATTGCGCCCGGGCACTTCGCCGATTGATGGAAGTGTTCTACCGTCGGTCGATGCACGCGGACGCCGAGCGTGTCTCGGGGAGCGTGGTGGCGCTCGCGGAAGACCTCCTGAAAAAACAGCGCGATGCCCGTGCCGCGCGCCCTGTCCCCGATGCCGCCGCGATCGCGGAAGCCGCGCGCCGTTTCGGGACCTCGGCGGAAATGGACGTCCTCCGTCGCCGGGCGCGGGAAATCCAGGCGCGAAGCGTGGCGTCGTCGGGGCGGGCGATGGAAGCGGTCAAACTGGTGGATCGCTGGCTGGCCGCACCCGATACCGATCTCGGGACGCGCGGGCTCCTGATCCTTCTCAAGGCCGACCTGTACCGCCTCTCCGGCTCACGCGACCAGGCCTGCGACCAGTACCGCCAGCTCGAGACGTGGGACAACCTCATGTACAGCATTCCCGCTTCCCAGGGTCTCGCTCGCACTCTCGAATCGATGGGCGACTTCGACGGCGCGCGAAGCGTGATCGACAAGGCCGCCGCCCGCCGGTCGCAGACCTCCGGTATTTTCCATTACGAGCGCGCCTTCCTCGAGCTCGCCCGAGGGGACCTGGCCGCTTCCCGCGAAGAATTCCGGGCCTGCGCCGCGGACCCGCTGACCGATCAGCTCCTGGCCGAGGCGTCCCGTTTTGTCCTGGGAAAGGCGTCGCGCCAGGACATGGAGCTGGCCGTCTCCACCATTCCCACGGCGCTGGCCCTCGTCGAGTTCTACGCCGCCATCGGCGCGGAGATCGCGGGGAAGGATAGCGAAGCGCTGGCTTCGTACCGCCGGGCGGAGGCGTTGAGCGTCGGGCGGGAGACGCCCTACTGGGTCGCGAAGATGAGGCGGGAGGCGCTGGAGGGGAAGGCGCCCGGGAGGTGAGCCCCGCGGTAAGATGGGGACTCGATGCGCCCCTCCATCTACCTGGTCGATAACTTCGATTCGTTCGCATGGAACTTGTTCCAGGCCCTGTCCTCCCTCGGGGCACGGGTGGAGGTCGTGCGAAGCGACCGGGCCACCGCCCGCGCGGCGCTTCGACATGACCGGATCGTCCTGTCGCCGGGGCCGTGCGGCCCGCGGGAAGCGGTCGCGGCGGTGGCGATTGCACGAGCGGCGGCAGGGAAGCGACCGGTGCTGGGGGTGTGCCTCGGGCACCAGGTGATGGCGGCCGCGTTGGGAGGTCGCGTCGGGCGTGCGCCGCGCCCCGTCCACGGCCGCACGAGCCCCGTGAGGCACGACGGGATCGGGGCATTCCGCGGGATTCCGTCGCCGTTCGCGGCGGCGCGGTATCACTCGCTGGCGGTGACCCGGCTGCCCGACGGATTCGCGCGGACCGCGTGGACCGACGACGGCGTCGTGATGGGGATGCGGCGGGGTGACCTGGAGGGGTGGCAATTCCACCCGGAGTCCTACCTCACGGCCGAGGGGCTGACGCTGCTGGAAAACTGGCTGGCGGTGGGCCGGCTTTGAACCGCTACGGCACCGGCGCGGGCGGCCCTGATGGCCCCGCCGCCGGCGGTGCGGGCGCTTCGGCAGGCGCCGGAGCCCCGGCTTCAACAGGTGTTTCAGCCGCCGGGGCGGGAAGCGCCGCCGCCCCGCGCTCGATCTTTTCTTTTTCGTCCCGCTCGCGCCGCTCGCGGTCCCGCTTCTCCTCGGCATCCCGCATCTGCTTCATTTCTTCCTGGAACGCTTCGCGCTTGACCTGCTCTTCGACCTCGCGCAGCTGCCGCTTGAATTCGCCGATGGTGCGGCCGATTGTGCGCGCCACTGTCGGGAGATTCTTGCCGTAAAGGATGATCCCGAGGATCACAAGCGCCACGAATTCGGCGGGGCCGAGGCCGGAGATGAAAGCGAGGGAGTGGATCATCGTGGGGGCCGCCAGGGGGCGGAGCTAGAACTTGAAGATGTTCTTCCAGTACTCCGGGTTCTTGAAGAGTTCAGGCGCGTCCTTGATGGACTGGGGAATCTGCTGGAAATCCAGGAGGGTGATTTTCTTGAGGTAGAAGAGGGCGCCGCCGCCGGCGAGGATAAGCGCGAGGAGAACGAGCAGCGTGACGAGGAGCTTCTTCGAGCGTTTTTTCGGCTCCTCGGCGTCTTCTCCTTCTTTTTTCTCGACGTCCTTGGCCGCCTTGTCGGCGGACGCGAGCCCTGCACCCGTGCCGGCTCTTTTCAATCCCGGCCGGACAGGATCCTTGCCCGGGAGCTTTCGCGTTTCCTTTTTCGGGGGCTCCGCCGCCTTCGGGTTCTTGACGATGACGGGCTTGCCGCCGGGCTGATCGGAGGCACGGATTTCGAAGTCGGGGAGCTTGCTTTCAGTGAGGAACCCGGAGTCGTCAGGGCCGCGCATGCGGCCGCCTTCGGGGGCGGCTGTCGGGATCCGGCCGGACCCGGGCGTCGCGGGCGGACGGCTCGGAGTGCTCGGGGGACGGCTCGGCGCCGTCCGCGGCGGCGCGGATTTCCGCCCGACGACAGGCGGCATTTCGGCCGCCGCGCCCGCGGGCATCTCGAACGCCGGAGTCCCGGCGGGGATGACCTTCACGTCATCGAGCGGGGACACGATGGCCCTCGATTCCGCATCGATGCCCGAGGGCAGGCGGCCCGCAGGCGTCGATGCGCCTTCCGAAACCCCGGCCAACTGCTCGCGCACCTGCGGCGGCACCGAAATCCGGTGGTCGTCCGGCGCCCCGGGCGCGCTGACCTGTTCCGGCGGGAGTTTTCCTGCGGGCGTTTCGCGGGGAAGCGCCACCGGGGAGAACAGCCGCGTCTTGTCCTTTTTCGGCGGCCCTCCCGCGTCCATCCCCTGCCCGAAGGTGCCCTGGACTTCAGGCACTTCGCTCTTCTTCTCCTTCGAGGCCAGTTCCACCCGGAATGCCTCGGACGGCGTCCGTCCCCCCGCGCGCGCCGCATCGAACCGCCCCGTCTTCGGCTTGCCGGCGGGTGCGACCGGGCGCGGCGCATCGAATCGGGCCGTCGCGGGACGCGCCGGCGGCGCGTTCAGCGTTGCTTCTGTCTTGGGCTTGTTTGCCGGTTTACCGGGCATGCCCGCTTCGGTCTTCGGCTTGTAGCCTTCAACCTTTTCGAAATCGAATGCCTCGGTCTTCGGACGGTAACCCTGGGGCGTTGCGGACGACGGCGAGCTTTGCGGCTGCATCGGCGCGAAGCGGTCCGTCGCGGGCTTCGCGGCCGGCGGAACGGGCCGCGGGGCCGGCTCGAAAGAGGACGGAATGGGCGCAGAGGGCCTGCCGGCCGGCATATCCTGGCGGGTGCCGGGGGCGGGAAGCGGTTTCGGTGTGGGGATCCCGACACGCGGGCCGCCGGGCATGGCGGAGGCGGCGGGGGCCATGGGCGTGGAGTTGGTCCGGGGAGGCTGGTGGCGCGAAGCCCCCCCGCCGCCCACGACCGGCACGACGGGGATGTCATCATGGCTGCGCGGCGGTTTGCTCGGCTCGTTCGCGGAGCCGACGAGAAGCGGCGGCGGCCCGGCGGAGTCGTCCGAGTCTGCGCCGACCTCCAGCCCGCCGTCGAGGTGCTCGATCGTGAGGCTGACCAGCTTCATCAACTCGATCAGTTTCGGGCCGTTCACCAGCCCTGCCCGCAGCATCACCTGCCCGAGGGGCAGACCCGTGTCGCGCTGCTGTTTCTGCAGCTCGAGCAGCGACTCGCGTGTCACGAGGCCGCGCTCGATCGCGACGTTGCCGAGGATGATGTCCTTCAGGTCGGGCATTCAGTCTCCGGGAAGATGGTCCTTCGACACGCCTGGTTTCCACGGGCGGAACCGGTGCCATCTTAGAGTCTGGGCGGGATTATTGAAAGCGTCGCGTCAGCGAACGCGGCCCCGCGAACCGTCCGCGCCGGGGGTGCATACATCCCCTCTTCAAAAAAAAAGGCCCGGTTGTCCCGGGCCCTCGATCTCGCGCGAACCGCTCGTCTAGACGTTCGCTTTCCACTTCCGCGGCGGCTTCGTCACTTTGCCTGCACGGATGCAGCGCGTGCAGACCCATGCGCGAATCGGCTTGCCGTCCACCAGCGAGCGCACCCGCTGGAGGTTCGGGCGGAAAAAACGCCGCGTCACGCCGGTCGTCTTCTTACCGACGCCGCCGTCCCGCTTCGCCTTACCGCGCTGGACAATCATGTTCCCGATCACGGGCTTCCGTCCGCACAACGAGCACATCTGGGGCATCGCCTGGGTCTCCGAATGAGCGGGGCATCATAGCGGGGAAGATGCGCTTGTCAACCGGGGACCGCAGAGCGCGAGCAAAAATCCCGCGTGGCCGGCTGCGTCGGCCCAGTGACGGTTCATGTACGGCTTTTCTTTGAAGTGCCGACTCCGCCCGCCGCGCAGAATTTTCGCTCGCCCTCGGGTCGTGTTCCGTCGAGTTTTGAGCCACGTCGCGGTCGGCGGTGTTAGAAGTGCCGACCCAATGACGAGGCGACGCGAGGAGCGAAACGAACCTACGTCGCTTTCTGCTCCGCCATCGCCTGCAACACCCCTAAGCTCCTGGCGCTGGTCTGGCCGCCTCTTTTCCCGGACCGCTTCCCGTGTTACGCTGCCCCGATGATCTGGGGTCTCCGTATCATCTTCGCCCTCGTCCTGGCCATGATCGGCCGGACTCTCACTCTCACATTCTGGACCCATAACCCGGACCTCCAGTCCTCCACCGCCCCCTGGTGGTGGGGCTCCCTCGCCGGGCTCCTCTTCGGCGCCGTCTTCATCATGATCGAGGTCGCGTTCACCAAACGCTTCCTCGCCCTCATCTCCACCGTCATCTTCGGCGTTGTCTTCGGATTCATCGCCTCCTTTCTCTTCACCAAGACCCTCTTCCTCCTCCCCATCTTTAACGAGGGCGAGGCCTGGTTCCAGGAATGGGTGCAGTACTGCTCCCTCGCCGTCTTCGTCTACATGTCCGTCGTCGGGATCCTTCAATCCCGCGATGATTTCAAGTTCGTCATCCCGTTCATCGAGCTGAAAAAGGAAGAAAAAGGCCCCAAGCCGCTTCTGCTCGACACCAGCGTCGTCATCGACGGCCGCATCGCGGACGTGATGGAGATGCACCTGATTTCGTCGAAGGTGATTCTGCCGCGGTTCGTGCTGCAGGAGCTTCAGCAGGTGGCGGATTCGCAGGACAAGCTGAAGCGGAATCGAGGGAGGCGGGGGCTGGACGTGCTGAACCGGATGCAGAACTCGAAGGGATCGCGGCTGGAGATTTACGAAGGGAGTCCGCCGAGTGCGGAGGGGGTGGACGGGAAGCTGGTCGCGCTGGCGAAGTTCATGGATGCGCGCGTGGTGACGAACGATTTCAACCTGAACAAGATTGCGCAGTTGCAGGGTGTCGAAGTGGTGAACCTGAACGACCTTGCGGTGGCGATGCGGCCGGTGATGCTGCCCGGGGAGACGCTTGAGGTGAAGGTGCAGAAAGCGGGGGACAACCACGGGCAGGGGGTGGGGTACCTCGACGACGGCACGATGGTGGTGATCGAGGGGGGGTACCACCACATCGGGGAGATTGTTCCGCTTTCGGTGACGAGCGTGATCCAGACGAGTGCGGGTCGCATGATTTTCGGGCAGATGAAGGGGCAGTCGCAGGTGCCGCAGGCGGGTGGGGGGGCGCCGCCCGGGGGAGAACAGGATGGCCGGGGGCCGCAGGGTGGCCCGAGGCACCCGAAGCCGAAGACGGACCCGCCGCCGTCCGGCCACCCGCCGGGGAGGCCGAAGTCCGACTCGCCCGTGAGTTCCGGGCGACCGTCGCGCGGGAATCGCCCCAGTGATCGGTTCCGCAAGGAGGAACTGAACGCGGCCCGGTCAGCCCGGGCGGCGGCCCCTCCGGCGGCGCTTCCGATGCCGTCCGATTCGGGTGAGTTTCGCGCGGCGGAGTTAAAGGGCGGCGCGGAGGGTGGGCTGAAGAAGGGGAGCGACGCGCCGTTGAGTGGCGACGCGGGGAGTGGTCCGCCGGGAGCGAAGGAGAAGAGCGGCGGCACGGCGGGGGCGAGGTAGGGACGGCAGGAATGCGGACAGGCGAATCCGCCGAGTCCGGCGGGGAGTGCCGGCAGAAGTCGCCGGGCTGAGTCCCGCCGATGCGCTATTTTTATTTTCAAATGTCATAAGTCCTTATGCATGAATGAATTGAGTCTCGTGCATGGCGCGGGGCACGCCCCTTGCGATCAGCAAGCCCACCTACCCATGCTCCGCGACACCCTCGACCTGTCCTACGACCTCGACCTCGTCCTCGACGAGATCGAGCGGGCCATTTCGGTCGCTGACGACTCCGGCTACGCGGCCGCCGTCACTGAGATCCACGAAACCACCGAGCGCGAAGGGCTGCTTCAGCGTGCGAAGCGGAGCCTTCAGGCCGTCACTGCGTGGGTGTTCTAGATGAGCAACGGAATGTTCATCGCGGCGGCGGGAATGCTGGCCGAGGACGCCCGTGCGGACGTGATTGCGAACAATCTCGCGAACGTCCGGACGGCCGGCTTCCGCAAGGATTTCATTTCGTTCCGGCAGAGGCTCATGAGGGCCCAGTCGGGCACGGGCGTCCCGGGGCAGAGCGTGCCGGGGCTGGTGATCGACCGCACGGCGTGGGACCGCCAGCCGGGCCCGGCGGCGCTGACGGGCCGTCCCCTCGACCTCGCGATCCAGGGTGACGGGTGGTTTTCGGTCCAGCGCGACGGCCGGACGTTCTTCACGCGGGCCGGGAACTTTTCGGTCAACTCACAGGGAAGGCTCGCGACCGGTGATGGGCAGGCCGAAGTGCTCTCGACCGGCGGCACCCCGATTTCGCTCACCGGGGCGTCAAAAATCGAAATCAACGCCCGCGGGGAAGTCCTCACCCAGGACGGGGTGGCGGCGACGCTGGGCGTGGTGCAGTTCGACCGGCCCGAGTTGCTGGAGAAGTTTGGCGACGCGCTGATGACCGACCCGGGAGGCGCGGGGCTGCGGGCCGCAACGGCAGTGGACATCGTGCCGGGCGCGCTCGAGCAGTCCAGCGTCGAGCCGGTGCGCGAGATGACCGCCATGATCACGGCCTTCCGGGCCTACGAAATGAACTCAGAAGTACTGCGGATGCAGGACGAACTGCTCGGGAAAGCGGCGAACGAGGTCGGGCGGCTCCAGGCGTAGACGGTCCCGTAACAGGAATCCTTCTTCTCGAGGAAATTCATGTCCATCACCGCCCTCAGCACCGCCGCCACAGGCATGACGTCGCTTCAGCAGGAAATCGACGTCATCGCCAACAACCTTGCCAACGTCAACACGACCGGGTTCAAGCGGCTGCGCGCGGATTTCCATGACCTTTTCTACCAGCACCTGCGCCGCGTCGGGTCCGGCGCGGCGAGCGGAAGCCAGGTCCCCTCGGGCATCCAGATCGGGCACGGCGTGAAGATGGTCGGGACGGACCGGATGTTCGGGCAGGGCCCGATGTCCTCCACGGAGCGCGAGCTTGACCTGGCGATCGACGGGGAAGGATTCTTCCAGGTGCGGCAGCTGGACGGGAACACCATCGGCTACACCCGCGACGGCACCCTTCATCGCGACCGCGACGGGAACATCGTCAACGCAGACGGGATGTTTTTCGAGCCGACGCTGACCGTTCCGCCCGAGGTCACGCGGATTTCCATCTCCCCGGACGGGCACGTGGAGGGTTTCGATCCCTCGAACCCCACGACCCCCGTGAGCATCGGGGACATCGAAATCGCGCGGTTCTCGAACCCGGAAGGCCTGATCGCCATCGGCGAAAACATGTACCTCGAGACGCAGGCCTCGGGCGCGCCGGAAGTCGGCAAGCCGGGCGAAACCGGGCGCGGCACCCTCCAGCAGGGATTCCTCGAATCGTCCAACGTCGAGGCCGTCCGCGAACTGACCGACATGATCCAGACGCAGCGCGCGTTCGAGCTCAACTCGACCACGATCAAGACCGCTGACGAAATGCTCCAGACCCTCACGACCCTCCGGAGATAAATGATGCGCCCGCTCGCCCTTCTCCTCGCCTTCGCCCTCCCCGCCGCCGCCGCGACCACGGTCGTGCTTCGGCCGGAAGCGCGTGTCAGCGGGGGGTACGTGGCGCTCAGCGATATCGCGGAAGTGCGCGGCGAGGAAATGCCGGCCGTGTGGCTCGGCCGGGCGCCTGCGAAGGGCGGGTCCCGGGTGGTGACGGCGGACGAAGTGCGCGTCGAGCTGCGGAAAGCCGGCGTCGAAATGCGGTCGGTGACGGTGTACGGGGAGTGCTCTGTGCGCGGCGCGGACGCCGACCTGGCCCCGGGGCTCGAAGGATTCCGTGAAATCGCGGGGCGGGCCATCGCCGAGGCCGCGCAGAAGGCGCTTCCCGGCGCCATCGTCGGCGCCCAGGTGCTGGAACTGGACGCGCCGGCGGATGTGAACTTTGCCAGGGTGGAAATCGTCGCGGTGAAGCCGTCCGACGGCTGGTGGCTCGGCACGGCGCGATTCCGGGTCTTCGTGAATATCGGCGACGCGGACAGCGCGGTCTGGATCGCCCGGGCTTCGGTCCGGGGCACGCGCCGTGGAGTTGTCGCCCGCCGCGCGATGCGCGCCGGGCATCGCGTGGTTTCCACGGACGTGACGGTCGGCGACATCTCCGCGGCGGAAACGAGCGCGGTGGCCCAGGAAGAAAACGCGGTCGGCCGCGTGCTGGCCCTCGATGTCGAGGAAAACGCGCCCGTCCTTGCGAGCGCTCTTCGCCCCGGCCCGATCGTGCTGCGGGGCGACGATGTGACG
>JAIOPR010000265.1 GCA_021413805.1 Planctomycetota bacterium
GGACAGCGCTTCGCGTCGGCGTCAATCTTCGAAGCGCACTCGGGACAGGTTTTGGAGCTCTCCATCACCACTCCGCCCACTCCCCTTCCGGCGGTGGTTCGTGCTGGAGACGCCGTCCCTCCCCCAGAGGCGGGAGCACCGAACGAGTCCCGGCAGGCGCGGCAGATTTTCCCACCGTCGGCGACAACTTTGCCGCACAGCTCGCAGCTTGGCAGGGAGTCCGCGTCGATCGGGACTGGGACCCCTTCGAGGACCTGGGAGGGCGCGGCTGGGGGGATTCTCACGCTGGCACCACAGGAGCACTTCCCCACCTTCCCGGCGTGCGCGTCGGGGACGCTCATGCGCTTGCCGCAGACAGGACACGCAAAGGCGATGGCCATGGTCTTTTCTCCACTGCCGCGCAGGCTCACCTGGCGGCGACGATGGAAGTCACTTCACTTCCAGAGCCTTCTTGAAGTCGGTTTCGTTCAGCTTATTCACGCGGTTCTTCACGTAGACGACGTGTCGGAAACCATCGGGGTGCGGCGTGGCGTCGTAGGCGAGGACGAAGTCGTCACCCGGGCCTGCACCGGCCTCGTTCCCTCTATAGGCGTAGTTCTCGCCGGCCAGCGCGAAAGGGCAGTGGCAGATGGACATGTCACTGCACAGGTCCGGCTTCTCGATACCCGCGAGTGCCGTCGGGTACCCGTGGTATTTCGCCTCGTACAGCGAAAGGTAGATGCCAACCCTCCCGAGCTGGTCGTGGCACTGCTTTTCCAGCGCCGGGTCAGCGGTCTTCTGGCAGGAGAGAGTGCAAACGCCAACCAGGATCAGCGCCGCGACACGCAGGTTTTTCATTCAAGGCCCTCCCAAGATTTGTCGTCTTCCACGGCCCCTTTAGCACGCCTCCATTTCTACCACGGTTTGTGGTAGATCGCAGGCACAATTCAGACTCCGCAGGTGCGCAAGACCTCATTCACAGCGGAAGGCAGACTGCTTCAGAAGCGACTGCAGGAGATGGCCCGCGAGTCGGGCCTCAGCGGGGTGGCACTCGCTCGGAAGCTCGGTGCGTTCCAGAACCAAATTTGGCGCACATTGAAAGGGGATCGGCGACTCGATCTGATCGAATTCGTGTGGTGGTGCGACGCCTGCGGCAAGGACCCCGACGAGGAGTTTTCCGCTCTCGTGGGGGCATTCCGCCTGCTGAATCGGAGCAAGACGGGTGTCGCGATAACCCCGGGACCGCCTAAACGCAGCAGAAGAAAATAGGACAGGCCACGCTCACGCGCCGGGTTCATTGCACGACAGCAGAAACCTGGCTCACTTCCCCACCTTCTCTCAGGCGCTTTCGGACCGCCCATCGAGTCGAATCAACCACACGGGTCGATGACTCAGCCCAGTCTGCGACACCTCTCCCGTCGCATGGCTGAATAATCCTGTCCGCTTGTTGATCCAGGAGCCCAGCCCTCTCCAGCGCGCCGCGCTCCCATCAATACCTGCTTCGCGCGATCCTCGCTCGCCGCGCCCTGTCTTTAGGTCAGGTAGGAATCCGCGCGTCAGTCCTGTGCCTCGAAGCGGACGCAGCGAATCGCGGCATTGATGCCCGCCATTGCCCTCACCTTCGGGAAGAGGATGCCGGTCAGCCTTTCGGGCGGGCGTTTCTTCCACCCGTTCGACGATTGTTGCAGGTCGCCACCGTTGAGAACGGGCGTATCGATTGGCAGTTCGCTTGTGCATTTGGACTCTCGCAGAGTCCCCGCCGCGCGGAAACGGGGTTGAGGAACCATGCGCATTGACGGAGAGAATCTCACCTGCCACCGACACCGTAAACGCGTTCGTTGGAGAGCCTTACCACCTGGGTGGACGCTTGAGGATTGCCGGCCTGGTCCGCGGTCGAGGAGCGAGGTCCAGAAGCTGGCCCACCGCCTCGTGCAAGTCCCGCAGGGCTGGAACGCCCGCAAATTCGGATGATGTCCGTCAGGGGAGTGGCTGTTACTTTCGGTGCCATCCGTGCGCGCGCTGAAACCTTCCCCAGCGAGACGTTGGGTGTTTCCCAGAGCGATGGAGGCCCATGGTATCCTCCTCGCCTCGTTAGAGGACTTCGCTCTCGGACTGTTACCCGAGTGTTTAGCCCGGAGGACAAGGTGGGCAAGCCGTTCATTCGCGATCTGCAACGACTCGCCCGAACGTATGAGTGGGCGACGGGTCACGATGTCTCGCCTCTCGCTGACGCCCTCGGCCGAGGTGTCGGACGTTCACTTATTGCAGTCGGCTCAGGTGGCTCCCTCACCGCTGCCGATTTCGCGTGCGCGCTCCACCAAGGTCACACAGGGCGCCTCGCGCGCGTGGCTACCCCCTTGGACCTGGTCGCCGAGTCGACGCAGCGCCTCGAGGACGTAACGGTGATGATGCTGAGCGCCGGGGGCCGAAATCCCGATGTGATGGGGGCCACTCGTTCGGCCTGCACTCGTGAGCCACGGCAACTCCTTGTCCTTTGCGGGGCGATCGGGAGCCCGCTCGCGGACCTCGCGCTGAGCTACGACGCGGACGTCTTCGAGTACCCTCCTCCGGGTGGAAAGGATGGATTTCTCGCAACGAACACGCTCATCGCGTTCTCCCTCCTCTTGTATCGGGGTTATCGAGCGGTTTCAGGTCTCCCGTCCGACCTTCCGCCCAAGCTGTCGCAGCTCCTCGACGGAGTCGAGGTCGAGGATGCAAGCGCCGCCGTTGATAATGAGTGCCGTCGACTCTGGGACCGCGACACGCTCGTCGTGCTCCACGGTCCTTCAACTCGATCGGCTGCCCTGGACCTAGAATCGAAGTTCACCGAGGGGGCTCTCGGCACCGTACAGCTTGCGGACTTCAGGAACTATGCACACGGACGGCACCACTGGCTGGCGAAGCGCGCGTCTTCGTCGGCCGTTCTCGCGCTAGTCACGGGGGAGGACGAGGATCTCGCGGCTCGTACACTCGCCCTGCTACCCCGAAACGAAGTTCCTATAGTGCGTCTCAGAGTGAAACAAGAAAGCTTCGTAGCCAGTATGACTTCCCTCGTGAAGATCATGTTTGTTGTGGCCTCCGCAGGGCGTGCCCGCGGAATCGATCCCGGGCGTCCCAGTGTTCCGGCCTTCGGTAGGAAGCTCTACCACCTTCGAGCATTTAGCCCTCGTGCGACCCGATCATGGGAAACAGCCGCGATCGAGAGAAAGGCAGGCGAGCCGATCGCCACCCTAGAGACACGAGGCGAGCTCGAGAAGTGGCGAGATGCGCTTAACTCCTTCGTCGACACGCTCCGCAGCACAAACTTTGGTGCCCTCGTCCTCGACTACGACGGGACGATTTGCGACCGCCACGCGCGATTCAGGGGACTCGACGCGCCTGTCGCCGAGCAACTCAATCGACTCCTCCGTAGTGGGCTCGTCTTAGGCATTGCGACTGGCCGAGGCAAGTCCGTCCGGAAGGACCTCGCTGTCTGCCTGGAGAAGCGCTATCACCATCGAGTCTGGATCGGCTACTACAACGGCGGCCATGTTCGCAAACTCGACGAGGACTTGGACCCTCTACAGCTCGAGGGATCTGATGACCCGCTACCCGCGGTTCAGCGGGCGCTCGCCGCGGACGCCTGGATCAGTGCACACACAAAAATTAAAGCAAAACGAATGCAGCTCTCCGTGGTCAGGTGCGCTCCGGTTTCCGAGACGGTGCTTTGGGAGTCGGTTGCCCAACTGATCGCCACGGAGGTACCGAACGCGGTATCGGTAGTGAGAAGCAGCCACTCGGTTGACGTTCTCGCCCCAGGTGTCTCCAAGCGATCGTTGGTAGAGCGCGTGCGCCGTGATCTCCCAGAGGAGAGGGCAATCCTCTGCATAGGAGATCGCGGACGCTGGCCGGGAAACGACTACTCCCTCCTTCAGGAGCCGTGCTCTCTATCCGCCGACGAGGTCTCACCGGATCCTCGAACATGCTGGAATCTCGCAACTCCCGGAGTTCGGGGTGTATCCGCAACACTGCGATACCTTCGCGCTCTTACGGTGAAAAAGGGAACTGCAAGATTCACGATCAACGAAGAGAGGGCGCCGTGAACCAGACGCTCGCGCTCAGGATCCTCAGCAAGGTCATGAAGTGGGAATCGAGTCGCTGCAGCGACGAATTCGCCTGGCTAGCTCTCATGTCCAGGCTGAAATATGACGCCTACGACGGCTACACCGCTGGCGCTCGGTTCCTTGAGAGCCTAGCCCACTGGCTCCAGCAATTTAAGCCGGAGGAGCGTGAAACAGCCTATGGCTTCATACGCGAGCACCTCCTGTACTTCGGTCCGCAGGAGATCCAGCATCTGGTGGACCTCTTCTTCCCCGAGGTCGTACAACGTCGGCTCGAGCGCCGGCTCGCGGCGGATCTCGGAATCAACCCCCACCGGCTGTGGTCTCACCGCGAGGCAGAGTCCGGGTTTAAAGAGCTCGTCCGCCGAAGTCTCTTCATGGGTCTGAGCGACGGCGCCAAGATCGACGCGTTTCGACGAGCCAATGAAGGCGTCCTCAGCAACGAGCAGGTCGTGGTCGCGACCGAAATCAACGACGGGAAATGGGAGTCGCTTCGAAAGAAGCTAAGGAGCGAGCTGGGTGATGCGAGCGCCAAGTTTGCCTTCGTGTTCTTGATTGACGACTTCACGGGTAGCGGCACGACTCTCCTCCGGAAGCAGGAAGAAGGGTGGGATGGGAAGCTCCATAAGTTCTGGGTCCAAGCCGAAAGACATCTGGAGGCTACGTTCTCGCCCGACTTCGCCGTGGGCGTTCATCACTACGTCGCCTCGGCAAAGGCACGCGACGAGAACAGCCGACGACAGGCCGAGGCGAAGGCCGAACTCGGCGAGAAATGGTTCTCTTCCGTCGAGTTTACTTACGGGGTCGTCCTGCCCGAAACGGTCCTGGTGACGTCGGAGCGCCTCTCGGAGTTCTGCAAGCTGATCGAAAAGTACTACGATCCGGCCGTGGAGACCGAGAGCGTCAAGAAGGGAGGCGACGCTCGCTATGGCTTCGCTCAGGGGCGGCTTCCGCTCGTGATCGAGCACAACACGCCGAACAACTCGATTGCGCTTCTTTGGGCCGAAACCGAAGGGAAATATGGCCAGCATGCCATGCGACCGCTCTTTCGGCGACGCCAGCGGCACTCCTGAGGCAGCAGCATGGATAACCCTTTCCTGAAGAGAGCGACGGAGCACCTGCGCGACGCGGAGGCGTTCCTCGGCATCGTCAGTCCGGAGCCTGTGCGCTATTTCCTAGCCGGTCACGCGAAAGCGGGTGTCCTTTACGACCGACTCGTGCTGATCAGCGGAACACCGGGAAGCGGAAAGACGACGCTCGCCCGTTTGTTCGAGCTCCCGATGCTAGCTGCGCTTCTTCGAAACAGCGAGGCCACCACGCATAAGCCCCTTCTCGGGGCGCTGGCAGAATGCGAGGCAGTTCGCGACGGCAGACCCACACTCCTTGCGTGCAGATTGTCGCTCGAGTCGGACTACCGAGAAATCTGGGAGTTCCCCTACTCCGAGGAGTTGAGGCTCGCCCTGACGCTCGCTCTCATCCAAGCGCGAGCCGTTTTGACTTGGTTGCGGCATCTGGAGACGTGCGGAGTTAACCTGGAACATGTAAGCGTTCGGCCCTTGGGGAATGCTGAGGGTGCCGTTGCCGCGATCGGGGGGACGTCTGCACGCGCGATCGTCGAGCGTGGGCGAAGAGTGGAGCGCGCGCTCTACCAGACGGTGGCTGCTCTCATTGCCCCACCCCTGGAGAAGCTGGACCCCGATTGCACAACCGCCTACCAGCCTTTCGACGTGATTGAGGGCTTCCAGATCAGCGCGGGGGCTTGGGCGGGGCGAACTCTCCTGCCTCTGGTCGTTCTCGACGACGCTCATACACTTCACCCGGCTCAGTTTGCCGGGCTAAGAAATCGACTGGCTCGCCGGGAGCTCCGAGTCGCAAGGTGGATCGTTACGCGCCTCGACGTACTCCAGCCGGCGGAGGCTCTCGAAGCGGCAACGAGGGACTGTTCGCCGCTGCCTCCGCTCCCCGGCATCAGTGCGAAGCGCGACATAACTGAAATTACACTCCAGAGCGCAGGCCACGGTGAAACGCGACGAAAAAACCGCATGGCTTTTCGATCAATGGCTCGCGACATGGCTGACCGCTACCTTCGGCTCATGCCGCTCTTCGCCACGCGAAAGCTCGAGCGCTTCTCCGACCTCTTGACGACCCAAGTCGAGCCGCTCGCAGATGCCGAGCTCGCGAGGCTCGCTGAAAGCGTAAACATGGCCCAGTCGCGCCTCGGCATTGGCGACGAGCGGCGTCGGCAGATCCTCGAGGAGGTGGATCGGTACGCGAAGGGAGAGCACCCGGAGGAGATTCGGCTCGCCATGCTGATCGTCTTGATGCACCGTTACATGAAGCGCGTGCCACAGGGCGAGCTCTTCGGGAAAGGAGATCCCGAACCCGCGAGGCCCCTCACTGCGGACCTAGGTGTTTACGACGCCGCGTGCATCCGACTCCTCCACGAACACAAGCGGCCCTACTTCTACGGCATGGAGGATCTCTGCGACGCGGCGACCGAAAACGCCGAGCAGTTTTTACATCTTGCGGCACGCCTCGTCGATGAGTCGGCGGCCAACATTGTCCGTTCGAGGCGCCCATCTCTCGACGCCGCCACGCAGAGTCGCCTCCTTCGAGCACGGGCCGACGAGATTTTCCGTGACTGGAACTTCCCTCACGTTCAGGCGATTAAGTACGTAGTGACCCAATTCGGTGCGCGACTGCTCGCGCGGTCCCTCGAGCCGAATGCTCCGCTCGATGCCGGAGCGAACGCCTATGGGATCCTTCAGACTGAATTTGATGCGATTCCCAAGATGCACCCGGAAGTAGCCCGAGTTCTTCAGTATGGCGTCGCTTATCGCGCCTTTACCCTGGTGCCAAGATATAGCTGCAAACATGAGGAGTGGTGTTTGCTGGAGTTGGGCGGCGTTCCGTTGCTCCACTTCGGCCTCACTCTCAAGCGGGGGGGATTCGTCGAGGGAAGTGTTCGCGAGCTTGCGCGAATGATCTCGGAGGCACGGTAATGCGCGCGCTCCGTTGGGGGAGGTGCGTCAGCCACCGTGGTGAGGACGCGGCGAATTTCCTGCGGGAGTTCTTCGCGACCAACGATCGGCGAGTCCTCGTGATTGGAGGCGGCGGGTTCGATCCTCGCTCGACAAACGTCTCGGAGCAACTCGTGGCGATAGCCGGTCTAGAAAAAGTCCGTGGTTTCTTCCTCCGTGAGGAGCGCTCGGCTCCACACGCCGAGCTAGTCGAGCGTGCCGACAAGAATGTTTCGCGTCTTCGAGAGCTTATCCCTACTTGTGGCGTCGTGCAGATCGAGGTCTTCGCCGCGGGAGGGGTTGTCGTTGGAGGTCGTCGAGCCGTTGCAGCGATCAGCGATTTCAACTTCGACTGCGTGACTGATGTTGTCGTGGACTTGAGCGCGCTGTCGGTCGGCGTTGCGTTCCCGGTTGTCCGGCACTTGCTTGGGCTCGGCCTCAAGGCCAACATTCACGTCATGGTCACGGACGAAACAAACACCGACGCGGCGATCGTCACAACGCCATCGGACTCGGCCGACACCATGGCCGGATTCAAGGGCGGCTTCGGCTTGAGCGAACATGAGGAGGCGGCTCGGCTATGGCTACCTCAGCTCGTAGAAGGCCGACGTGTGATCCTCGAGCGAATCCACGCCCACGTCCAACCTGACGACGTGTGCCCGATCTTGCCGTTCCCCGCGGATAACCCGCGGCGTCCGGATCGGCTCATCGCGGAGTACGGCGAGCAATTCGAGAGCGTTTGGCACGTGGACTTCCACAATATTGTTTACGCGGACGAGAAAAACCCGCTTGACCTTTACCGCACAATCCTCCGCCTCGACGAGTTGAGGGAGCGCGTTTTTAAGGACATCGGCGGCTCGCTCACGATATTGTCACCAATGGGCAGCAAGGTCCTTGCGATCGGTGCACTCCTGGCCGCCATCGAGCGTGACTTCCCCGTAGTCCACGTCGAGGCCGTGTCCTACGCGGCGGACCTCGGGCGCCTCGACTCCCGAGGCAGAGGCTCAAGCCGAATTTGGCAAGCTCCGACGCG
>JAIOPR010000041.1 GCA_021413805.1 Planctomycetota bacterium
ACGTCGAGGAGGACAAAGTGCTCTCCGCGCCGGCGCCTGGCCTCGAGGTCGGCGACAGTGATTTCGGGGACGAGCTTGCGGGCGGCATCGACGAAGTCTTTCCAGCCGGGCATGGCGAGGTCCTTGCGAAGGGGAACGAGGGACAGGGTAAGCGAGGTTGTTGGGGGGGGGAAGAGCGCCCGCACGAATGTTTACCATATTAGTAAACATTCGCCTCGGCGTCAATACGCCGCTGCCACTCGAACCCTGGCCGCGAAAAGGCAAACTCAAAACCGCGAAACGCAAAACCAAACGCCAAAATCAAAACAGAGAACAAGATCCACGGATGATGCCACCGGGCAAGCCATTCGACGATCTGCCCGACTTGTCATTTGTGGTTTGTCGTTTGCTTGAGGGTTCTCCGTTTTGTCTTTGCCGTTTCCCCTCGCGGCCCCCCCGCAATACCGACCCTGCACCCCGCTTTACCTCTTCCCTCCCGGCTTCAAAATCGGCGTGTCCGGCCGGTTCCCCCACTCCTGCCACGCCGCGTAGTAGTTCCGCACCTTCGCAAACCCGCACAGCCGCAGCGCGACGTAGGAATGCGCCGACCGGTAGCCGCCGTTACACAGCGGCACCACGTCGTCCCCCGCCTCCACCCCGGCCGCCGCGTACATCGCCCGCAGCTCTTCCACCGGCTTGAATTTCCCGCCGCGCAGGTTGTCCACATAGTGCACGGGGATCGCGCCCGGGATCGTCCCGGACCTCGCCGCCCGGACCAGCGTCCCCGCATACTCCTCCGGGCTCCTCGTGTCCACGACCGTCAGCTTCTTGAGGCCCCGCTTGATGCCATCCACCGTGATCATCTTCGACGCGTCCGGCCTCGCCGTCCACGCGCTGCGCTTCCCCGCCGACGACTCCTTCGACACGTCCCCGCCCGCCGCGACCCACGCCTTCATCCCGCCGTCGAGCATCGCCACGTCCGGGTGCCCGAGCCAGTCGAGCGTCCACACCAGCCGTGCCGCCAGCATCCCCGAGTCCTCGTCCACCGCGATCACCCGCTTCGAGTTCGTGACCCCAAGCCGCCGCATGACTTCCTGCATCTGCCACACGAAGAGCTTCACCCCCCGCGGCGTCGTGTCAGGCCAGTGGTGCTCGTAAATGTCGAGCTTCACCGCCCCCGGGATGTGCCCGCCTTCGTACGACTGAAGCCGCCGGCAGTCGATCACCAGCGCCCCGCCCGCCTTCACGTCTTCCACCGTCGCCAGGTATCGCGTCATTTGACCCCCGTTTTCGGACACCACTTTTCCACGCAACACCCTTCGCACTCCGGTTTCCGCGCGTCGCAGACCGCACGCCCGTGGTGGATCAGCAGGTGGCTGAAGAGCGCCCAGTCGGCGCGCGGCACCAGCTTGATCAGCGCGAGCTCGATCTTCTCCGGCGTCTTCTGCCGGGTCAGCCCCATCCGCCGCGAGAGCCGCGTCACATGCGTGTCCACCACCACGCCTTCGTTCTTCCCGAAGCCGTTCCCGAGCACCACGTTCGCCGTTTTGCGCGCGACCCCGGGGAGTTCGAGAAGCGCCTCCATCGTGTCGGGGACCTGCCCGCCGTGTTTCTCCAGGATCAGCCGGCACGCACCGCGGATCGACTTCGCCTTGTTGTTGAAGAACCCCGTGCTCCGGATGTCCGCCTCCAGCTCCCCCGGCGGCGCCTCCGCAAACGCCTTCGCATCCCGGTATTTCCGGAACAACCCCGGCGTCACCTTGTTCACCCGCTCGTCCGTGCACTGCGCAGAGAGGATCGTCGCGACCAGGAGCTGAAGCGGCTCCTCGTGCGCGAGGCTGCATTTCGCATCGGGGTACGCTTTCTTGAGCGTCGCGATGATCTTCCCGGCCCGTTCTGAGAGTTCCATGGCGCGGCGACTCTAGCGGTGCCCGTGAGGGGCGTCCAGCACGCGGGGCGCCGCGGCGCCCGTTCCGATTCCTCGCCCCCGGGCCCCTTCCCCGCTACAATCCCCCCCGCAGCGAAGCTCACGCTCCCCCTTCCCTCAATTCTGGAGCGCACCATGCTCAACCCCGCCCAGCTCGCCGAACTCTCCAAGTTCAGCCCGGCGCCCCTGCTCGTCACTTCGCTCTACCTGAACACCGACCCCAAGCGTTTCTCCAAGGCCGCTGTCCAGGCGCTCCTCAAGGACCTCACCCGCGACCGGCTGACCGAACTGCGCGGCACGGGTCTCACTCACGACCAGCTCAAGTCCGTCGAGGGCGATTTCGACCGCCTCCGCGACGGCATCGCAAGCCACGCCTTCAACCGCGCCGAACACCGCGGCCTCGCCGCGTTCTCCTGCACCGGCCGGGATTTCTACCAGATGTGGTCGCTGCCTTTCGGCTTCAAAGCCACGCTTCTCGCCGGCCCCACACCCTACCTCCGCCCGCTGCAGGCGCTTCTCGCCCAGGCCCCCCACGCCGTTACCGTGCTCGTGGACCAGCACCGCGCCCGCGCCTTCAATTTCTACGCGGACGGCATTCACGACATGTTCGACATCACGCACGAGACCGGAAGCAAGGTCCGCAACGCGGGGTTCCAGGGCAAAGACGAGCGCCATATCGAGCACCACCACGACGAAACCGTCCACCACCACTACCAGGACGCCGCCGACCGACTTCTCCACGCCTTCCAGTCCGCACCCTTCGAATACCTGGTGCTGGGCGGCCACCTGGAAGATCTCCGCGGGTTTGAACGCCACCTCCATTCCTACGTCGCCGAGCGCGTCGCGGGGCGATTCCGCGCGGATGTCCGCGCGGCCAGCCGGGAAGAGATCCGCACGAAGACGAACGAACTCGTCGCGACCGAGGAAAAGAACCGTCGCGAGGACCTCGTCCGGCGCCTCGTCGGGGCCGCCCGCTCCAACGGAAGCCAGGCCGTCACCGGGCTGAAAAGTACCCTCGCCGCCCTGAACGATCGCCGCGTCCAGACGCTCTTCGTCAGCGAGGATTTCATCTCCCCCGGCCACCATTGCACCGCGTGTGAGACGCTTTCGGAGAAGGATGTCAAGTGCTCCCGGTGCGGCGAGCCCACGAAGGAAGCTTCGGATGTGGTCGATGAAGCGGTAGCGCTGACCGTGCACCAGGGCGGCGCCATCCGCATCGTCCCCGCGGGCGATGTCCTGGCCGAACACGGGAAGATCGGCGCGATGCTGAGGTATTGACCGCAGGGGCCTGGCTCAGAGCGTGAGCAAAATTCCGGCGTGTCAGGCTGCGTCGGCCTGACCGCTCTCCACCCCGCCGCAGCCTTTCGAAAACGATCCCTGAGAGCGTGAAAAACAGTCGCCCGAAGGCACGCGGCGCCGGCGCGTCCGGCGCGCCTCGAAAACATGTAATTCGACTCTCAAGGCTACCCTGCGCCGGACGGGCTGGTGTCGCGGGCCGCAGGGCGACTGTTTCTCACGCTCTCAATAGAGGATCTTCGTCTTCTTCTTGAGTGACTCCGGGAGCGCCGCCGCCGCTTCGCGATGCACGTCCTCCCGGGTGTACCGCGTGCTGAAATGCGACAGCACCAGGTACTCGCAGTCTTTCAGCAGCTCCGCCCGCTCGACAATCTCCGCGATGTGCGTGTGATGCTTCTTCCGCGCCATCGGCAGGTCCTCGGGCGCCAGGAACGTGCACTCGAGGATGACGACCTGGCTCTTCAGCATTTCGGGGAAGCGATCCAGCGGCGTGATCGTCGAGTCCCCCACGAACGTGACCATCGGGATTTCCACGGTGTCGGTGATCTCGATGCCCTTTGACTTGAGCTCCACGATCGCCGGCCCGTCCAGCCCGATGTACTCCGGCCTCAGCTTCTTGCGCTCTTCGAACACCTGGAACCCCATGCTCGGGATCGTGTGTTCGGTCGGGAAGGCCTTGAAGAACAGCCCCTTGCGCATGTCGTAGCGCTCGCCGGGACGGACGGGGATGAGGTTATAGCGGGTCTTGCGGCGTTCGAGGCGTTCCCACGCCGAGATCAGGTTCCGCATGTCCTCGCAAATCTGCGCCGGGAGATAGATGTTCGGGGGCGCGAGGTCGAGGAGCTTGCGCGTGGCGATATGAAGCGCGATGCCGACGGCGTGGTCCTGGTGGGCGTGGGTGAGGAGGACGTTGTCCATCCCTGCGGCGTACCGGGGGCCTTTGCCGATGTCGAAGCAGAGGTTGAGTTCGCGGACCGCGACACAGGTCTCGAGCGTGGAAACGCTCGTTCCCTCAAGGGTGATATTGCCAAGGGCGAGAACGCGGCTCACAGCGCGAAGAGGCCTTTCCGAATCGGGGGGACGGCACCTTCATCGCGCGAGGCGAAGAGGAGGCGCATTCAATCACGAAGAAAGAAGCGCGGCAAGGCGGCGCCCCATGGAGTTGAGCGGTCGGGAGCACGAAAAAAGCCGGCCCCCGCCCCTGGGGAGGGAACGGAGGCCGGCTCGGAGAGGGGCCAGGCTTGGCCCGCCGACGCCTGGGGCGGTCGGCGGGAGGATTACATGGCCGCGATCAGCGCGGCCGGGATGACGATAAGAAGCCAGAGCACTCGCATGGAAAATCCTTTCGTTTAGGACGCTTCGCGGACAGGTTCAGGTTCGGGGGCAGGGTTGGCGACTTTGCGGACGGCGTCGTCGAGGCGGGTCATGACATCCGGGTTCGCTTCGAGGAAGGCAGCGGAATTTTCGCGGCCCTGGCCGAGGCGGGTATCGCCGAATGTGAACCAGGTGCCGGACTTATCGACGACCTTGAGTTCGGCGGCGGTATCGAGGAGGTCGCGCGAATGGATGATGCCGCGGCCGAAGAGGATGTCGAACTCGGTTTTGCGGAAGGGTGCGGCGCACTTGTTTTTGACGACGGTGGCCTTCACGCGGTTACCGACGGTTTCTTCGCCGGTCTTGATAGAAGTGACGCGGCGGATCTCGATGCGGACGGAGGAGTAGAACTTGAGGGCGCGGCCGCCGGAGGTGGTTTCGGGGTTGCCGTAGCCGCCGATTTTCTCGCGGATCTGGTTGATGAAGATGACGCAGGTCTTGGAGCGGGAAATCGCGGCGGTGAGTTTGCGGAGGGCCTGGGACATGAGGCGGGCCTGGAGGCCCATGGAAGCGTCGCCCATTTCGCCTTCGAGTTCCTGGCGGGGGACGAGGGCGGCGACGGAATCGACGACGACGACATCGACGGCGTTGGAGTTGACGAGAGCCTCAGCGATTTCGAGGGCCTGTTCTCCGGAGTCAGGCTGGGAGAGGAGGAGGTGATCGGTGGAGACGCCGAGGCGCTTGGCGTAGGCCGGGTCGATGGCGTGTTCCGCGTCGATGAAAGCGGCGACGCCGCCGTTGGCCTGGGCGTTGGCGATGATGTGGAGGGACAGGGTGGTCTTGCCGCCCGACTCCGGGCCAAAGATCTCGACGATGCGGCCGCGCGGAACGCCGCCGATGCCGAGGGCGAGGTCGAGGGACATGGCGCCGGTGGAGATGACTTCGACGGGGACGATGTCGTCGGAGCCGAGGCGCATCACGGCGCCGGCGCCGTAACGCTTCTGGATTTCAGCGACAACGGCCTCCAGAGCGCGCGATTTCTGGCGCTCGACTTCCTTGACGAGGTCTTTGCTGGCGGGCTTGGTAGCGGGCTTGGTGGACACGAATCCTCCTTAGGCAGTCAGGGTTTGGTTGCAGTAATCCTGGAGCCGGTCCCAGGCGCGCCGGAAGGAGCGCTTTTCGAGGGGAATGGTTTCCAGGTGCCGTCTCGCCTGGTCCAGGCAACGATGAGCCTGGGCGCGGGTCCACAGGGGAAGCTCGAACCGGTAGGCGGCGGCGAAGTGGAGCGCCGGGTCGAGGACGACGACGTCGACGGACGGCTGGGAGATCATGAGCCGGAAGCGGTTCAGGTTCTCCGTGGAGCCGATGTCGATGGTGATGCCGGCGTAGCGGGGTCCGCCGGCGGTGCGCAGGGTGGCGACGACGGAGAGGAGCGGGAAAGCAGGTTCCTCAGCCACTCCGAACTCGATATCGCCCAGTTGGGCATGGAGAAGGAGTGGCACGTCGGGGCCATCGGCGCGGGTCACGAGGAAGGCGGTTCCGGCCTCCTCGATGAAGGTGGTGGGAGCGTCGTTGAAGAGCGCGGGCAGATCGGCGATGCGGTGCGAAACGGCGGCGGCGAGGGTCCGGGTGTCGATGAGGGGCATCGACGGCGCCGGTCCGGTCCGCATACGAGACTTGGTGGCGAGCATGACGGTCATCCCCTACCTGTAGATGTTTATCTTTCCACCTGACAATCACCAAACATCTGGCCTAAAGTCTTACACCTGGATCTTGCGGACGACGCCGACAACTTTGCCGCCGACCCAGAACGTCGCGTCATCCTTGCTGACCCAGATCGGCTGCATCCCGGAGTTCTCCGGCTGCAACCGCCATCCGGTGGATTCCTTGTAGATCCGCTTGATCGTGGCTTCGCCATCCAGGAACGCCACGCCGATCTGCCCCGACTCGACCATGGGCGCCGGCCGGACGATGACGTAATCCCCCGGGTTGATCCCCGCGCCCACCATGCTTTCGCCACGGACGCGAAGCGCGAAGAGCCCCTCGGAATTCCCGACCAGGTCCTCGATGGAAAGCATTCCCTCACGGTTCTCGATCGCCAGGATCGGGGTCCCCGCCGCCACGGTCCCGATGATCGGAATCCCGCTCTGGCGGAACGACGGATCGGTGATCTCCAGCGCACGCGATTTCTCGCTCCGCCGGATGTGCCCCTTGCGCTCAAGAGCCTTCAGGTGGCCCGTCACCGCGTTCGGCGAAGCGAACCCGAACTGTTCGGCGATTTCCTCGTAGGACGGGGGAAATCCATGCTCGCGAACGTGGTTGCAGAGGAACTTGAATATCTCCTGCTGCTTCGGTGTCAGTCCTGCGGACATGTCCATCTCCTGTGTGTTTCAACTGCGATACTCATGAATATACTGTGTATATCGACACTATTCAAGTGGGTCTTAAGAATTTCGTAGATTGTTAGGCCAAGCCCGGCAAGAACTTGCGGCGCCGCGCTTGATTTCGAAAAGTTTTCCTGGCGTCACCTCCCTCTTCACCCGAGTTTCGATCCCCCGCGATCCCCGTGCTACCATCCCCCCCTCGCGCGGCCGCGAACCTCTCGCTCTGTTTTCAACGGAACCCTCGATGTCGCGCGAATCCGACCTCTTGTTTGGCCTCCTGGCCCTCCGGATGAACTTCGTTTCTCCGGAACAATTCTTCGGCGTGGCGGGCCCCTGGATCGTCGGCTACCCCCGCAGCCTTCCCGAACTCCTCCACGAACGCGGATTCCTCCGCGGGACCGAACGCAAGGCGCTGGAATCGATCGTCGAAGCACAAATGCAGGTGAACGGCCACGAGGCGATCCGCCTGGCGGGGGCCGGCCTGGACCAGGAAGTGCGGGATCGCCTCCTGGCGATGAATCCCGACGCGGACATCACCGCCCTCCTTCGCACCACGCGCCCCCCCGCTTCCAGCCCCGTCGTCATTGCCACTCACCCCTCCGGCGTCCGCTACAAACTCGGTGCGGAAGTCGGGCGCGGCGGGCTGGGCCGCATCGTCGAAGCGGAAGACAGCGCGCTCGAGCGGACAGTGGCCGTGAAAATCGTACTCGAGGGGCTCCCCGCGAGGATGTCCGAGCGCTTCGCCCGCGAAGCGCGGCTGACGGCGCGGCTGGAGCACCCGAACATTGTGCCCGTGTACGACTTCGGGGCGCTGAAGGGCCCGGACGGGGTTGAGCGGGTGTTCATGAGCATGAAGAAGGTGCGGGGGCGGGACCTGGGGCAGATCCTGGTCGGGCTGGCGAAGGCGGACGCGGAGCTGGTGCGGGTGTGGTCGCGGACGCGGCTGCTGATGGTGTTCCAGAGCATCTGCCTCGGGGTGGCGTATGCGCACGACCGGGGCGTGATCCACCGCGACCTGAAGCCGGCGAACGTGATGATCGGCGACTACGGGGAAACGCTGATCGTGGACTGGGGGCTGGCGCGGGAGTTGGGGAAGCGCGAGCCTGCGGAGGACGCGGGGGCTCCAGGGGCGGCGGCGCCGTCTTCGCGCGACAACATTTCGCACGACGACGAGATCGTCGGCACGCCGGCCTTCATGGCGCCTGAGCAGGCGGAGGGGAAGAAGGCCGGGCTGGACCCGCGGATGGACGTCTATTCGCTCGGCGCGATCCTCTACCAGATCCTGAGCCTGCACCCGCCGTTCGCGGGGGACACGCCGCAGGAGATCGTGAACCTCGTGGTCAGCGGGCACCTGGTGCCGCCTTCGGTCCGTGCCGCAGTCGCCCCTGCCGCCGAACGGGGCGCTTCGGCGAAAGTCCCGCCCGAGCTCGACGCGATCTGCATGAAGGCGATGGCGCGGCTTGCGGCCGACCGCTATTTGTCGGCCATGGAGCTTCAC
>JAIOPR010000241.1 GCA_021413805.1 Planctomycetota bacterium
CCGCTTGGTAGACTCCGCGGCTTCCCATCGACCCCATCACTCACGGAGGATTACCGATGAAGCGCCTGTCTTTCGCCCTTGCCCCGGCCCTTGCGCTGGGCACCTGGCTGGTGGCGGCGTCCGACGACACGAGGCCGATGCACACGGTGGCCCGCGGCCCGCTGACGGTCACGATCGACCTCGACGGCTCGTACGATTCACTCGACTCGTTCGAGGCGAAGTTCCGGCAGGACGTCTATGCGGGCGAGCTGGCGATCGCGAAGATCGCGGCGCACGGTGCAGCGGTGAAGAAAGGCGAAGTCGTGCTCCAGTTCGACGCGGCGCCGTGGCAGAAGGCCGTGGCGGCGGCGGAGAACGAGCTGCGCGCAGCTGAGGCAAACCTGAAAGCCGCGAATGAGTCCTGCGAGTGGGGCGACAAGCAGGACGGGCTCACGCTCGCAAACTCGAAGGACGGCCTGATGGAAGCGGAAAAAGAGCTGGAGTACTTCAACACGATCGACGGCCCCCAGATGCTCAAGTACAACGAGCTCGGGATGAAGGGCTACGAGGACAACGTCAAGGACCAGGAAGAGGAATACGCGCAGCTGGACAAAATGTACAAGAGCGAAGAGCTGACCACGGACACCGCCGACATCGTGCGGAACCGCGCCAAGCGCGCCCTGGACAACGCGCACATCTACCTGGAGATGCGCCGCCAGTCGAACAAGAAGACGCCGGAGTGGGAATATCCGCGCCGGAAGGTCGCCGTCGAGCGCGCGGTGGAGCAGGCCAAGGTCGGGCTGGCGCAGACGGAGTCGAACCTGTCCAACGGCAAGACCCAGCGCGAGGCGAACAAGGTCCGGGCGCAGATGGCCCGCGACGCGCAGGTCGAGGCGTTTGAGAAGCTCAAGAAAGACGGCGACAAGCTGACGATCACCTCGCCGATCGACGGCTGGGCGATCTATGGCCAGCTCGCGGGCGGGAACTGGTCCACGAATGACGATCTGCTCAAGGCCTACAAGACCGGCGAGAAAGTCGGCGCGAACGTCGTTGTCCTGACCGTCATCCCGTCAGGCGTGAAAATCGCTCGCGTCGCCATCCCGGAAGACAAAGCTCTCCAGGCCAAGGCCGGCCTCAAGGCCTCCGTGGCTCCGCTCGCTTCCCCTGACACGAAAGCCGGCGGGACGCTCAAGGACATGTCCCCCGTGCCGTCCGGTGGCGTGCTCGCCGCGAAGATTGAACTCGACGCGCCCGCGGTTTCGGTCACGCCGGGGATGAAGTGCAAGGTTTCGATCTCGGTGGCCGACCTGAAGGACGTCGTGCTCGTGCCGGCCAGCGCGGTGGGCGCCGAGAACGGCAAGTCCTGCGTGTGGATCATCGAGAACGGCAAGGAACGGGTCCTCGAGGTCACCCTGGGGATGAACAACGGGCAGTGGCACGAGGTGAAGTCCGGCCTCAAGGGCGGCGAAACCATCCTTCATGACGCGCCGAAAAAATAACATGAGACGCTTCCCCGCCCTCCTCCTCGCCTTCGCCGTCGCGGGCTGCTCTTCCGGCCCCGAGCCCGCGAAGCCCCTGCCGCTTGAACAGCAGCCGGTGCGGACACGCTCGCTCGACCAGTCGGTGAACGACGGCGTGGCGTTCCTGCTGAAATCGCAGGAGAAGGGCGGCTACTGGGGAA
>JAIOPR010000242.1 GCA_021413805.1 Planctomycetota bacterium
CCACCTGCCGGTATCGCGCGATCCATCCGTAAATACTGCTCTTGAACGCATCGTACGCCTTGGCCAGCTCGGGGACCGTTGCTCCCCCTTCCAGATGTGCCCGAACGATTTCCAACTTCACTTCCGGTGGCCACACCGGACCCGCCCTTCTTCCTTTCGGACCCTTACCATTACCCACGACTCCGCCTCCTTCTGGGTCCACGTGGACCCGGTTGTGAGGCGCCAAAGTGTCAAGGGATTATCCCGGCCAAATCACCCATTTCGCCGCTAGAGGAACAGTCTCCTTGATGAGCGGGAAAATCTCCAGGTAGGTGATTGCATTCTTGGGGCCAATGATTAGAAACTTCTTCTTGTGCTCCACGAGTTGTCCGACGTACTCCTTGAAAAGGGAAAAGGGCGGGTTAGTGACGACGATGTCCGCCTGTTTGAGAAGGGTGATGCATTCCGGGCTGCGGAAATCGCCACCGGCGAACATGCCCTCTGCTTTCAACGCTGTCCTGGCGGCCTTGTTGCGCTTGAGAAAGAGCTTCACATCGTCTATGTTCACGGCCCCGTCACCGTCTTCGTCTTTCACATGATCGAGGACGACGGCGAGCGCCTTGGGCTTTTGGCGAATTCCGTTACCCTCGCCGTATTCCGGAAACAAGGTGAGCTGGCCCGCGATGGGGGAGCCGTCGTAGCTGGTAGTAACGAGCTTTCTGAGGCCGAGCTTATTGAAGTTAGCCGCGAAGTACTTGAAGAAATTGCTCTCGAAGGGATCATCGCAGTTGCAGTACACGACCTTGCCGCGAAAAGTGTCCGGGTCGAATTCAAGGTAAGCTTCGATCTCTTTCTGGATGTCGATGTACTGCGTATAGAACTCGTCCTGCCTTGCCGCTTTTGCTGAGCGGAGGTTTTGGTTCAGTGCCTTATCTTCCCGGAGATGCCGTGACGGTCCCCCCTCCGAGCGGCTGGAAGGAGCCGGACTTCTTGCACGTTTGGACGCGGGCTTCGCCATGACCGACGGGATGATACTTGGGTCAGGTCTTGAGGCCAGCGGAAAGCATCACGACCCATCTCGGCAGACAAGGTGAAAGCGTCCCGGAAAGGGGGATCGCCGGAGGGAGTCCGACGAAAGGGGAGGCTGGTCGCCCCGGGACGCGGGCGGGAATCTGCTGGTCGGCCACACGAGGTTCAAGGGTTCAGCACCCCTCCCCCCTTCCTCCCACGAAGCGTGACGCGCTACCATTCAAGCCATGAACGCCCAAAACCTGCTGGATGGACTCCTCAACGTGATCGGCCCTGTCGCGATGCTCGCGGCGCTCGGATGGCTCCTGGTCTTCCTGTTCGAGCAAAGACCACGGCGTCAGAAGCTCGAAATTGAGGGGACGCACGCCGACAACCTCATGAAGATCCGAGAGTTGGCGAAGGGCAACCCCGACCGGGAGCGCAAGGCCGAAGACAGAATTCAGAAATTCTTCGATGACATCGCCGACAACCTGCCCACCGAGAAGCCTGGGGACACGCCGCCTCTCGCGATGTTTGCGGACCTGCTTTGTCTTTACATCAACCAGACGATGGAGGTGGGCTCCCTTCACGGGATGCACGTCTTGCAGATGGAGGGCCTGGGATTCCCCAAGGAACACACGAAATTCTGGGGATCAGTCCGTGATTACAAACTGCTTCAGTACCGTGCCCTTCTTCTCGTGTTGGAGTTCTACGCGCCCGACCACGAGTATCTGCTTCCCCTCACACAAATCGCTCCCCCAATCCCGGAGAACTGGGAGTTCGCCAACCAGTGGAACGAAATTCTCCGTGTGAAGGAAAAGGAGGGACTTCGTGCTGCCGTGGCGAAGGCGGCGAAGGAACTCCCGAAGCTCGGCGGAAAGGGCGGCATCCGGGACGTTGCCGGTCCTACCTAGCAGTTAACGCCCCTCCCCCCCTCACCAAGCGGACCTCGTTCACGATGTCGTCTGGATCAGCCACGGGAGCGTCCCGGGGATCACCTGGCGAGCCACCCCGAGGTGTAAGTCTTCGGCGCGGCCCACTCACTCTTTCGGCCTCCCTCGAAATTTCTATCGGCCTCACTCGATGAACGGGTCGGAAGAACTCAGCCGGACCTTGAGTATCCCGGGTGGCAGACGGTACGATCCGCCCTGCGTCCTCGTAGCTCAGTTGGATAGAGCGGCGGTTTCCTAAACCGCAGGTCGCGCGTTCGAATCGCGCCGGGGACATAGACTTGAGTCATTCGCATTTTTCTGCCCCCACGCAGGCCCCCGGATTCTGACAGCGGAGGATTGGGCGCGACCAGCCACGAACTCATCGATCAATTCTCAGGATGAACCGGTCGCAAATTGCGACCACCTTATTTCCAGCCCTCCCCCGCTCAACCCAATTTCTTCGGCCGGACATGGAAACCGATCTGCTTCCGCGTGCGCTCAGGCGGCGGATTCATGAGCCCGTGGATCGCCCCGTGCTCCGTAAACGCGAACGGGAGGAAACGGGGATCCCGGTGCCTCTGGGAACCGGTCGCAATTTGCGACCGGTTCCCCTTTGAGGTCGCAAATTGCGACTTCAAAGGCTCTCGCGTTGCCGAGGCTTCCAGGAGTTCCGCGTCCGTGAGGCGGAACATGAAGTCCTCCGGAAAGCGCTCACAATTCCGCTCGATCGCGACCGGCGCCGGGTGGAGCCGCTTGTCCGCGGACAGCTGCGGCGCATGTCCCGTCTACTCCACCCTTATGTGCCCCGGCAGCCCCTTCCCCGCCTCCGCCTCCGTCACCGCTTCACACCAGCACCCCGCGTAATCCGGGCCCCATTCGATGCGGACGAGGCAGCGGTGGTCGGAGACCCAGAAGCGTTCGAAGTTGGCGCCCTCGCCCCAGTGGCGCCAGGCGAAGCACCAGGCGGGGATTTTCTTGCCGTTGACGGCGACTTCTTCGCGGCCGAGGCATTCGAGGCGGGAGCGGCTGCGGATCTGGCCGGAGGATTCGCGGACTTCGGGGAAGGCGCGGCGGGCGCCGGAGCGGAAGGGCATGGTGAGGGCGAGGAGGGGGATGGAGTAGGTGTTGAGGGCGGCGGCGACGGAGGGGCGCTCTTCGATGGATTTCTTGGCGCCTTTCGAATCGATGGATTCGCCGCGCCAGGATCCGTCGAGGCCGAGGGCGAGGCGGGTTTTCTCCTGGCCTTCGGCGGGGGTGCCGGTGATCTGCTCCATGGCGGTCGTGGAGAGGATCGCGTCGAGGCGGTGGGTGGAGAGGACGTGCGTGCGGTAGGTCCACTTCTGCGCGCCCTGGCCGCCGCCGATATGCGTGTGGTGGTCGAATTCGACGCGATCGCCGCGGCGTTTGACGTGGATGCGCTCGTAGCCGGCGCGTTCGGTGCCGAAGCTGGAGCGGAGCCACCACGAAGCGTCCTTTTCGAAGGCGGAGAAATCGGGGGAGTCGGGGCAATCCGGCTCGGCGCGCCAGGCGCAGGTGGCGAAGCGGACGGCGTAGCCCTGGACGCCGATGGGGGCGGACGGAATCGTGGCGGTGAACGGCGATCCGTCGGGGCGGGTGGCGTTGACGACGACGGGGGCTTTGCCGGCGGACTGGAGGGCCTTGAGGAACGAGGTGAGATCGGGCGTGGCCGCGCCGCCGATCGCCGTGACGATGTCCCCCGGCGCGAACCCGGCGCCGTGGGCCGGCGATCCTGGGCGGACCTCCACGAGGAATATCCCTGTGGCGCGCGGGGACTGGAGGGCGAGTTCAAGTTCGTCCAGCGTGGGAATCGGCATCGGAGGCACCTCAGGATAGGAATTCGAAGGCCCGGCTCAGCTTGAAAGCTTCCACCCGATCAGCCCCACGACAAACCCGATCACCCCGATCACGCCGTACCAGCCCACCTGCCAGTTCTGCATCTGCGTGTGCGCGTCCTGCATCTGCTTCGCCGCCGCCTGGCTCTCCTGCTTCATCCGCTCGAATTCCGCTTCCACCGTCTTGCGCATCGCGAGTTCTTCGGGCGAAGCGGGCGCCAGGGGGTTTTCTTTGCGGGAGGCACGGGAGAGCTCGACCATTTTGTCGTGGAGCGAGTCGAGCACATGGCCGGGCCAGACGCCGACCTTGGCGGCCGCCTCGGCGTCGCGGAACTGCGCGATCTTCGGCTCGATCTTCGCCCGGCTTCCATAGAACGCCCCGGCTCCGCTGCCGCCAGCGAGGACGAGGAAGACGACGACGCGGAGGAGAAGCGGCCTCCGCGGGGCGTCCATTTCAGCGAGCTTGTTGCGCAGGACGTTGGTGCGTTTCGGTGCGGCGGTTTCGCCCGGCTCTGCGGCCGGCGGCGCGACGGCGGCTTCCGGGGCCAGCGCTGCCGGCGGCGGCGGATTGCGGCGGATCTCGGTCTGCCGTTTCTCGCCGACCCGCGGTGCGCTCGACGCCGCGGCCGGCGGTTGGCTGCCCTTTCGCGGCGCCGGCGACCCGGACATCCGCCGCGTGTCCGGCGCTTTCGACGGCCGCGCCTCCCCTTTCGCTTCTGCCAGCCACGGCCTCGACGACTCCGCTTCCGGCGATCCCGCCAAGGCCAGGCTCGACCCGCACGCGCTGCAGTACTCCTCCCCCACCGCGTTCATGAAATGACACTTCAGGCAAACTCGCTTCCCCGTCGCCGTCGGGATGATGATCGGCTTCTTGCAGTTCGGGCAGAGCCCCTGCTTCCCCGCGAGTTTCGAATCGACGGTAAAGCTGGCCCCGCACGGGCACGAAACGGCGATGCGCTTGCCGGGGACTTCAGAGTCGGGCATGGTTTCTCCCTCCCAAGAGAAGGGCGCATAGTACCCGGCGAAAGGCGTGGAAGCGCGTTCCCCGCTATAATCCCCTTCGCCCAAGCAACTTGCGGCACGCCCGATTTCCGGCGACCCGCGTGACCCATTCAGGATTCCCGGCATCTCACCTGTGCCCCCCAACGATCCGGACGACCTCGACCGGCGCGACCTCGCGGAGTGTGCGAAGGGCGAGTCCGCTGCGTTGAGGCGGCTCTGGGACCGGCATGCGGGGCGGGTGAACGGGCTGGCGTTGCGGATGGTGCGGCGGCGCGACTGGGCGGAGGACATGGTGCAGGAAACGTTCCTGAAGGTCTGGAAAAACGCGGGGGCGTTCCGCGGCGAGTCGAAGCCGGGGACGTGGATCGCTTCGATTGCGCTGAACGAAGCGCGGATGCGGCTGCGGGGCGAAGCGCGGCGTCCGGCGGAGCGGCTCGGGGACGCGGCGGAGGACGTGGCGTCGCCGGAGGTGCCGGAGGAGGACGAGCGGCTGGAAGCGCTGAGGCGCGAGCTGGCGCAGGTGGCGCCGGAAGAGCGGGAGCTGCTGCTGCTCGCGGCGCAGGGGTTGGGCTACGACGAGATCGGCAAGCTTGTGAACCTTTCGCCGGACCAGGTGCGGGGGCGGCTGTACCGGGCGCGAAAAGCGCTCGCCGAGAAAATGAAGGGCGGTGGCGCGTGAGCACCGGGGTCTTCAAGCTGCGTTCGGGAGAGGAATCGCGCTGCGAGGACGTGCGCCTCGCGATGGGCGAAGTGCTGGATGGGGTCGCGGACCTGACGGTGAGGAACGCGGTCGAGTCGCACGTCCGGACGTGCCCGCCTTGCGCGACGGAAATGAACGAATTGCGCGCGGTGGTGGAAGGCGTGAAGGCATTGGCCGAAGTGCCGCCGAAGCCGCAGGCGTGGCCCCCCGTCGAGAAAGAAATCGGCGGCGGCGCGGCGAAACCGGGATCGCCGGAAGAGACGAACATCTGGGACAAGTTCAGGAAGTGGTTTGGGAAGTGAAATCGTGATTCTCGCGCGGCCCGGGCATCGCATGTCCGATGAGCGCCGACTACACCCGCTGCAACCTCTGCGAACACCGCTGCGCCGCCGACCGCACTTCCGGCCCCGCCGGACACTGCCACGCTTCCTCAATCCCGCGCTGTTTCGCCGCCCTGACGGAGTATGCTGAAGAAGACTTCGTGAACCCGGCGTTCGCCTTGAGCCTCAGCGGATGCAACTTCCGATGCGCGTTCTGCATCACCGGCCGGGACAGCCAGGACGCCGCGCAGGGGCAGGCGGCGGACGCGGCGAAGCTGGCGAAACGGGCCCGCGAAGCCGTGGCGGCCGGCGCGAGGTCGGTTTTCGTTCTCGGCGGCGAGCCGACGATCTTTCTGCCGTGGCTGGAGGAGTTCGCGAAATGTCTCCGGCCTTGCGCGGTGCCGCTCGTGCTCAAGACGAACCTCTGGCTCACGCCGGAGTCGCTTCAGCGATGCCTCGACGCCTTCGACGTGATCGTCGCGGACTTCAAGTTCGGGTCGGACGCTTGCTCGAAGCGGCTGGGCGGACCGGCTCCGTACGTCCCGATCCTGGAGCGCAATCTCAGGGCGTGCGCGGCGCGGCGGCGGACCGTGGTGAGGCACCTTGTGATGCCCGGACACGTCGATTGCTGCACGCGGCCGGTGGTCCGATGGGTGAATGCGCACCCGGGCCTCGAACTTTCGCTTCGCGATCATTTCGTCCCCG
>JAIOPR010000042.1 GCA_021413805.1 Planctomycetota bacterium
GGCATCAATCTCCAGACGGGTTTTTCCCACGGCGAGGCCTGGCGGCCGCTGACGTCGATGTTCCTGCACGGCAGCCTGCTGCACATCGCCCTGAACATGTTCGCGTTGTGGC
This sequence comes from Planctomycetota bacterium, assembly GCA_021413805.1. GTDB lineage: Bacteria > Planctomycetota > MHYJ01 > WSZJ01 > WSZJ01 > WSZJ01. The sequence goes on from JAIOPR010000042.1 coordinate 113, forward strand.
AGCTCTGCCCGGCGCTGGAGCGCACGCTCGGCTCGGCGCGTTTCGCGACGATCTACTTCGGTGCCGGGCTCGCGGGGTCGCTGGCGAGCATGGCGTTCGAGCCGGCCAGCCTCGGGGCGAGCGGGGCGATCTGCGGGATCATGGCCACGTTCATCCGGCTCGAGCGGGTGTCGCTGGGGTCTTTCCGGGCGGTGTGGCGCGACCCGGTCGGGCAGCAGTTCCTCGTGTGGCTGGGGATCAACCTCGTCCTCGGGTTCTCAATGCCCCGCATCTCGAACGCCGCCCACATCGGCGGGGTCCTCGGCGGATGGGCGGTGGGCGCCGCCGTCATGCCCGCCCTTCGCGGCATGGATCGCGGAAAGCTCTCGTCGCGCCCCTCCTGGATCAAGCTCGCCGTCTGCGCGGTCGCCCTCGTCGCCTTCGGGATCGCCGACGCCCGCCCCGTCTGGTCCTCCTGGTACGTGGCCAGCCAGGCGGCCGCCGCTTCCGCCAAAGGCGACACCCGGACCGCGCTCACCCTCGTCGAAAAAGCCCGCCACATGTCCATCGGCCGCCACGCCCAGACTTTCTTCGAGCTCGGGCTCGCCGAACAGGAGGCTGATCGCGACGAGGTTGCCGAAGCGATGTACGCGGCCGCCGACGATCTCGGATTTCACGAAGAGCCCCTCGGCCACAACCAGGCGATCCTGATCCACAAGCACGGCAACGAACGGGCGCTTCTCAATCACCTCCGCAAATGGCGGGATCGCGGGATCGAGCTCGAGAAATGGCAGGACAAGCTCACCGAACTGGAGGCCAGGGAGGCGCGCGGTGAGCTCGGACGCTGACGTTGCACGGCAGCTGAAGCGATACCGGCGGATGACCACGCTGGTCGGCTGGTGGCCGCGCTGGCTGGCTCGTGTTTTTTCGGTTTTCCGCACGCGCTGGGTGCTGGCGACGGGGGATTTCGACAAGGTGCGCAAGATCGTCTCGGACAACCTGGACCCGATCCTGCCGCCCGGGGTCGATCGCGCCGCGGCGACGGAACGCCTTCTCCGGAATTACGGGATGTTCCTGACCGACTATTTCCGCATCCCCGCGATGAAACCCTCGTGGATGAAATCGATGTTCTGGCCGCTTCAGGGAATGGAACACATCGACGCGGCACTGGCGGCGGGGAAGGGCGCGATCCTGGCGACGGCGCACCTGGGGAACTGGGAGTTGGGAGGGATTGCGATGCGGATGCGCGGGCTGGGCGTGACGGCGGTCGCCGTGCCCGATTCGCTGAACGTGGCGGTGACGCAGTGGCGCGACGAAGCGCGCCGGGGCCACGGGATCGAGGTCGTGAACGTCGCGACGGGCCTCATGGCGCCGCTCGAGCTGGCCCGCGCCCTGGAGGCCAACCGCGTCGTCGCCATGCTCGTGGACCGGAATTTCGTCGAGAGCGACCCCGTCGAGCTCGATTTCTTCGGCCGGAAGGCGAAATTCCCCCGCGGCCCGGCGCTTCTCTCCCAAGCCACCGGCGCGCCGATCCTGCCGGCGTTCGTGATCATGGGGGCGAAAGGAAAGTACGTCGCGGAGGTCGGGACGCCGATCCGGTGTCCGGAAGAGGGCACGAAGCGGGAGCGGACCGCGGTCACGACGCGCAAGCTGGTGGACGTCCTTGAGCGCAAGATCCGCGAGAACGCCGAGCAGTGGTACATCTTCGACCCCTACTGGGGCGGCGAGCCGCAGAGCAACACGGCCCGCGCCGTCGCGGGGTTGAAGGACATGACCAGCCCTCTCCAGTAACTGCATTTTCCCGGCGAAACCCGGCGTTTCAGCCCGCTGAAAGTTCAATCTTTCTGCCCTCCCGCCGTCCGGTATAGTGGCCCACCCCGCAAGGCGGGCGTTCCCTCATTTCCGGAGAATCTCATGCTGCCCCGTTTCCGCCTCCTGCCTCTCTTCCTCGCAGCCCTCATCGCCGGATGCTCCGGCGATTCCGACAAGAAGCCCGCGGACTCGGGCGGCGGCGGGAAGGCGGCGTCTTCGGACAAGCCGGCGGACAAGCCTGCGGACAAACCCGTCGATGCTCCCGCGGCGCCCCGGAAGACGGTGGCGCTGGGCGACGAAGAAGCCGCCCTGAAATCGATGCTCTCCGGCGACTTCGACGCGGAAATGAAGGCCTACGAGGGCCTCATGGCCTCGAACGCGTCTTCCCCGATGTGCGACTACTACTGGTCGCGCTACATGGAAGCGGGGGATTTCGCGGACGACGACGTGACCGAGGAAATCGTCCGGGCGACGGACCGGCTGCTCGCGAAGGGAATTCACCCGCTGGCCGAAGCGCAGGCCCGGAATTACCGGATGCTCGTGAACCGCGGGAAATCGAAGTTCGCGGAGGCGGAGAAGGAAGCGGTCGCGCTGGGGCTGGTGCGCGACTGGTTCCTGTGCGGGCCGTTCGATAACGAATCCGAGACCGGGTACAAGACCGCTTACGGCCCCGAGAAGGACTTCGGGCTCGACAAGACCTACGAGGGAAAACACGGCAACAACGCCTGGTTCCGCTCCGCCGCCCGTGCCCGCTACGGCGCCGTGGACATGGCGCAGCTCTTCCGCCTCAACGCCGACGTCTGTGCCTACGCCGTCGCCTACGTCCGAAGCGACTCGACCCGTCCCGTGGCGCTTCGCCTCGCCGCCGACGGCGCGACGAAAATCTGGGTGAACGGCAAGCTGTCGCTGGAGACGGACTGCTACCGGCCGATGGGGTTCGACCAGGATGTGGCAGCGGCGGTGCTGGAGAAGGGCTGGAACGTGGTGCTGGTGAAGGTGTGCCAGAAAGGCGGGGGCGAGGACACGAAGGACCTGCAGGACCTGTCCTGGGAATTTGCGCTTCGGCTGACGGAGCTGGACGGCAAGGCGCTGGCGGGATGGGAGAGCGAAGGCGATCTCGCGAAGGCGAAGGGGCTGAAGGTTTCGGAGGTTTCGGGTGCGGTGCCCGGCAAGGTGGAGCGCGGGGCCGAGGGAGTGCTGATCGAGAACGTGAAGGCCGATGCGAACGATGCGTTGTCCCGGGCGCGGCTGGCGTTCCTGAAGCTGCGCCGGAACGAGCTGGACGAGAACGACCGCGGGGCGCGGGACCTGCTGCGCGAAGCGACGAAGATCGCGGACGGCGAGCCGGTTTTCTGGACGTGGCTGGCGGACGCGGAGGATGCGAAGAACCGCCGCCGTGCGGCGCTGGACAAGGCCTTTGAACTCGCTCCCGAATCGCCGCTTCTGATGTGCAAAGACGGCGATCTTCACGCGGGCCAGATCGACGACAAGGCGAAGGAGCGGTACGAGCAGGCGCTGTCGAAGCGCAAGGGTCTCGTGATGGCGCGGACGAACCTGGCGGAGGTGTACATCCGGCGGGGCGGCGTGTGGGTGAACGAGGCGAAGAAGATCTACCAGGGGATCATCAAGGACTTCCCGAACCACGGGATTGCGAAGGCGTACCTGGCGCGGCTTTCGGACCAGGCGCCGGTGGAGCAGACGAAGTACCTGGAGGACCGGCTGGCGTCGTGGGGGATCGACTTCCAGGTGCGCGGCCAGCTCATCGCGATTTACCGCCGGACGGGGGAGTTTGACAAGGCGGTGGCGCTGACGGACGCGCGGCTGGAGATGGAGCCGTTCGATGTGAATGCGCACCTGCAGGCTGCGGCGATCTACGAGTCGCGCGGGATGTGGGACAAGGCGATGGAGCGCTACCGGGCGGCGCTGGCGATCTCGCCGGAGAACGTCAACGCGATGCTCGCCGCCGCGAACTGCTCGATTGCGGCGGAGAAGAACGACGAAGCGATCCGCTGGCTCGGGGATGCGCTCGCGGTCCGGCCGAACATGCCCGACGTGACCAAGCGGCTGCGTTCGCTGAAGCCGAAGGAAAAGGAGTTCTGGCGCGGCTACGAGGTGGACCTGAAGGCCTACATCGAGCAGGCCAAGACGGCCAAGCGCGTTACCGACGAGACCGCGACGTACGTCTTCAAGCACGACGTGATCTTCGTCAGCGAAAACGGCACCTGTAATTACTTCACCCAGCAGGTCATCAAGATCCACGACGAAACCGCCGCGCGCGGCTTCCAGTTCGCATCCGCCATCGGCGGCCATTTCGACACGTTCACCGGTGGCCGCGCGGAGTTCAAGACCGCCCGCCTCTTTCACCCGGACGGCACCGAAGTCGAGGGCGAGCGGCGCGAAGGCCAGTGGGGCGTCCACTTTCCCAACCCCGCCGCCGGCGACGTCATCGTCATGGAGTTCCAGATGGAAGAGAGCGGCGAGCCCCGCTACAAGGGCTATTGGGGCCTCCTCCTGCCGCTTCAGCCCGAATTCCAGCCCGTCGCCAACGCCCGGATCACCCTCGTGCACCCGGAGTCGAAGCCGATTTACTACGAGGCCGTGCGGTTCGCTTCCAAGCCCCAGATCACCCAGAAAGACGGCAAGCTGGTGACGACGTGGGAAGTGCAGAACGTGGGGACGATCCACAACGAGCCGAGGATGCCGGCGTTCTACGAGACGGTTCCGTACCTGCATTTCTCGACGTTCCGGACGTGGCAGGACGTGGGCGAGTGGTTCAGCGGGCTGGTGAAGGACCGGTTTGAAGCGTCGGTCGAGATGAAGGACGAGGTGAAGAAGGCGGTAGCGGGAGCGAAGAACCGGCAGGAGAAGATCGAGGCGCTGTACCAGCTGCTCGTGAGCCGGACGCGCTACGAGGCGCTCGGCCTGGAGAACCACGCGTACCTGCCGTTCAAGGCGAGCGAGACGTTCGAGCGGCATTACGGCGACTGCAAGGACACCGCGACGCTCTTCGTGACGATGATGCGCGAGGCCGGCGAGGAGGCGAACCTGGTGCTGGTCCGCACGAACGACCAGGGCGCGCTGGCGACGGGACTTCCCTCGATGAAAGTTTTCAACCACTGCATCGCGTGGGTGCCGGACTCGGGGAACGGGAAAGCGATGTTCATCGACGGGACGGCGCGCTACTACTCGGCGAAGGACATGCCCTCGATGGACCAGGGCGCACTCGTGTTCGTCATCAGGAGCGACGACAAAGCCGCCGCTCAGGTCACCGAGTGGCTCCCGCCCGAGATGAATTCCCGGTCGCGCGTCATCACGGTCACGATCGGCACCGACGGAAGCGCGAAGGTCGTGGAAAAGGGGACGATCACCGGGATGGACGCCGGCCAGATCCGCAGCCGCTTCCAGGAAGGTTCCAAGCGCGAGAAGGAATGGGAGCAGTGGTACAACCGGATCTTCGACTCGGTGAAGGTGGACAAGCTCTCGTTCAACGACCTCGCGAACTACAACCTGCCGGTCGAGTACACGGCGGAATACACGGTGCCGCATTTCGCCCGCAAGGACGGCCGCGGCGTCGTCTTCCACCCGTCGCTCTTCCCCGCGAAAATGATGGAGCAGTACGGCCAGCTCGCCGAGCGCGAGCACGACCTGCTCCTCGAGTTCCCGAGGATGCGCGAGGACAAGGTGACGTTCGAGCTGCCGGCGGGGTGGAAGGCGAAGAGCCTGCCGCAGGGTGTCGATCGCGACTCACCGCTCGGGTCGTTCTACCTGAAGGCGAAGGCCGACGGGAACCGCATCCAGGTGGACAGCGGGATGAAGATCAAGACCGCGCGGATCCCGAAGGGCGACTACAAGATCTGGCGCGATTTCGCCGGCGAAATTGACGGCGCGCAGGACGACGAGATCGTGATCGAGCCTGAGAAGTAAGCGGCCGTCCCCCTGGGCCCGATCCTGTGACACTTAAAAAATCAGCGCGGAGACCAATAACCTCATGAAGCGGCTCCTTTTCCTCGGATCGTTCCTTCTCGCCCTTGCCCTGCGCGTTTCGGCCGACGATTCGGTCTTCTGGCTCGACAAGGAATCGGCGGAGGCGGCGACGGCGAAACTGACGAGCATCCCGGACGCGAAGCGCTCGGCGGCGGACGAGGTGCGGCTCGGCTGGGCGCTGTTCCTCTACCAGAACGACGCCGACCAGGCGCTGGAGGAATTCAAGAAGGCGGCGGCGCTCGACCCGAAGTCCGGCGACGCGTGGGAGGGGATCCACACCGCTTCGCTGGCCCGCATGCGGAACGACATCGGCGCCGACGCCGTGAAGAACCTCGTGATGTCCGAGCCGGACTCGACGCGCACCGAGGCGCTTTTCCGTGTCGGCCGCATCCAGCAGAGCCTGTTCAACCAGTGGACCGTGCCGCAGCGCATCGAGTTCGCGAAGGAGCTTCTCGCGAAGACGAAGAACGCCTTCACGCAGTCGGCGCTTCATGAGTGGCTCGAAAACCTCTACGAAACGCAGGTGAAGACGGACCTGGCGTTCGGGGAGTGGCAGGCGGAAGGGCACGTGAAGCGCTGGCAGACGATCGGGCTTTTCGGGCAGGGCGGCGCGGCGTGCTACGACGACGTGCTGGCGCCGGAGACGGAATTCAAGCCGGCGGCCGAGTATTCCGTGGGGCTCGCGAAGGCGAAATGGGGAGCGGCGGAGTACGAAGCGGGGGACACGGACGGTTCGGTCGAGACGCGGGCGTTCGTGAGCCGCGGGACGTGTTTCTTCGCCCACGCCGTGCTGACGGTCCCGGAGCAGCGCGACGGTTTCATCCGGATCCGCACGACCATGAGCTCGAAGGTCTGGCTGAACGGCGTCCTCGTCGGCGAGAACGACCTGGTCCGGAACGAATCGGGAAGCGACCGGTGGTTCGGGGTGACGTTCTCGAAGGGTGCGAACGTGCTGCTCGTGAAGTACGTGGCGCCGGGAATGATGTTCGCGCACGACGTGACGCTTCTGCACGCCGACGGCCGGGCGATGACCGACGTGGAGAGCGCGATCGTCGAGAAGGATCCCGACGTGACGCGGAACGGCAAGGAAGCGCGGCCCGCGAAGGTCGCGGGCGATGCCTATGACACGCTGGTGGCCAAGGCGAAAGACATCAAGGCGTGCACGCTTCGTGAAGCTGTGCTCGCGAGCCAGCTTCTCCAGATCGCCGGGTTTCCCGAGGACGCGGAGAGCGTCTGCAGCCGCACGTTCGAGCTCGGCTCCGGTTCGGCCTACGTGCAGTTCTTCCGCGGCGCGTTCATCGCCGACTACGAGTTCCTGCCGCCGTCGCGCCGCGCCAACATTTCGCGGACGCACCACGAGAGGGCCATCGCGCTCGACGCCCGGTTTGTGCCGTCGCTTCTGCAACTCGCCCGCGAGAACGCCGAGAAGGAGACCGAGAAGGCCGTGGACCTCCTCCAGCAGGTGCTCGCCGCGAATCCTTCGTGCGCCGAGGCGTGGAGCCAGCTCTCCGCGGTGCAGGGCTCGCTCGGGTGGCACGCGGAGCAGGTGAAATCGATGCGCAAGGCCGCGGAATGCTGCGGCGGCGAGTACTCGTACGCCGCGCAGATGGTCCGCGAGAATGCCATGCAGCAGAACTTCCCCGCCGCCTTCGAACAGATCGCGGCCATCAAGAAGGCGCAGGGGATGGAAGCCTACTGGGAGGAAATCGGCCTCCTCGCCCAGTCCGGACGCGTGGACGACCAGCTCGCCGCCCTCGAGAACTACCGCCGCCATTACCCGCGCAACGCCGAGGTCGTCCTCCAGATCGCGGCGCTTCGCGAACGCCAGGGCAAGCTCGACGATGCAGAAGCGCTGATCAAGCAGGCCAGCGCGCTGAATCCGCGGAACGGCCAGATCCAGCAGAGGCTGCTCCAGTTCTACATCGACAACAACCGGGTCGACCAGGCCCGTGCGCTGATGACCGAGGTCATGCAGGCGCCGGCTCGGCTCGGCGCTTACGACGAATCTTCGCGGCGTTACCTGTCGTTCCTCGCCGGCGAAGGCGACGACTGGACGAAGCCGTGGGAAGTGGACGTCGCGGCCCTCGTCAAGAACGCGCCCAAGCCGGATTCGTTCGGCAAGGCCAGCCACACCGCCGTCCTCCTCGAGCAGCGCCTCGTCCGCGTCATCGGCGCCGACTTCAAGTGGATCGAGGAAGACGAGCACCGCGTCATCATGATCCTCTCCAAGGAAGGCGGAGAGCAGCTGGGCCAGCTCAACCTCGGCCGCGGCGCCTGGGAGAACTTCCGCCTCCGCGAACTCCGCGTCTTCACCCCCGACGGCCGCATCCTCGAGGCCGACGACGCGCAGGACCGCGGCGGCATCCGGATGCCCGAACTGGAGAAGGGCGCCATCCTGGAGTATCGCGTCAGCCGCTGCCGCGGGCCGATCGGCGTGGACCAGCCCGTGTTCGCCATCGACGACCCGGGACCTTTCAGGCACTTCAATGAGCCCGTCCTCTGGACACGCTACGCCGTCATCGTCCCCAAGGGCGCGCCGTGCCGGCTCGTCACGACGGGCGGCGCCGCGGCGACGGTGACCGAGAGCGACTCGACGACGACGTGGGCGTGGGAATCGCGTGATCTCACGGAGATCGAGGCGGAAGCGTCCGTCCCGCCGCCGGAGGAGTTCCTGCCTTCGGTGCGTTTCATGAGCGGCAAGCCCACGATGGACCAGACGATCGAGGCGTTCCGGTCGCAGGGGATGGGGCTGGCGCTCACGAGGGACGTCGTGGCGAAGGCGGAGGAGCTGACCAAGGGCTGCGCGGATCGGGAAGCCAAGGTCCGCGCGCTGTACAAGTTCGTGGTGAGCGAGATCAAGGCCGGGAACAACCGGATCCCCAGCCACACGCTGGCCGAGAAGGAAGGCCAGGCCGACGACCTGTTCATGTCTCTCCTCCGCGCCGCCGACATCCCCTTCGGCGTGGCATTCGTCCGCGCGCCGAAGCCGATGTGGCGCGAGTACGATCCCGAAATCGGCCTTCCGCCGTACCAGACGCCGATGTTCCTCGTGCACCTCGACAAGCGCGACATCTGGCTCTGGCCGGTGCGCTGGAACCCGTGGGGTGGCCTCCCGAACAACCTCTACGGCGGCGACGCGATCGTCGTCGAGGGCCGAAGCGTCTACTTCCGCGACGTGCCGTCGCTGCCGCTCGCGGAGCGCGTCGTCTCCGTGCGCCTCCACGCCAAGGTGGACGACCAGGCGGTCGCCGATGTCAGCGGGGCGCTCATCTTCTCCGAGGGCGTTGCCGGAATCGTCCGCAACCAGCTCGAGCAGGTCGTCGATCCCGCGCAGCTCAAGACCATCGTCCAGCAGCGCGCCAACATGTTCTTCCGCGGCGTCACCGTGACGGCCACCAAGGTCAGCGATTTCGACCTCGACGACCCCGAGCTCGCGATCTCGTTCGAAGGAACCTGCACCCAGTTCGCGCAGCGCAAGAAGGACAGCGACAGGATCACCTTCAAGCCCGTCTCCCCGCCCCTCAACCTCTCGGCACAGCTCGTCCGCGAAAGCGAACGCAAGCTCCCGATGCGGACCTACTGGGCCCAGCAGGTCACTTCATGCCTCACCATGACCGTCGAGCTCCCCGAGTTCGCCGACATCCGCATCCCCGAAAACGTCGCCCTCGCGACCGAATTCGGCAACTACCACCTCACCTGCGTCCTCGACGGCCACACCCTCAAGATCGAGCGCCGCGCCGAGTTCAACCAGATGGACATCGCCCCCGAACGCTGGTCCGCCTTCGCCGATTTCTGCAAGGGGATCGACGACGCGGAGAAGCGGTCGGTGGTGCTGAGGGTGAAGGGGAAGGCGACGGGGGAGAAGTAGCGGAGGCCGAGCGTCGCGGGGTGGGGGGAAGTGCGTTTCACCCCGCGACGGCTACACTGCCCTTATGGCAACCATCCAGGTGACCGTCCCTGACAGCGCTTTCTCCGCCCTGCGCCGCTCCCCGCATGACTTCGCAGCCGAATTGCGCCTCGCGGGGTCCATCCATTGGTACCAGCAGGGGCAGATCAGCATGGAGCGCGCCGCCGAGATCGCGGGGATGGACCGGCGGGGGTACCTGGAAGAGCTGGCGCGGAGAAGGGTCGATGTGTTTCAGGTGGATATTGAGGACTTGAAGCGCGAGATATCTGGCGGTCGCGCCGCGCCGATAATCATTCAATAGGTGGAAGGAGGAACCGCCGTGCAGGAGAGTTCCCTTGGCCACTTGGCAGACTCCGACTTCTGGCTGAACTACATTCAGACTCGGGAAGCACGTGATCCGAATGTCTGGGCCGTCGCCTTGCGTGAGGCGAGGCGGTTTTGGGCTTTGGTGCGGGATCCCGCGGTAACGAGAGACCAGGCGGTCGAGTTGTTAAATTTCATGGAAGAAAGGAATCGATCACAAGTCACGGCCTACTACGAGATGTTCTTGGCCGTTCAGCGCTGGTTCAACATTCGCTTCCAAGAAGGATGATCCTCGACGGAGGCCGTCACTCGCCACTCGCCGCTGGTCACTCGCACTCAGCCTTTCCAATCTGCATCCACTCCGCGCTCTTCGCCGCACCCAATCTTCCACGCGCATCCACGCCAATAATCCCGCACTCGACCCCGTGGGACTTCGCATGCTTCGCCGTTTCATCGAGAGCGGCTTGGCAAGGCAGCTTCTTCATAAGGTCCACCGCGTACCTTCCGAGGCAATACCGCATCACCGCTTCCCCATGCCCGGTCATGGAGATGCCGCCGAAGCGGTTGGCGCAGGTCCCGGCGCCGGGGATCGGGGAGTCGCCGACGCGTCCCGGGAGTTTCATCCAGATGCCGCCTGTGGATGTCGCGGCCGCGAAATGGCCCTTCGCATCGATCGCGCAGGCGCCCACCGTGTCGAACAAGCCGTACGCCTTGCGCCATTTGGCCATGCGTTTCCAGAAGCGAAAATCGGGGCCGGTGCGGCCGCAGCGGAGGTCTTCCTTGAGCTTGTTCCACCAAGCGATGCGTTCGGGGGTGCGGGGGTCGTGGTCGGGGTGGCCGGTGAGGCGGGCGAAGCGGGTGGCGCCTTTGCCGACGAGGAGGTGGTGGTCGGTCTGTTCCATGACGGCGCGGGCGACGGAGATCGGGTGTTGCGTGCGGCGGAGGCCGGCGACGGCGCCGATCTTGCCGTCGTGGGTCATGAGGCAGGCGTCGAGCTCGCACTCGCCGTCGAGCGTGAGGACGGCGCCGGTGGCGGCGTCGAAAATCGGGTGGTCCTCGAGGACGTGGATCGCGCGCTCGACCATGTCCACGGCGGAGCGGCCGCGCATCCCGGCGACCGCGGCGCGGTCGAGGACCTGCTGGCGTTCGCCGGTGGGGCCGTGGGGACCCCGGCCGGCGCCGCCGTGGGCGATGAGGGATTTGGTGAAGCGCCTGGTCATGCGGAGTCCCGCGCGGTGGGCATCCACTCGGCGTTGAACGCCACCGCGACGCGGCCCCGGGCGTCCACGCCGATCAGCCCGGCTTCGACGCCCTCCCGCCGCGCGAAGGCCACCGCGCGGTTGAGGGCGGCGGGGCAGGGAAGCGTCTTCATGAGGTCGCACGCCACCTTCGCCAGCCCGAGGCGCAGGATTCCCTCGCCGTGCCCGGTCGCCGAGACCGCGCCGTGTTCGCAGGCGTAGGTCCCGCCGGTCCGCCCGGAGCTCGGCCACCAGCTGTTTCCAGCGCTTCCGCCTCGCCGGCGTCCGGGGGTCATAGGCGGGGAATTTCGCGAGCCTCGCGAACCGGGTCGCGCCTTCGCCGACGAGGAAATGGTGGTCGGTCTGCTCCATCACGGCGCGCGCCACCGAAACCGGGTGCTGCACGCCCTCGACGCCGCCGACCGCGCCGGCCTGGAAGTCGCCGGTCATCACCGCCGCGTCCATCTCCACCCGCCCGTCGATCGTGAGGACGCTTCCCGTCCCCGCGTTGAAGAAGTGCGAGTCCTCGAGGTATCGCACGGCGCGCTCGACGATGTCGAGGGCGGAGCGGCCTTTCAGCCCCGCTTCGACCGCCCGCGCCAGCGCCTCGTCTCTCCCCTCGGGGAGGACTTTGGGTTTGCGGCCGCAGCCGCCGTGGACGAGGAGTGTTTTCCGGGGTGTGGGCATGGAGTTTCCCTGCGGGGTCTCTCATCGACCAGAGGGGGGCGCCAGCTTGACCGCGGTGAGGTCGATTTCCGGGCCGGGATCGACATAACACTCTTCCACCACGCATCTTGTGTCCGCGACCGACCGGCCGCTTCACCCCAGTTTCTCCTCCACCACTTCCCATGCCCTGTGCTACACTCGCCCCCTCACCCTACGGAGGCTCCATGGCCGAACCGAACCATCTAGAGAACATTGCGCGGGCCATCGAAAAGGGCACGCGCGTCGCCACGCTGGACGAGCTCAAGGCCAAGGGCCAGAGTTCGTTCAAGGTCATTAACGCCGCCAAGATCATGGAGTTGATCCGGGACGCGGTGGAAATGGCCGTCACGAGCATGACGGGGCAGAAGCTGACAGGCGAAAAGGAGAAACTGCAGGCGCTGGCGAAGAAGGAATTCGACGACCTTCTCCGGAAGTACCAGGACACGCAGAAATCGAAGGGCGACATCGAGGGACAGGCCGCCAAAATGCAGGCGGAAATCGACGCGGTTGCGGCGCTTCTGGCCGGCGGCGGCGGCGGGGACGCGGCGAAGATGGGGCTGGCGGGCATTTCGGGTCAGATTGCGCAGCTGGTGCAGAAGCTGCAGGCGTCGGAGAAGGCGCGCATTGACGGCGCGATGGCGCAGAAGAAGGCGGAAGAAGCCGCCGACGAGCTGAGGAAGCAGTACGCGGCGATGGAAGCCGAGAAGTCGGCCGCGATGGAGACCGGGCAGGGCGTGGCGCGTGCGGTGAACGACGCGTACTCGAAGATCGACGCCAGCCTGGGTATGAAGGCGCGGGAGATGGGCCTGAACCTGGGCCCTGAGCCGCGGACGCCCGAGGAAAAGATGCAGCGGCTGGCGCAGATCGCCGAGGCCGCCGTGCAGGGGATCGAGAAGGAAAAGGGCGAAAAGGCCGAGGTCAAGCGGCAACTCGCCGAGACCACCGCAAAGAAGGAAGCCGTCGATCGCGAACTCGCGATGGCGAAGGACTCGAAGCAGTCGCTTGAAAAACGCCTCGACGAGCAGGGCCAGCAGCTCAACCAGGTCGTCCAGGAGAAGGTCAAGGGCGCGGCCGAGGCCGAACGCCTCCGCGAGCAGATCGCTTCGCTCGAATCGAAGAAAGCCAGCCTCGAGCGCGAGCAGTCGATGCTTCAGGAGTTCAAGAAGACGCTCGAAGGAAAGACGGGCGACCAGGCCAGCCAGCTCGCGCAGGTCCAGCAGGAGCTGGCCAAGACGAAGCAGGATCTGGCGCAGACCAAGGCCGCGCGCGACCAGTTCGAGGAGAAGCTTTCCGAGACGTCGGCGAGGAAGTCGGTCCTCGAGGCCGAGCTGACCGCGACCTCGGGCAACAAGTCGAGCGTCGAGCGCGAGCTCTCCCAGGCCCGGCAGGACCTGGCACAGACGAAACAGGGCAAGGAACAGGCCGAGCAGAAGCTGGCGCAGACGGAGAGCGCCAAACAGAAGGTCGAGCAGACGCTGGCCCAGACGCAGGCGAAAAAGTCGGTTGCCGAAAAGGAACTCGGCGAGCTCCAGGACTTCAAGAAGAAGCTCGAGGAAAAGGTCGACGAGGCGGGCTCGCAGTACGAGGAAGTCCACCAGATGATGGCCCGCATCGGCCAGCGCGCGGACGACCTGATCCGCGAGGTCGAGTCCGGCCGCCTCAAGCACCTGAAGCCCGAGGAAAAGAAGATCATTATCGACGCGATGACGTCGATCAACGCGGACCTCAAGAAGCTCCAGGACGAGCGCGCCTTCCTCGAGAAGAAGCTCTTCTACATGTCCATGACGATCGACAGCCTCGAGGCGGAACTCCTGGCGGCCAAGGGCCTGACGCCCTCGGTCGGCGGAAGCGCCCACCTCAAGGACGACGGGCTTGTCGTGACGTTCGACGAGGCCGGGGTCGCGGCGTTGTAGTTCCGGGCGGGGATCCAGAACAAGCCGCCCGGCGCCGCAAGGCCGGGCGGTTTTTTTTCGCACAGCGCGGGAGAGGGACGCATGCCGGAATTTTCCGTCGTCCTGATGACCGCCCCCGACGCGGCCTGCGCCGACCGCATCGCCCGCGTCCTCGTGGACGAGCGGCTCGCCGCCTGTGTCAACATCCTCCCGGAGGCCCGCAGCGTCTACCGCTGGGAAGGAAAGGTCGAAGAGGCCCGCGAACTCCTCCTCGTCGCGAAGACCCGCGCCGGCCTTTTTCCAGCTCTCGAGGCCCGCGTCCGCGCCCTTCATCCCCACAAGGTCCCTGAAATCATCGCGATCCCTCTCACCGACGGCTCCCGTCCGTATCTCTCGTGGGTGGACGCTTCTGTCCTCCAATCATGAAAAACATCGCTGCCCTCCTCTTCTGCCTCCTGCTCCCGGCGTTCGCCGCGGCGCAGTCCGAGTCGGACTCCGTGTACTTCGACGAAGAAAGCGACGCCACGACGCTGGTGGAGAAAGGCGACGCGGCGCTCAAGAAAGGCGACCTGCCGGGCGCGATCGCGGCGTGGCAGAAGGTGCTGGACGACCATCCGCGGGCGGTCATGCCGGCGGGGGACGGGATCTGGCTCTCGGCGTCCGTCGCCGTGTCGCGCCGCATCGCCGCGCTTCCGCCGGAAGGAATCGACGAGTACGTCTCGCTTTACGAAAGCGTGGCGTCGCAGCGCGCGGCCAAGGGCACGTTTGAGGACCTGCGGTCGGCCGCGGAGCAGTTCTTCTGCACCCCGTCCGGTGGCGAAGCGATGGAGCGGCTGGGTGCGATGTACGCGGACACCGGGGCGATCGAGATGGCGATGCGCTGCTGGGAAGAGGTCGCGGAGCGGCACCCGGCGAAGAAAGAACGGCCCGCGATGCTGGCGCGGCTCGGGCTGGCGTACCAGCGCCTCGGTTTTGAAGAGAAGGCGAAGGCGCTGACCGCCGCGCACGGCGGATTGGCCGTCATGGCCCGCGGTACCCTCACGACGATCGCGGACCTCATGGCGAAGGCTTCTTCCGCGCCGATTGCCGCCGGGCGCACCGCGGCGATCCTGCCCGACCTGACCTTCGCGCCGATTCCCGACTCGGCCCCCATTCCCCGTTCCGTGAAATGGCGTCTCGAACTCGGGCAGAAGAACCAGGTCGAGGCCCGCCGCGGGGTCGTCATCCGCCGCGGCGGCGTCGGCCAGGCCCTCCAGACCTACCCCTCCGCCGCCGACGGCAAGCTCTTCGTCAACCTCGGCCGCTGCCTCATCGCCCTCGACAGCGCCACCGGCGAATTCCAGTGGCGGATCGGCGAGCCGATCGGGGAAGTCGCTTCCGGGAAGCCGTTCGTGCTGCCGAGCACGTTCTTCGCCTACCTCGACCAGCGCTTCTGGGGCCACCGGTTCTACGCCGTGATCTCCGAAGGGATCCTCTACGCGAACCTGACGACCTCGGGGGAGTGGTGCCAGTTGCGGGCGATCCGCGTGAAGGATGCGCGTTCGATCGGGTGGGGGCCGGAAGCGGGGCTGGCGCCGGGGTACGACCTGACGGGGCCGCCGTTGCCGTGGCGCGACCGGGTGTACGTCGGCGGGGTGGACCGGAACAAGCCTTCGGAAGTCTGGCTGTTCGCGTTCGACAAGGCGACCGGCGCGCTGGTCTGGAAGACGTTCGTGGCGGCGTACCAGCCGCCGGGTGGCGGGGCCTGGGGCGGGAACGCCGCGATGCCGGTCTTCGCGCCGGTTGTCGCCGCTTCCGGGAGCTACGTCTACGTCTGCACCAACAACGGCGCGCTGGCCTGCGTCAGCCACACCGGCGAGATCCTGTGGGCGACGAAGTATCCCAAGCCGAAGAACCAGAACCCGTGGATGTGGATGCAGCAGGCGGCGGAAGACACGTGGGACCTGAGCCCGATCTTCGCGACCGGCCGCGACATCATTTTTTTCCCGAGCGACGGCACGCACTGCTGCCGGCTGGACGGCATCACGGGGCGCGGGTTTCTCGCGCCTTCGGACCCGTCGAAACCTGTTGAGAACCCCCTCCGCGCCATGAGCGTCGTCGCCCGCGAGCGCTGCCGGCACCTCATCGCCATCGACGGCGACCTCGCCACCCTCGTCGGCGACGAGTGCAAACTCTACGACTTGCGGAAGGGCTCGATGGTGTCCGGCGCGTGGGACGAAACGAAGCCGTGGCCCTACTGCGGCCGAGGCCTGGTCACGCGCGATTCGATTTTCGTGCCCGTACGTTCCACCAAGCCGCGCATCCTGATTTTTAATCGCAAGATGAAGGAAAAGAAGGACGTCCCCTGGCCCACCGATGGCGCGCCCGGCACGCTCATGCTCGCCGGCAAGCTCCTCCTCTCGGTTTCGCCGCACGAGATCGTGGCGCTTTCCGACGAAGCGCCGCCCGCGCCGCCGGATGACCCGGAGGACGGCGAAGTGAAGCCCGGGGACGGGACGAAGACCCCGCCCGACGGCGAGATGCCGAAACCGCCGGGGGGAGACGAGAAGCCCGACCCTGACGGCAGCAGTACTCCCGAGGAATCCGCCCCGCCGAAATAAACCCACGCCGGGCCCCGCGCCCGGCCGAATCTCGCCCACACTTTCGAGGCTTCACGACATGCGCCGTTTCATCGCCATCACCGCCCTCCTGGCCGTCGCCGCCGTTTCGGCCGGCGCTGAGGACCGCAATACGATCACCGTGCGCGGAAAAGGCACCGTCCGCGTCCGTCCCGACCGCCTGGTCCTCGTCCTCGGCGCCAGCGGCAAGGCCGAGAAGGCCACCGATGCCGTCGAGAAGCTGAACAAGAAGAAGGACGAGATCCGCGACGCCGTGGACAAGGTGCTCCAGGGCAAGCAGGGGCTGAACGTGACCGTGAAGGACTCCGGGCTGACGTTCGGCGCGCCCGCCGACGAGATGATGCAGATCCGGATGATGGGCGGACAGCAGCCCGAAGGCGCGGGCGAGATGGCCGTGACGACCGAAGTCCAGGTCACCGTCGGCGGCATCGACAAGATGCAGGACGCGGACCTCGCTTCCCTCATCAGCTCCCTCGTGGACAAGGCCAACGAGGCCGGCGCGGAAATGAAACCCGTCGCGAACCGCTATAACCCCTACCTCCCGTCCGCCGGTGGCTCCAACGGCGTCTTCTTCGGGTTCTCCGATTACGACAAGCAGGCGGAGAGGGCGTGGGACGAAGCGGCGAAGAAGGCGCGGGAGCGCGCCGAATCGATCGCAAACCGGCTGGGGCTGATCGTCGGCGACGCCGTGCGCGTGAAGGACACTTCCAACGAGGGCTCGGCCGTGGCGAAAGCGTCCAACCCTTATGCCGCGATGCTCGGGATGGCGTCGGACGACGACGGGCCGAAGATCAAGTCGAGCGGCGAGATGGAGCTTTCCGTGGAGATGGAAGTCGAGTTCGAGCTGAAGAAGAAGTAGCCGCAGCGAAGAGTCGAAAACGGGCCCGGTGCGAAAGCGCCGGGCCTTTTTTGTTGAACTACCGCAGCACAGAAATGCTCCGCACGACCCAGGTGTCGCCCTTCTTCACGAGCGAAATCGACAGCCTGCCTTTCTGCTTCTTGTCGTTCGCGTCGGTGTACTCGTAGACGTACGTGGCCGAGGGGTTGCTGCCTCCCTCGTACCCATCTTTTTCGATCTTGAGCGTCACCGTCGTGTTGGATTCGAAGAATTTCTTGAGCCGCGAGATCGCCTGGTCGCGCGAGTACTGGGCGGAGTCGTCGGGAAGTGACAGCGTGACCTTGGAGTCCTTGTCGAAGCTCGCCCCGACGCCCTTGGCATTCCCGGCGTACCACGATCCCGACACGCTCTCAAACACGGCCATCGCGGCGTCCTCGGGTTTGTCGTCCGCGAGGGCGGGCAGCGAAAGGACGGCGAGCAGGAAGGTGAAGAGCCTTTTCATGGTGGGCCTCGTCTCGGGCGGCGGTCGCGTGTGGAGCGGCGTCGCAGTGCCTCTCTTGATTGCAAAAGCAGTGCCCCGGGTCGATTCTATAACACCTTGGCGCCGCGGGAGTTGCGAATGTGCCTCCGCGGGGCACCGTCCCTTTCCGGGGACACCTGGCTACTTCAGCCCGTACTTCTCCATCTTCTTGTAGAAGTTGCTCCGGGGCATCTCCAGCTCTTCTGCCGTCTTCGAAACGTTGCCGTCGTTGGCCTTGAGGCGCGATTCCAGGAACAGCTTCTCGCTCATTTCCTTGAACGCTTCGTACGTCCGGCACGACATGAACCCCGCCATCGGGTCCGTGTCTCCCACCGCCGCCGCAGCCGCCGCCGCGAGGTCGCGCGTGCCGCCCATCGCCTTCGCGACGTCCACTTCCGTGATCAGGTCCTTGTCGCTCAGGATCGCCATCCGCTCGACGACGTTTTTCAGCTCGCGCACGTTCCCCGGCCACGCGTGCCCCGCCAGCCGCGACTCCGCCGCCCCTTCCAGCTTCTTCGCAGGCAGCCCGTTCGCCGCACAGAAGTCCGACAGGAACCCGCGCGCCAGGACGGCGACATCGGCGCGGCGCTCGCGAAGCGGCGGGACGCGGACGGGGAAGACGTTCAGGCGGTAGTACAGGTCCTCGCGGAACTCGCCGTCCCGGATCATCCCCGGGAGATCGCGGTTCGTGGCGGCGACGACGCGCGCGTCCACCGCCAGCGTCTTCTGGCCCCCGAGCCGGCGGACCTGCCGTTCCTCGAGGACGCGAAGCACCTTCGCCTGCGCCGCCAGCGGCATGTCGCCGATCTCGTCGAGAAACAGCGTGCCGCCTTTCGCCTGCTCGAATTTCCCGGGCATCGACTTGGAAGCGCCCGTAAACGCGCCGGGCTCGTACCCGAACAGTTCGCTCTCGATCAGCGTGTCGGGAAGCGCCGCGCAGTTCACGTCCACAAACGGCCCCTCGACCCGCGAGGACTGCTCGTGGATCAGCCGCGCCACGAGTTCCTTCCCCGATCCGTTCTCGCCCAGCACGAGGACCCTCGCCTCCGTCCCCGCGACTTTCGCGATCATCGCCCGCACTTCCTTCATCCCCTCGCTCTCGCCCAGCATCCGCGTCCGGCTCACCACCCGCGTCCGCAGCACCCTGTTTTCCCGGGTCAGCTGCGCGTGCGATGCCGCATTCCGCACCGCCAGCAGCAACCGCTCCCGGTCGAACGGCTTCTGGATGAAATCGAGCGCCCCGCGCCGCGTCGCGTCCACCGCGTCGTCGATCGTCCCGTGCCCGCTCATCATCACCACCGGGATTTCAATCCCCTTCTCCCGCACCGCCGTCAGGAACTCCTTCCCGTCCATCCCCGGCATTTTCAAGTCGACCAGCGCCAGGTCGAACGTGTCCCCCGCGAGTTTCTCGAGCGCTTCCTTCCCATTCGAAGCGCCGACCGACTCGTGCTTCTCGCTCGAGAGCGTCTGCGCGACCGTCTTGCGGATCAGCTCTTCGTCGTCCACGACCAGGATGCGGGCCATGCGCGCATTGTGCCGCGGGGCGGCCTCCGTGCGAATTCCTTCTTACACCCGCGCCGCTTCCACCACCATCCCCGGGCCGCGCTCCTGGAAGCGGCTTTCCCGCCAGTCGCCGAAGATCGCGAAAAGCTCAAAGCCCGCGGCGCGCAGTTCCTCCTCGAGGGTCCGACGGTCGAGGAGCGCGAGGCGGCGCGTCGTTTCGGCGACCGGGCGCCCTTCTTCGAAATACTCCGACCGGATCGCGATCTGGCCGTCCGCGCGCTGCGCCGTCTCAAACCGCGCGACCCGTTTTCCCTCGCAGGCCATTTCTGCCGCGAGCCGGCGGGGAGAAGTGCCTTTCGCGCGGGGGGAAGCGGCCTGGAGGTCGAGCACGAGCTGGCCATCCGGGTTGAGCGCTTCGCGGACACACGCGAGGCAGCGGGCTCGGTCGTCGCGCGTGAGGAGTTCCTGGAATGCGGCGTGAATGGAGAAGACGCAGCTGATGCGGCGGGCGGCGAACCGGCGCAGGTCTGCGCGGAAGACAGGGACGCCGGGGGCGTTGCGCCGGGCTCGGTCGAGCAGGGATGGCGACGGTTCGAGGCCGACGACCTGCACCGCCGCCCTCCGGAGATACGAGAGGAGCCTCCCGGTCGCGCACCCGAGCTCGAGCACCCGGCCGCGCGAGCGCGAGTCCCAGTAGCGCAGCGTGTCGTCCTGAAGCGCGTGTTCGGCGTCGAGGAACCCGGCGAGGAGCGCTTCACGTTCCCCGCTCATGAATTTCCGACGCGGAGCGTGTCCCACGCCCGGACAGCCCAGTCGAGGTCGGCCTCTTCCTCGAAGTAGAACGAAACAAGCGCGAGCCGCCGGGCGGAGGCCGTGAGGGTGGTCAGGGTCCAGGAACGTTTCCCGGCGCCGTCCTCACGCATGAAATAGGCGCGGCCGAAGCGACCGGGTTGGCTGCGCTCCCATTCTTCGTCGGGCTTGCGGCTGGGGGAGTAGAGCTCGTTGACGGAGCGGTGGGGCTCGCGGAATTTCGATTCGTAGAGGGCGACCCAGACGGTGCGCTTGTCGCCGGAGAAACAGAGGTCCCCGTCCTCGACGCGGCGTTCGAAGCCGGGTCCGATATTGATGGAGCAGGTGCGGGTGATGCGCTCGGCGCTCACGCCGCCAGAATAACGCGGCGGTCGCGAGCGGAAAAGAGGGCGCCCCCCGGTTGACCGGAGGGGGAAGTCTCCGGAGGGGAAGGTCCCGAGGGGCGCCCCGCGAAATCGCGGTCCTGCCAGTCTAGAAATCGACCTGAACGCGGATCACGAGCACGTCTTCGTGATCGAACCGGCGGTTGCCCACGACCAGCGGACGGATCGAGGAGCCGGTGTACTCGATGAACGCGTACATCGCCGAGACGCGGACGTTCGGGTTCGGGTACCAGTTGACCCCGGCCGCGAACTCGTCCACCTTCTGCGCCGAATCCTGCTTCGAGATGATCCCGTCGCGGATCAGGTCGCCCGGGACATTGAAGCGGCTGTAGCGTGCCAGGACCTCGACCGCGCCGATGCCGCCAGCAGAGCCGAACAGCGGCTTGTTGACCGTCGGCCGATCCCAGGTCTTCGCTTCACCCGTGATGATCCACGACGCCGTCACCAGCCACGCCGAGTGGTTCGCATTCGCGCCGCGGCCGGTCTTGGTCGTGGAGCCCGGGAAGCGGTACGAATCGCGCGTCCACAGGAACTGGGCCTTCACGCCGATCGGCCCGAGGAGCCAGGCCAGCTCGGTGTTCACCCGGTAGCGGCTGCCGTCGAACCGCGCGAAATTCGCATTGGGGCCCTTCGCCACGAACGTCGTCTGCGAGGCGGGATCCGAGTACGTGTAGGGAAGCACGCCGGTCGCCAGGCCGCGCTTGCCGTAGTTCGCGTCCACGGCGATGTGGATGCCCTTGAGGAAATCGGATTCCATCGTCGCGAACGGCCGGAGCTGTGCGCGGAGGAAGATGTCCTTGTCGCTGTTGTTGTCCACACCGGCGCGGCCGGTGCCGTTCGAAACCATCACGTTGTAAGCGAAGATCTTTTCGACGATTTCCCCGTACACCATCGCGCCCAGCTCGTACCCGGGGACGAGCCTGTCGAGAAGGCCGCGCTCCGGCATGTCGATGAACAGCGTCGACTGCGTCTGGTCGATCGACATCGGCGCCTTGTACTGCCCGACCTTGATCTTGAGGCAGCTGAAGCGCTCGAAGGACACGTAGGCATCGTCGATGGAGAAATTCGGCCCGGTCGAGGCGGCCTCAACGCGGAACCCCCAGTCCTTGAAGATCTTTCCCTGCAGGTCGATCTTCACTTCGCGGAACGAGAAACTGTTGATCGAGATGCGCTCCGGGTTCATGAAGTACGCCCGGTAGTGGACGAGCACGCGTCCGCCGACATGCATCTCAAAGTTGCCGTCCTGGCTCTTCACCTGCAACCCGTTCTTGAAATACGCATCGATCTTGTTGCTTCCCGCGGCGGCCGGCGAACCCGGCTCCGGGGCCGCTCCCTCCGAGTCCTCCTTCACCTTCATCTTCGTCTCCAGCGACTTAACGCGATCTTCCAGCGTTTCGGCGCCTGCCAATCCCGCGAGGAAAAGGCACATCCCCAGCGTCGTCGAGATCCGGCTCATCTGTCCTCCTTGAAAAGGGAAACCGTGTGTTTGACGAAGGCGAAGGGTAGGAGGCGCGTGTTCAGGGGGGACGAGGCGAATGTTAAGAACGGGATAAATCGAACCGCCGGGGACCGCGAATTAACGGGGAATTCACGGGCGCTTTGCCGCCGTCGAACCCGTGGGACCGATGATTCCGCAGGGAAAAAGAAGCGGGCAATCGGAGAGAAGCCATGATCGACCTCGTGATCCGGACGGTGGTGTTCGGCGACGGGCAGGCGTGCGTCGAGCTGGAGGGCGTGCTGGACGGGAGGACGTCGGTCGAGCTGGAACAGGAGGTCGTGGAACTCCTCGAGCGGGGCCCGTGCCGGCTCGCCTTCGACCTCTCGAGGCTCTCGGTCATCACGAGCGCCGGCGCCGGGGTATTCGTCGGGACCGTCGTGATGACCCAGGAGCGGGGTGGCGCCATGGCGCTGGTCCGCCCGCAGCCGGCGGTGCGGCAGGTCCTCGAGATCCTCGGGCTCGGCGGCGTCTTCCCGATCGTGGACGACATGGAGGACGCGGTCCTCTCGATCGAACACCTCTGCCGCGTCAACCGCGGGTCCGCAGCCGGGTAGGCCTTCACGCCCCGGCCCGCGTCCCTTCGCGAAGCGATCGCGAGTGCCGCACGATCTCCCCCGTCACGAGGTAGATCGTGTCCTCCGCGATGTTCGTCACGAGGTCCGCAATCCGTTCCATCTCGCGCCCGATCCGGTACACCGTCAGCGCGGCGTCGATGTGCGCGGGAGATTCGCGAAGCGTCCTCCGTGCGGTGTCGGTGATCTCGCTGTCCAGCCGGTCGATCGCCTCGTCCGCCTGCAGCACCGCCCGCGCTTCTTCCACATCCTGGCGGCGAAGCGCCCGGATTCCGCGCGAGATGGCCTCGACGACGCGCGCCGCCATCTCGCCGGCCTGGGGCGGAAGAGAGAACGCGCGGTCCTCGAGGACAGCGTGGGTGAGACGCGCAACGTTGGTCGCGTGGTCGGCGATGCGCTCGAGGTCGTTGTTCACCTTGAGGACGGTCGCGAGGTAACGCAGGTCGCGGGCGACCGGTGCGTAGAGCGCGATGAGCTTGAGGCACTCTTCCTCGATCCGCACTTCCTCGCGATCAACATCCTCGTCCATCATCATCGCCCGCTGGGCCCGCGCTGCGTCGCCGGTGACGAGCGCGTGGACCGCATCCTCAACGCAGCGGTGCACGCGGTCCTCCTGCCTGAGGAGGAGTTCGTTCAGGGACTCGAGGGCCTGTGCGAAGTGCTTCGACATGGTTTCTCCGTGGCTGAGCCTGCTTAGCCGAATTTTCCGGACACGTAGTCTTCGGTTTCGCGCTTCTTCGGCCGCTGGAAGATCTCGCCCGTCGGGCCCTCTTCGACAATCTTCCCCATGAGGAAAAACGCGGTCCGGTCGCTGCAGCGCGCGGCCTGCTGCAGGTTGTGGGTGACGATGACGATGGTGTACTGCTTGCGGAGGTCGCGGACGGTTTCCTCGATTTTTGCGGTCGAGATCGGGTCGAGCGCGCTGGCGGGCTCGTCCATGAGGATGATCTCGGGGTCGTTCGCGAGCGTGCGCGCGATGCAGAGCCGCTGCTGCTGCCCGCCGGACATGTCGATCGCCGAGCGGTCCAGGCGGTTCTTCGCTTCTTCCCACATGTCCGCCTGCCGCAGCGCCCGCTCCAGGATGCGTTCCAGCGCCGCCTTGTCCCGCACGCCGGCCATGCGCGGCCCGAAGGTCACGTTCTCGCGGATCGTCATCGGGAACGGGTTGGATTTCTGGAAGACCATGCCGACTTTCTTGCGAAGCGCTTCCAGCGAAGTGCGGGGATCGGCGATGTCTTCGCCGTCAACGAGGACGCGGCCGGACATACGGAAGCCGGGGATGACGTCGTTCATGCGGTTGAGGCAGCGGAGGAACGTGGACTTGCCGCAGCCGGAGGGGCCGATGAAGGCGGTGACCTGGCGGGCCGGGATGTCGAGGGAGACGTCCTTGAGTGCGTGATGATCGCCGTACGAGGCGTCGAGGTTGCGGATCGAGAGGGCGATGGTGTCGGTGCTCGTGGTCACAGGGCGGACCCCCGGAAGCGTTTCTTGAGGCGGTTACGGAGGATGATCGCGACGAGGTTGAGGGCGAGGACGAGGAGGAGCAGCGCGAGGGTGCTGGCGTAGGTCATGGGTTTCGCGGCCTCGACGTTGGGCGACTGCATCGAGACGTCGTAGATGTGGAAGCCGAGGTGCGTGAACTTGCGGTCGAGGTGGAAGAACGGGAACGCGGAATCGACGAGGGGCTGGGGCGCGAGTTTCACGGCGGCGCCGAGCACCATGAGCGGCGCGACTTCGCCCGCGCCTCTTCCGATGGCGAGGATCATGCCGGTGAGGATCCCGGGCATGGCCTGCGGGAGCACGACGTGGCGGATCGTCTGCCAGCGTGTCGCCCCGAGCGCCATGGCGCCGTCGCGGCTCGCCTGCGAAACCGAACGGAGGCCTTCGGTCGCGGCGACGATGACGACGGGGACGGTGAGAAGCGCGAGGGTCAGGGCGCCCCAGAGGATCCCGCCTGTCCCGAACGTCGGGTGCCCGCGGTCCGCGAAGAACGCGCGGTCGATTCCCGCGCCGATCGTGTAGACAAAGAGGCCAAGGCCGAAGATGCCGAAGACGATGGAAGGGACGCCGGCGAGGTTCGCGATCGCGAGGCGGACGAGCTGGAGGAGGCGGCCTTCGCGGGCGTACTCGTTCAGGTAGATCGCGGCGACTACGCCGAGCGGGACGGCCGCCAGCGTCATGACGACGACGAGAAAGAGGGTCCCCATGATGATGGGGAGGATTCCCCCCTCGGTGTTCGACTCGCGCGGCCGGGTGGACACGAACTGCCACGCCTGGGTGAGGTAGTGTCCCAGCTTCGCGAAGACTCCCATCGAGTTGGGCGCCCACGCGCCGATTACGTTCACCGCGGGTGTCAGGACCACCGAGCCGTCGGACTGCCGCCACTCGATCGTGATCGCGCTCCCTTCGGCTTCAAGCTCCTTCCTGCGCTTCTCCAGCGACGCCAGCTGCGACCGGTCGCGGGCGATGTTCATCTCGTCCCGCACGGCTTCCAGCCTCGAACGCAGGTCGGCCCCGCGCGAGAGCGCTTCGGAAATTGAAACCGCGCCCTTGACGGCCCCCAGGGTGCCGTAGAGGCGACCGTATTCGGAACGGTCCACGACCCAGGCGTCGCGGGGGAAGGATTCGGCGGCGACATCGAGGTCGTCGACCCAGAGGAAGTCATTGGAGCCTGTGACTTCGCGGTGGCCGACGCGGAGGAGGCGGCGGCCGATGTGGGTGTTGCGGCCGGGAAGCTGCTTTTCGCCGCGGTCGCGGACTTCGCCGAGAAGGATCGAGCCGTCCTGGCGACGAAGCTCCACGATGCGGGAGGGCCAGAACTGCCCGAGTCCTTCGACGAAAGTGATGGAGAGGATGCCGACGAGCATGGCGGCGACGACGACGAGCCCGGCGGCGGTGGACCAGATCCAGGGGCGGCCGTGATTGCGGCTGGCGGGCTGGAAGACGGAGCCGGGTGCCGGAGTCGAATCGGAAGGCGCGGGAGGCGGCAGGGGCGGCGGCATTTCCGGCGCGCCGCGCTTCGTGGCCGCCGATCCTTCGAGGAGCTCAATTCCGTCCATATTTCCTCCGGAGGCGCGTCCCGACGATTTCAGCCACGGTGTTGAGCGCGGCGGTGAACCCGAACAGGAGAAGGCCGGTGAGGAAGAGCACGCGGTAGAGTGAGCCGCCGACGGGCGCTTCGGGGATTTCGATCGCCATCGCGGCGGACATCGTGCGCATTCCATTCCACGGCGCAGGATCGAGGATCGGGGTGTTTCCCGCGGCCATGACGACGATCATGGTTTCACCGGCGGCTCGCCCGAGGCCGAGCACGGAAGCGGCGAACAGCCCGGAAGCGGCGGCGGGGAGGATGACGTGGCGGACGGTCTGCCACCGCGTGGCACCGAGGGCCAGCGAGGCGGTGGTCATGGAAGCGGGGACGTTGGCGAGAGCGTCCTCGGCGATCGTGAACACGACGGGGATGACCGCAAATCCCAGCGCGACGCCGACCATGAACCCGTTGCGCAGGTCGTAGTGAATATGGAGCTTCTCGAACAGCCACTGCCGGAAATCGCCGTGGAACAATCCGCGCTCGACAGGGCCGGAAAGCGCTGTGGCGAGCGCGACGGTCGCCAGCAGGGTGACGAGGGCGCCGGCGAGCTCGAGGCCGGGGACCGGCCGCGCGCCCGGTTTTTCGGTGAGGCGCCCGCCAAGGGCGACGATTCCCGCGAACACGAACGGGAACAGCGTCCCCCCGACGAAAATCCCGCAGAGCGCCCGCTCGGCGAGCGGAGCGAGCCACAGCGCCGCCACCATGCCGACCACCACGCTCGGGATCCCCGCCATCAGCTCGATCGCCGGCTTGACCCACGACCTCAGGCTCGCCGGGGCGAAGCGCGAAACGTAAATCGCCGCGGCGAAGGCCACGGGGATCGAGAACAGAAGCGCGTACAGCGTTCCCTTCAGCGTCCCGAAAATCAGCGGCCACAGCGAATACTTGGGCTCCGATTCCTGCGTCCCCGAGCTCGACTGCCAGACCAGCTCCGGTTCCGGGTAGCTCTCGTACCAGAGCGGGGCGAAGAGAGCCCGCGCCGTGACGTCGGGGTAGGGATTCTGGATCGTCCAGGTCCGCAAGCCGTCGTGCCACGCCCCCAGCTCGCTTCCTGTGCCCCCGAACGCCACCCGCTTCGCCGGAAGCGGCACGGGCGGCTCGATCGCGATGTTCCGCTGCTCCGTGGTCCCGTGGTAGACCGCGACGCCGCCCGAAGCGTCCCCGGCCGCGAAGCACTTGTTTCGCGGGCTCGCAGCGACCGAGGTCGCCGCGGCGTGGAGGGCGGGGAACGTGCGGGCCTTGAGGAAGAGCAGTCCTCCGGGGGTCACGCGGACAGGTCCGTCCTTGGTCACGTGCTTCGAGTGGTCCTGGTCGCGGACGACCACCGATTTCCCCGCCGGCACCCGGTCGCCCAGGACCTGCGCTTCTGTGCTGCCCGAATTCGTGAGCGTCACATGCCGCACACGCATCCAGCCGAGCACGGCGCCGCGGTCGTCCGCGGTGACGAGGGTTTCGTCGCCGAGGAGGAACGCGAGGGCCGTGATGCGGCTGCTGGCCGCGGGAAGCGTCTGGGTCCTGCGAGTCTCGGTCAGGTCCTCGACGTTCCAGATTTCGACTTCGCCGGAGTTGCGCGCGACTGCCAGGGTTTTTGCGTCGTTGGAGAGTGTGATGGCGATCGCGTCGCTGATTTCGAGCGGTGTCTCCACCGCGTCGCCGAGCCCGGCCGGGCCGCACACCGTGACGATCCCGCCGGCGAGCCGCGCCAGCTTTCCGTGCCCTTCACCGTCCCGGGCCGCGCAGATCGAGTCCGGCCGTACGGCCGAAAACGTCTGTTCGTCCAGGGCCAGCGCCGCCACCGCGCCGTCGACGCGCTTCTCCACCCGGACCAGCGCAAACCGGCCGTCGTCGAACACGATTCCCGTCGTCCGCGAAATGCCGGCGTTCGCCGCGGCCACCGGGCGCGCCTTTGCGTATCCCGGGATTTCGACCTTCACCGGGCTTCCGTTTTCGAGCCGCCATACCCCTTCACCCGTCACCCACCACGGCTCGGCGGTCCCTTCAACGAAATCCATCGCGAGGCAGGCCGCCTTGTCCCCCCGGACGACAGCGACCGAAGCGCGCGCCGGGAGAAAGAGGGGGATGGCCACGTAGGCGAGAAAGACGAGGATGCCGAGCACGCAGCACACCACCAGCAATCCAGCGCCGGGGATCACTTTCGCGGCGATGCGATCCAGGACGATCGCCTTCAGGTTGGGTTGGTGGGCCATGGCTGGAGGAAGCAGGGGCCGGGATCTTCTCCCGGCCCCTGCGTTGCCCTACTTGTTCAGCTTCTCCAGCTCTTTCGCCACGATGGCGGGCGGAAGAGGCATGTAGCCGTCCTTGACGGCGATCTCCTGTCCTTCGTGCGACAGGATGAATTTCACGTACTCGCGGACGACCGCGTCCGGGCCTTTGCCGGGCGGGTTGTCGATGTACACGAGGAGGTAACGGGCGAGGGGGTACTTGCCGGACAGCGCGTTCTCGTAGGTCGGCTTGAAGACCTTGTCCGAGAATGTCTTGGCCAGCGGGATGGCGCGGACGCCCGGCGTGATGTAGCCGATGCCGCCGTAACCGATCCCGTAGAGGTCCTCAGCGACGCCCTGCACCACCGCGGCGGTGCCGGGCTGCTCCTTGACGGACGACTTGAAATCTCCCTTGGCGAGGGCGTGCTCCTTGAAATAACCGTAGGTCCCGCTGGCGCTGTTGCGGCCGTACAGGCTGATCGGCTTGTTCGCCCAGTCGCCCGTCAGTCCCAGCTGGCCCCACGTCGTGATGTCTTCCGTGTACCCGGCCTTGCGCGTCTTCGAGAAGATCGCGTCCACAAGTTCCAGCGTCAGGTTCGCGAGCGGGTTGTCCTTGTGCACGACGACCGCGAGCGCATCGATCGACGTCTTGATCTCCAGCGGCTTCGCGCCCTTCTTCGACGTGTACGTGTCCAGTTCCTCCGGCTTCATCGGCCGGCTCATCGGGCCGATGTTCGACGTCCCCGCGGCCAGCGCGGGCGGCGCCGTCGCCGAGCCCTTGCCCTCGACGCTGACGTTCACCTCGGGGTAGATCTTCTTGAACTCTTCCCCCCACAGCGTGGACATGTTCACCATCGTGTCCGACCCGACGACGTTCACGTTCCCGCGCACGCCGTCCACCTTGGCGTACTTGGCGATCGAGTCGTCCACCTTCACCGCATCCGTGCTGTCGGCCAGGACTGCCACCGTGGCCACCGAGCTTCCAAGAAGCGCGGAAAGCCAGAAACGACCGTTGAGCTTCATCTTTCTTCCTCCAATCAATGGGTTGTTGGAGGGGACGGTAGGCGCCGAGGGTGAAGCGCGTGTGTAGCGATGGTTAAGGTCGGGTAAATTCCGGCGCCTTGACGGGGGCGGGGGCGAGATTCGCCAGCTGGGCGTCGTGGACGCGCGACAGCGCCACCTGCGCCGTCATCGCGCCGATGAACGCCGTGAACATGTCCCATTGCGTGTCCCAGGGGTCTCCCTGGGTCCCGAGGAATGCCTCCGCGGCCGTGCCGCTCGCGACGGCCGTCCACCACTCGATGAACTCATAGACGGCGCTGAACGCCAGGCAGACGCTGGTGACGAGGACAAAGAGCCATTTGCCGCGGCGAAGCGGCGAGGTGCGGAGGAGCAGTTCGCGGACGAGGATGGCGGGGACGAAGCCCTGGGCGAAATGACCGAGGCGGTCATAGGGGTTGCGGGAGAGGTGCAGGAGGTCTCGCACCCAGTACCCCGGCGGGACCTCTGCGTAGGTATACCGTCCCCCGACCATCAGGATCATCCCGTGGATCGTGAGCAGGACGCACACCAGCGGCGTCAGCGGGAATCGTTTCCGCGTCGCGATCAGGATCGGGGCCCCGATCAGCGCCGGCGCGACCTCGAGGAACCACGTGAAACGGTCCTTCGGGTGGATCCCGGACCACACCAGCACCGCGGCGGCAAGCGCCAGGAGGACCGGCAGGAGGCGGGGACTCTGCTTCACTCGCGCGGATCCTACCCGTAGACTTCCCCGCATGAGCGCAAAATGGACCGGACACTTCGAAGCACGGACGGTGACGCCGGAAAATGCGGTGGCCTGCGTGAAGCGCGGTTCGCGCGTGTTTGTCGGCTCGGGGTGCGCGGAGCCGGTGCTCCTGGTGGCGGCGCTCGCGGAGCGGCCGGACGTCGAGGACGTCGAGGTCCTGCACATCATGACGGTCGGCCAGGCGCCGTACGCCAAGGCGACCCAGACGCGCCGCTTCAGGGCCAACGCATTCTTCATCGGCTCGAATGTCCGGGAAGCGGTGGCGCACGGTGCGGCGGACTACACGCCGATGTTCCTCTCGGAAATCCCGGGGCTGTTCCGGACGCGGCGCGCTCGGCTCGACGTCGCGCTGGTCTCGACGACGCTTCCCGACGCGCACGGGTTCGTGTCGCTGGGGGTGAGCGTGGACGTCGTGAAGGCCGCGGTCGAGTCGGCGGACATCGTGGTCGCGGAGGTCAACCCGACGATGCCGCGGACGCACGGGGCAAGCTTCGTGCACGTTTCGGACATCGATTTCTTCGTGCGCAACGACGCCCCGATCCTCGAGTCGGCGCCCGACCCGGTCAATGAGGTCACGATGAAGATCGGGCAGTTCTGCGCGAGCCTCATCGATCACGGCGCGACGCTCCAGATGGGCATCGGCGGCATCCCGAACGCCGTCCTCGCGAACCTCGGCGACAAGCAGGACCTCGGCATCCACAGCGAAATGTTCTCCGACGGGATCATCGAGCTCATCGAAAACGGTGTCATCACCGGCCGCCGCAAGACCCTCCATCCGCGCAAAGTAGTCACTTCATTCTGCAAAGGCTCGCGCCGCCTCTACGACTACGTCCACGACAACCCGCTCTTCGAGTTTCTCCCGACGGAGTTCGTCAACGACCCGTTCGTGATCGCGAAGAACAACGCCATGATTTCCATCAACTCCGCGCTCCAGGTGGACCTGACCGGGCAGGTCTGCGCCGATTCCATCGGCACCCGTTTCTATTCCGGCATCGGCGGCCAGGTCGATTTCATCCGCGGCGCCGCGCGTTCGCCCGGCGGGCGCAGCATCATCGCGATTGAATCCACGGCAAAGGGCGGCACCCTGTCGCGCATCGTCCCCGTCCTCGCCGAGGGCGCCGGCGTCGTGACGACCCGCGGCGACGTCCACACCGTCGTGACGGAATACGGGATTGCCGAGCTGAAGGGCCGCACCGTCCGCGAACGGACGCTCTCCCTGATCAGCATCGCGCACCCGGATTTCCGCACCGACCTTCTCGCGGTCGCCAGGAACCGGAATCTCGTGGCTGCGGACCAGGTGCCGTGGCCGGCGAAAGGCCGGCCGTACCCGGTCGAGCTCGAGGCACGTGAGATGGTCGGCGGCACCGAGGTCTTCCTGCGGCCGCTTCGCCCTGCCGACGAAAAGCTCCTGCGCGAGTTTTTCTACTCGCACTCGCCCGAGACCATTTACCAGCGCTACGGCGCGCCCCTGAAGTCGTTGACGCCGCGCCAGATCCAGGAGCAGTGTGCCCTCGACTACGACACCGAGATGGCGATCGCGGGGTTTGTGCACGACGGCGAAGGCGAACGCATCGTCGCCCTCGGCCGTTACGAATTCGACCGCGCCTCGGGCCTCGCCGACATCACCTTCACCGTCGCGGAGAATTTCCAGGGGCGCGGCCTGGGCACCTGGCTTTTCCAGCGGCTCGTCAAGGTCGCCCGCGAACGCGGCATCAAGGGCTTCACCGGCACCGTCCTCGCCGGCAACGTCCGCATGATGGGCATCTTCCACAAGAGCGGCGAGCCCGTGGAGTCGCGCCTCGAGGACGGACGGTATCGCGTGACGGTGATCTTCGAGAAAAACCGGGGTGAGACCGAGCCCGTGAGCCGTTAGAGTTGGAGCGATGAAGCGATTCTTTCCCGGTCTCGCCGCCACGCTCCTGCTGTTTCTCGCCGGCACCGCCTCCGCACAGCTCGTCGCGCACAACGCGGGCACGACGTCGCCCGAAACGCCGGTTCTGCGGCTGCAGGTCCGCGGAAGCGAATGGAAGTATTACTCGGAATACGAGGCAAGGGCGGAATTCACCTACGGCATCCACCCGCGGCTCGAGGCCTCGCTGAGCGTCCCGATCGCCTACAAGGACTTCGAGATCGGGAATGACGTGGTCTCGCTGGCCGGCCCGGGCGACGCTTCCGTCGATATGAAACTCAACGTCCTCAAGGAAGACGGCGTGATGACGTCCACGCGCGTCGCCGTGTTCGGGGGCGTGGAACTCCCGACCGGCCGCTGGAAGGAAACGCTCAACGGCGAACGGCTTCCGCGAAAACTCCAGCTCGGAAGCGGGACGTTCGATTTCTCCCTGGGCACTGCGTTCACCTACATCCAGGACCGGCACCGCGTCGCCATCGATGTATCGGGCCGTTACAGCTCCCAGAAGGGCGGCGTCCGCCCCGGGGCGCAGGTGCAGCTCAACGCCGCTTACTGGTTCCGGCTATTTCCGGCCTCGTTCGAGCCGGGACAGGCGGGCACCGAGCTGCGGCTCGTCCTCGACGCGTCCGCCGTCTACCGGGAACGCACCCGCGGCGAACCGGGCAACGATTCCGGCGTCCGCGTCTGGGTTTCTCCAGGGATCCAGTTCTACGCCACCACCGCGCTTCTCTTCGAAGCCAACGGCTCCCTCCCCGCCTACGACGGCGTTGACGACCAGTTCGGTCACGCCCGAGTCGAATGGATGGCCGCCGTCAAATTCCTCTTCTGAACTTCCCTGAAGGAGCACCGATGCGCCCCTCGATCGCCCTCGCCCTCCTCCTCGCCGGGTGCGCTTCAGCCCC
>JAIOPR010000274.1 GCA_021413805.1 Planctomycetota bacterium
CTGCTGTATTCGCTGACGGGGGAAGCGAAGTATCTCGCGGCCGCTGAGGCGGGGGCGAAATACCTGCTGGTGAACACGCACCCTGAAAAGGGGCGCGGCGACTCGGGCTTCTACGCGCCCAGCCTCTGCTGCGGCGCGAGCGGCGCGGGGACGTACATGCTCGACCTGTACCGCGTCACCGGGAAGGCGGAGTATCTCGACTACGCAACAAAGGTCATGGGCTTCCTCGACCGGATTGCCGACCGGCCCGCGAAAGGCCTGGCGTGCTGGAGTCTTTCCGGTCGCGTCGAGGAAGACGGAAAGACGTATCACGGGACGTGCCTGATGGTCGGGCAGGGCGGCTACGTCACCTTCCTCTCCCGGCTCGCGCAGGAAAAACACCGCCTCGTCCGCGAGGTCATCCTGCCCCCCGATTTCGCGACCGTCGGCGCTGCGCCGGGGAAACGTCTCCTCGTCCTCGAACTCGGCGCCAACACCGCTCCCTTCCACAAAATCGCCCGCCGCCTCGCGCAGTTCCGCGGGGCGGAGCGCGAACGCCTGGAAGACGCCTCGAAATGGGAACCGCTTCGCGACCTCGCGAAACGCCAGCGGGCCGACGCGCTGGCCATCGTTCTGGCGCCGGAGACGCTCGACATCAACCTGAACCGACGCGTGATGTGGGCGCTTCAGCAGCTCGACGGCGACCCGTTCCAGGATGCGACGGTGGGGTACCTGACGGCGGCCGAACCGGCGCACGTCCAGGCGATGCTGGACGCGATGGCCCGGATCGAGCACGACGGGATTTCGCCGCGGGGCGTGGACTACGGGGTGTCGCCGGGGATGAAGGAAGTCACGGCGTACGCGGAGTACCGGAAGGAAGGCGGGATGACGTGGGAAGGGGTGTTCTTCCCGACGGTGGAGGGGTGCGCCGGCGTGCGGGGGCAGTTCGGGAAGGCGTTCGGGCATACGAAAGGCGCGGGCGCCGTGATGATCTGCGGGAACGGGGACCCGATGCGGATCTGGCTCTTCGACGACCAGCGCAACATGAAGCCCGAGCTGCACTGGAAGTACGACGAGAAGAAAATCTGCCGGGACTGGGGGAACAAGGAGCTGACCGCGCTCGGCACGAGCGACGCGGTGGCGTGGGATCTTTCGGGCGCGGTGCTGTGGAGCGGCACGTGCCACAGCGCGGCGACGAAGCATGCGATCGTCGGCGGCGACATCGTCTCGACGTTCGGGGACACGAAGCGGCTCGTGAAGTTCTACGACCTGCAGCCCGGGGAGTCGCTCGGCCTCACCTACCTCGCCCACGGACCGGCGGCGTATCTCGCGCCGATCGGGGCCAACCACGGGTACCGCTGCTCGATCGAAAGCTCGCGGGCCACCCGCGGTGACCTGACGCTCGGGGAAGCGATCCGCCTGAATTCCGTGGAGGTCACGCTGGCCTGCCGCGAGTTCGGCGCCTATCCGCTGATCGTGCAGGTGGATGATTCGCCGGAAGCGGAGCCGGAGGTGGCCGGGGGTTTCATGATGGAAGCCACTCAAAACCGCATCCTGTTCGGCGACCCGACCTTCGCGCCCTTCGGGAAAATCAGCCCGCACGAGCCCGCCGTCAAGGTCACGCGCGGCAAGGCGACGAAGGGCGGGTTCCAGGTCTCCGTCACGCTTACCGACATCGGCGCCTCTGAAGACGTGGACCAGCACCGCGGCCGCGAGATCGACTCCGCGGAGCGCGTCATGGGATCGTTCGAGCTGGAGAAGGGCGTGTCGGTGTCGTCGATCCGCCTGACGGCGACCGGGGTGGACCTGGCGCAGGTCAATCACACGGACTGGATCGTCGATCGGCGTCGCGGAAGATCCGATGTCGTCTGGTTCAGCGTGAACGCGCCGCAGCCGAAGAAGTACGGCGACCCGAGGGTGCTCTGGAACGACAAGATGGCGCTGACGATGGACGTTCAGACGGGGGAAGACGGGGGGGAAAAGGGATCGATGGAGGTTGGGAGGTAGGAAGGGCGAGACGGCGCCGGGGTGGAGACGGAACGGACAAATTTTCAATTTAGAATTCCCAATTTTCAATTCTCAATGGGAACGTCCCCGGGCCACGCTGTTCCATTGATCACTGAAAATTGAAAATTCACAATTGAAAATTCGTACGTTTTTTCTCTTTTTACCCCTTCGCTCCCTCTCCCGCCTGCGTCGCCGTATATCCCCATACTTCCTTCATCTGTTCTTCCGACGCCTGGCCGTTGATGAACCTCTTCACGATCGGGTCATCGCTCGCGTACACCTCGTCCGGCGTCGCGTGGATCCGGATCGTGCCTTCGTGCAGCATCGCAATCCGGTCCGCGATTTTCCGTGCGCTCGCCATGTCGTGCGTCACCACGATCGACGTCACCTTCAGCGTCTTCTTGAGCTTCACGATCAACTCGTTGATCACGTCGCTCATGATCGGGTCGAGCCCCGTGGTCGGCTCGTCGTAGAGCAGGAAATCCGGGTCGGCGGCGATCGCCCGCGCCAGGGCCACGCGCTTTTTCATGCCGCCCGAAAGGTCCGCCGGGAACATTTTCTCGACTCCGGGCAGCCCCACGATCCCCAGCTTTTTCGCGACGATCTCCTTCTTCTCCGCCGTGGAAAACTTGGAGTGCTCGTCGAGCGCAAAGGACACGTTGTCGGCGACCGTCATCGAGTCGAAGAGCGCGGCGGCCTGGAAAAGCATCCCGAACTGCTGCCGGACCCCGTACAGCTCGCGCTCCGTCAGCTTGGCGATGTCCCGGCCGTCGATGTGGATCGAGCCCTGGTCGGGCTTCATCAGCCCCAGGATGTGCTTCAGCATCACCGACTTCCCGCAGCCCGATCCCCCGATCACGACCAGCGCTTCACCTTTTTCAACAACCAGGTTCACGCCGCGCAGGACGTGCTTGCCGCCGAGCGACTTGTGGAGGTTCCGGATCTCCAGCATCAGTTCGCCCAGTCGGGCTTGATCGCGGCGAAGGCGACCGTGAGGAAGAAGTCCGAGATCAGGATCATGATGCACGAGGTCACGACCGCTTCCGTCGCGGCCTTGCCGACGCCCGCGGCGCCCGGTTCGGTGTTCAGGCCCTTGTACGAAGAGATCAGGGCGATCAGGAGGCCGAAGCAGGACGACTTGGCGCAGCCCACGGAGACGTCCCACACCTTGAGCCAGTCGAGGAGGTTGGTGTAGTGGAAGTGCCACTCGACCTTGAGGAAGCCGACGAGGATAAACGAGCCGCCGACGATGCCGACGAGGTCGGCCATGAGCGTCAGGATCGGTGTCATGAGGACGGCGGCCAGGACGCGCGGCAGGACCAGCCAGCGGACCGGGTTGGTGGCGAGGGCGCGAAGGGCATCGACCTGTTCGGTGACGGACATGGTGCCGATTTCGGCGGTAATGGCGGCGCCGACCCGTCCGGCGAGCATCAGGCCTGAGAGAACCGGGCCGAGTTCCTTGACCATCGAGACGCCGACGACGGCGCCCACCATGGAAGTGATATTGACGCGGCGGAACTGGTTGAAGGACTGGACGGCGAGGACCATGCCGGTGAAGAGCCCGGTGGTGAGGACGACGGGGGTGGAGCGGTAGCCGATGAGGTAGAACTGGTCCACCATGACGCGCCGCCGCGGCCATCGCCCGAAAGCGGCGCGCACGGTCTCGAGCAGCAGCAGGAAGACGCCGCCGGCCGTGCGAAAAATGGAAGTCAAGGCCTGGACGCCGGGGATCGCGCTGGTCATGTGGGCGGGGATTGTACGTCCCGGAGGCGTCCGCGGCGAGAGGAGGGCGCCTCTAGATCCCGGGAACGCGCTTCGGCCTCGGCGGCGGCGTCACCCGGGTCGGCGGCGTGTACGCGGGGCCCTTCGGTTTCGGCGGCGGCGGGCGCGGCACGAACTGCGGCTCGGGCCTTGGCGGCTCCGGCTCGTCGTCGTCCTCGTCCTTCACCCGTTTCGGCCGCTTCTCCTCGCGTTCGATCGACGGCGTCCACGACCTGCGGCGGATTTCCACAAATCCTGATACGACCCCGTAGATGAACAGGCAGACGGGGAAGAGAAGCAGCGTGTCCTGCAGCATCGCCTGGTAGCCGGCGATGGGGAAGAGGAGGACGCTGGCGATGCCTTTGGCGGGGGAACTGGCGTAGCCGAGGGCTTTGCGGACGGCTGCCCAGAAAAAGGAGCCGCCGGTCGCGAACCAGCAGAGGAGGTACATCGGGCGGCGCGCCCAGCGGATGAGGACCCAGAGCCAGGGGACGGTGAGGAGGAGGGAACCGAAGTTCAGCGCGATGATGTCGGGGTGGGTGCTGCGGAGGACGGCGGTGGACCAGAGCGCGAACGGAACGGGCCCGAGGAAGAAGGCGATCAGGAAGGCGCGGCGCACCTACTTGCGCTTTTTCTTCGTCGCTTTGCCCTTGGGTGCCGGAGTCGCCGCGAGGAGGACGAGGAGGCCCGCGGGGCCATCGGTCGCCGCGAGCGGCAGGGTGCGCCCGGAAACCGCCCGGGAAGTGCGGCCGAAAGCGAGCTCGCAACGCACAGTGCCGCCTTTTGCGGCCGCCTTGCGCCACGAAGCCTGCGACTTTTCGGCGATCAGCGTTTCGAACAATTTCCCTTCGGAGCCCTTCAGCGCGTTTTTCCAGGCCCCGTTCTGCCACGACACCTTTCCGCCCGGGTCGAGGATCAGGACGGCATCCGGGAGCATCCGCGCCAGGCCTTCAAACCTGGCCCGGGCGTGCGCCAGCCCTTCCTCCAGCCCCCGGATCTGCGCTTCCATCGCCTGCTGCTGTTCCTGGGCGACGCCGGTGTTCATGAGGACGCCGACCGCTTCGCACAGGAGCTCGACGCGCGCGATCACGTCGGGAGGGAATCCGTTCTTGCGGGTCGATTCGATGTTGAAGATCCCCGCGACGTCGCCCTCGACTTTCACCGGCACGCACAGCTCGCTTCCGCCCGTCTGCCCGCCCGACACGAAAAGCGGGTCGGCGGAGACGTCGGGGGCGTAGTGCGTGCGGCCCGATTTGATGACGTGGCCGATGATGCCGGCGCTGATCTTCTGGGTGTAGGCCTCGGGGTGAAGGTGGTGGCCGCTTTCCGACGACTCCGCGACGGGCAGGACGACGTTGCTCGCCCGGTAGACCAGGAAAAACGAAGTCCCGTGGCCGCGGCCCAGCGCCCGCCGCGTCCTCGTGGCCAGCGTGCGGTACATGTCCTCCCCGGGTCCGGCCCGGACCAGGTACCGCGCTACTTCAAACAGCCGTTCCGCAGCCATCTCACCCCGCGATCACGCGCCCCACTTCTGGCCTTCGGGCACATTGAGAAGCGACTCACCGTCGCCGGAGATCTTCATGAACGTCCCTGAACCCGACAGCACGCCCGTCACGAATTCGATCAGGACGATGCCTTCTTCCTCGGGGTTGAACGCGAAACGCATCCCCGCCTGCACGAACACACCGCCGGCCTTCGCCTTGCGCTCCTGGCGGACGTCGGCGCCGACGTCCTGGAGGTCGCTGCCGTCCCAGACCCAGCAGTTGACCGGGTCGCCGTCCGTCCGGCCCATGACCCAGTCGCCTTCCGCGTACTCGCCGATGTGCACGGACTCGTGATTGCCCTTCACCAACTCCCATCGCTTCTTCAGCTCGGTCAGCACGGCGGGGTGCATCGTGTGAATCCTCCCGTGGGGATGAGTGAGCCGGGATTCTACGGGGGCGTGCCCGAAAAATCACGGAACGGGAAGATTCCGGCCGTTTTGCCCATACTGGGCCGGACATGGACAGCGACCCCGCAAAGCCCGGCATGATGTCGAACCCGCTTCTCGCGGCGTTCATCGGCGTGTGCAGCCTGGGGCTGCTGGGATACGGTGCGTGGCAGGAACTGTCGGTGAACGGGGACCAGTGGGCGTTCTGGATCGATGTGGTGCTGGGAGTCGGCGGGGTGCTCTTCGCGCTGGATGTGCTGGTGTTTCACCGGAAGAGGTGAGCCTGCAAGCGGGTGCATGGCCGGGATTGCAGGAGCTTCAGAGGGTCCTTGACTCGAGCTATGGCCCTGAAACGGCAAACTCAAAACTGCGAAACGCAAAGCCAAGCGCCAAGAGCAAAACAGAGAAAAAATTGAAGGATGACGCCACGCGGCAAGCAATTCGACGAATTGCCCGACTTGTCGTTTGCGGTTTGCCTCTTTCTTGAGGGTTCTCTTTTTTGTCTTTGCCGTTTCCGCTCCCGGCCACCCTGCAAGACCGGCCATGCCCCCCCTTCATGCCCGTTCCTTGGCGAATTCGGCGAAGAGCGTGTCGCTGACGAGGATGCCGGGATCGGTCAGCGTGAGCACGCCCTGGGCGCGCGACAGGAAGCCGCACTTTTCGCCCATGAGCAGCGTGCGCGGAAAGACCCCGGACAGGGGAGTGCCGAACTCCGATGCGAAGCGATCCTCGGCCAGGCCTTCGCGGAGTCGCAGGCGGCACATGACCGCTTCCAGCATGGCCTGCTCGCGGTCCGGTTCCTCGGTGGACGCCTCCAGCGACTCGCCGGCCTTCGCGCGGCGGATGTACTCCTGCGGCGAGCGGACGTTCGACCAGCGTCGTTTGCCGTCAAAGCCGAACGCGCCGGCGCCGGCGGCGAGCACCGGGTCGCGTCGCCAGTACCGGAGGTTGTGCGCGCAAGGTCTGCCGGGTCGCGAGAAGTTCGAGATCTCGTACCGCTCGTAGCCGGCGGCGGCGAGCCGCGTGGCGGTGTCGGCGAGAAAATCCGCCTGCTCGTCGTCCGGTTTTTCGCGAAGCACGCCCTGGGCGCGCTTCTTGAAGAACTCCGTGCCGGGCTCAAAGGTGAGGTTGTAGGCGCTGAGGTGCTCAGGCCCGAGCGCAATCGCGGCGTCGAGCGAGTGGCGCCACGACTCGAGCGTCTGGCCGGGAAGCGCGAAAATCAGGTCGAGGTTGACGTTGTCGAACCCCCCGGCCCGCACGGCGCGGAATGCCGCGACGATTTCCTCCGGCGAATGGATGCGGTCGAGCATCGTCAGTTCCGCCGCGTCGAACGACTGCGCGCCCATCGAGACCCGCGTCACCCCGGCCCTGCGGTACTCGGAGAAATCGTGCCGCTCCACCGTCCCGGGATTGGCCTCCATCGTGATTTCGCGCGCTTCGAGACGGAAGTTCTTCGCAACCCGTTCCAGGATGCGGCCGATCATGCCGGGCGTGAAGAGCGACGGCGTCCCGCCGCCAATGAATACTGTGTCGATTGTCGTTTCCCCGTGCCGTTGACGCACCGCGTCAATGTCGAGGAGCAGTGCATCCAGGTACGCGTCGTGCAGTTCTCCCGCCGACTCATGCGAGTTGAAATCGCAGTAGCCGCACTTGCGGACGCAGAACGGGATGTGGAGGTAGAGGCCGTATGGCATCGAGGGAGGGTAAGCGGAAGCGATGGAGCGCGAAAGCCTCGACCGAGGGATTACCTGGTGGTAGCCGGGGCATCCCAACCACTGGGGCCGAGGAACGACGGAGGGTGCGTCACGAACGGTGAAGACTTCTCGAAAGTTTCCACGCGACCCTGCAGGAAGACGACGTCCACGTGGCCGTCGGAGTGGTTCGGTGCCGGCCCCATCGCGTCGGAGGCCAATGGAAAATCTGCTAGGGTGGCCGGGGCGAGCAGGTCCTTGGAGGAGGCGAAGGTGAACGGGCCGCTGGTGGAATTCAGGGTTCCGCCGCGGACGACACACCAGTAATGGGTGCCGGATCCGCCCTTCCCGATTTCGGGGCAACGAAACAGGTTGCCGTCTGTCGCCATCTCAGGGCGCCAGATGGCGGCGAACCAGGAATCCGAACCTGTTCCGCAGGCCGGGAATTCGCCGTACCTCTCCCGATACAAGGTGAAGTAAATGCCGATTTGCTTAAGGCCGTCGATGCAATGGGTCCTCCGGTCGGCTCGCGCCGCGCCCCGCAGGCCTTGCACCACGAATGCCGCCAGCACTGCCAGCACGACCACGATCACCGCGAGTTCAACCAAGGTCACGCCTCTGTCGTCGTGCATGCCTTGAGTCTATCGCACTGGACTACGCCGGCGTCCCTTCGATCACGCACACCGGCGACATCGTCGGGACGATCTTCGTCAGGGTGAACCCCGCTTTGCCGAGCAGCTCGCGGAATTCGCCCGCCGTCCGTTCCTTGCCGCCCTGCGTCATCGCCAGCATCTCGAGGTCGAGCAGCTTCCCGAAATGCGGCTCCGGGCCGTCCGGGATCACCGCTTCCACGAGGAGAACTTTCCCGTCGCGGGGCATGGAAGCGCGGCAGTGGCGGAGGATGGTGACGCACTGCTCGTCGGACCAGTCGTGGATGATGTGCTTGAGGATGTGGGCGTCGCCGGCGGGGACGCCCTCGAAAAAGTTTCCGCCGACGCATTCGGTGCGGTTGCCGAGCCCGGCCTGGCCGAGCGGGGCTTTGGCGCCCTCGACGACGGCGGGGAGATCGAAGATGACCCCGCGCATCGTGGGGTTAGACTTGAGAAGGGCGGACATGAGCGTGCCGTGGCTTCCGCCGACGTCCACGAGCGTGTGGATCTTGCCGAAGTCGTAGGCCTCGGCGACGGCGACGCCGATCTGGCGGGTGAAGGACGTCATGGCTTTCGCGAAGGTCTCGAGGGCGGCCGGGTGTTTCGAAAGCCACTCGAAAGCCGGCATCCCGTGCGCTTTCCCGAACGCGGGCTGCCCGGTCTTGAGCGTGTGGCTGAACTCACACCATACCTGCCAGTACCAGGGTTCCGCGAAGAAGCTCGCGAAGTTCCGGATTGAGTTCGGCGTGTCGCTGCGAAGCGTGTCGCCGAGCGGCGTCAGCGCGTATTTCCCGCCTTCCACCTTGAACACCCCGAACATCGCCGCGGCCCGCATCAGCCGCTCCAGGCTCGGCGCGTGGGTTCCGGTCGCGGCCGCCAGCTCCGCCGCCGACTTCGCCCCGCCTTTCATCCGGTCCGCCACCCCGATCTGCGCCAGCACCTGCACCGTCCGCGCGACCCAGTGCCCACCGACCAGCTGCATCATCTGCGCGTCCGGCGGCACTCCGTGCGGCGGCGCCTTCGCCGCGCTCTTCTTCGCCACGGACTTCCTCGCAACCTTCTTCACCGGTTTCTTCACCGCTTTGTTCTTCGCCATGGTCTCCCCGCCGATTTGGGAAGGGCCCGCCGCCCTTCGCGCGCGGATTATGCCACCGGCGGCGGATTCGGGAAGGAGACGGTCGGGTTCGGATCGTGGCGAAGGGCCTTTGCCACGGGCCCGATCCAGGCGCTGACCGCGGCTGCGGCGAGGAGGAACACGAAACGCCCGGAGGTGTGCCCGGTGCCCGTGTCGGTGGACCACCACTTGGAGACAACGGACGCCAGGGCGAGCAGCACGGCCTGTGCGACCGCGCCGACGATCGCCAGGCGGAACGCCGCGTTCGCAAGGAACCGCCACGTCCGCCGCCCCGGGGGAATTCCAGCGATCGCGAGCCCGCCGGTCTTCAGGAGTTCTGCCGCGCGTCTCGCCGAGTTTCCGACGTCCGCACTCGCGAAGGCCACCACGAAAACCACCCCGACATACCCGAGCAACGTCGCCAGCTCCCGGTCCCCCAGCACGAGCGCCTGGGCCCAAGGTCCCGCCATCAGCCAGAGCGACCGGGGCAACTCCGATCCCACCACGGCGGCGAGAATCGGCCACGCCCCCGCAGGGCAGAACCCGAGTTCGAGCGGACTTTCCGGCCCCGTCGGCCGCACGAGAGGGATTTTCAATGAAGCGCGATACAGCGTGGCCACCAGCGCAAAGAGCGCGAGCGCAGCCAGGGTGTGCATCAGGAACGGGACGCGCCCGTCCAGGGTACGGCGCAGAATCTCGGGAATGGCGCGCGCTTCCCGTGCCAGATGCGCAATGCCATCGAACGCGACGAGCGTCAGGGCGCCGCTCCCGAGCCCTCGGCGGTCAATCTGCCGCGCGATCCAGACCGCGATCGCCGTGCCCGCCAGCATCAGCGCCAGATTCGGGAGAATGAACGAGAGGAAATCCGCCCCCGGCACCAGGCCCGACTTGCCCAGTCCGTTCACGTGCCCCATCACAAACCACCCCTGGATCAGCGCTACCGGAATCGCCGCGCGCCGCGCCCATGATTCCAGCGCTCCCCACCCGCCCCGCGCTTCGATGCGGGCGGCAAATCCCGGAAACGCCTTGCGTGCCAGCAACCCGAGCACCATCGCCGCGACGAACGGCTGCACCCCCAGGCTCATGATCGACAGCGACCGCCAGGCGACCGCGGGCACCCACGATCCCGGCGGACTCGCATCGTCCGGAATCACCATGAGCCGGTAGATGTTCAGCCGG
>JAIOPR010000275.1 GCA_021413805.1 Planctomycetota bacterium
TTCCGCGAGCGTTTCCTCGTCGATCAGCAGCACCTGCCGCTTGCCGCCGGGCCGCGCGTGGCCGCAGCCTTCGAGGCCTCGGTCGGCGATCGCGCGGGCTTCCGTCGTCGCCGCCATGGCGTGCGAAGGGCGGTGGTAGAGCCAGAGGTGGGAGATGGTGCCGTTCATCGAGCCGCGGCCGCGATCGCCTTTCGCAAGCCCTCGACGATCTGCGGCGAAGCCACCTTCTTCTTGCCGTCCAGGAGCAGGACGAAATTGTCCGCAAGGACTTCCTCGGGGTGAATGATGTACTCCGTGTTCTTGCCGACCTGCTCGAGGTAGTCCGGGGCCTCGTCAACGGACAGCAGCCGGGGCAACCCCTTCGCGTCCAGGGCCGCCTTGTAGCCCTCGCCGTCCTTTTCCAGGACCAGCAGCCGGAATTCCATGTAGTCGAAAAACTCGCCGCCGGCTTTCAGGTCGTACTTTTCGGACCTCGAGTAGAGGACGGGCATCACGGGGACCTTCTTGTCCCCAAAGTCGAGCCCGTAGGCGTCGGGATTCGTCAGCTTCCGGCTCGCAAGCGACTCCGGGAACTTCACCGCCCCACACGGCGCAAACCCGACGACCGCGTAGAGCGCCGGGCGCAGCTTGGGGTTCTGGTTCGAATAGACATGAAACATCTCGTGCGCCAGCGTGTTCGCGAGCGAAGGACCCGACGCGAGCATGTTCGTGGGAAGGGTGATGCAGGCTCCGCGGCAGTACGCGGCCGCACCTTCCTCTTTCCCGGTCGTCTTAAGCAGGCGGACGACCGGCGGAAGCGCCAGTTTCAGGGCCGCGACCTTCGGCTTGAGCTTCGTGAGCAGCCCCGTCACCAGTTCCTTCTCCGCCGCGCTCCAATCCTCCGCCTGCGCCGCGACAAACTCCAGGTAGGCCTTCTCCGTGGTCTCGCGGTCGGTCTTCAGCCGCGCCGCCCGGTCGAACGGGCTGAGCGCCGCCACAAACGCGTCGCGCTCCCCGAGGAGTTTCGCCGCCTGCTCGCGGGTGGAGAACTCGACCTTCGTTCCCGGCTGGATCTCCAGGTCCTCGGCGGAGCCGGACTGCCACTGCAGAAGGACGAAGAGCATTGAGGCCACGAGGGGGGTCTTCATCACCGTGAGTCTACAGAGCGGACAGGGGTGGGCCCAAATTTCGCGGAATTCTCCACCCGGCCGGCCCGATCCTGCGTCTAACCCCGCAGGTCACCCCTCGGAGTTTTTCGATGCCGCGCTTCCACCTCGCCCTGCCCGCCCTCGCCGCGCTGCTCGCCATCGCGCTTCCGGCCCTCGCCGAGGACGACATCGTCCGCGTGCAGGGCGTTGTTTCGCCGATCAAGGGGCACGTCGAAGGGTTCCGCGGCGCGAAGGCGGAGGTCCGCACGGCGCTCGGCGTGGTCCGCGTCGAGACCCGCTTCCTCCAATCCATCGAGTTCGGCGCCGCGAATGAGCCGCTCTTCGAGGATGACTTTCCCGGAACGGAGCTGAACAAGGTGTGGCAGGTCGATTCGGGTGACTGGAAGGTCGAGAACGGGTCGGTCGTGGGGCATTCGGACCGGGACAACGCGTTCCTGAAACTGCGGGAGACGCTGAAGGGCGACGCGGTGCTGGACGTGGACGCGGAGATCACGACGACGAACGCGCGGGGCGGGCTGCACGTGGGGATCGGCGGGCAGAACTGGGTCCTGTATCCGGAGTGGGGCGGGATTTATCCGCCGTACCAGGAGAAGACGCCGGAGCAGTACGGGAAAGGGAAGGACGGGGAATTCGTGCTGAAGAGCCATTTCCGTTTCGTGCGAAGGGGCACGCGGTACGAGTTCTGGGTCGGCGAAAAGCTCTACATGGCGGCGA
Organism: Planctomycetota bacterium; assembly: GCA_021413805.1. Classification (GTDB taxonomy): domain Bacteria; phylum Planctomycetota; class MHYJ01; order WSZJ01; family WSZJ01; genus WSZJ01. Next base: position 1,863 of record JAIOPR010000275.1, read on the forward strand.
CGGGCGCGCCGTCAAATCTCGTGGACGACCACATCATCCTCGCCGCCGCGCACAACGCGACGGTCCGATATCGCAAGCTGCGCCTCTCGACGCCACTCCCGGAGCCTGACGCCGCGCCCGGCGATTTCAAGGCGCCCGGCGACGTGATTTTCCGGACTGCGGCAGGGAAGCGCCTCCCCGGCTCGCTGGCGAAGATGAAAGATGACACGCTGGCCTCGTCGGTCCCCGCGGAAGGCGGCGACGTCGCGCTCACCGGCCTCGCGTGGATCGCATTCCCGCCGTCGGCGCCCGCGGACCTCGCGCTGGAGCTCGACGAAGCGGCGAAGGCGAAGATCGAAGCGATGATCGGCGACCTCGGGAACGCCGACGCCGCAGCGCGCGACAAGGCCACCGCCGCGCTGACCGCCGCCGGGCCGCTCGCGATCCCGGCGCTTACGACCGCGGTCAAGTCGGCGGACAAGGAGGTCGCGGCGCGGGCGAAGTCGATCCTCGAAGTCATTCAGGTCGGGCCCCGGTAGCCGCGGATACAATCGCCCCTTCACGCCCGCCCCTCAAAAGGAGTCCACCATGCGCAAAGCCCTCACCGCCGTCTCTCTTTCCGCCGCCGCCATCCTCCTCTTCCCCGGCCGCTCGCAGACCTGCTGCATGGTCCCCGTGACGTACGAAGGCACCATCAGCCAGTCGGCGCAGGAGGCGATCCTGATCCACGACAAGGGTCGGGAAGAACTGATCCTGCGCATCAACTACAAGATTGCCGGGAAGGGCCTTCCGGATTCCTTCGCGTGGATCGTCACGGTCCCGAACGAGCCGGACAACTACGCGGTCGCCGACGCGGCAATCTTCAAGGAGACGTTCGACTGGGCGGAAGCGCTGACCTCGCCTCCGAAAAAAGGGGACAGCAATAATCTCGGCGAGCCCGCGCCGGCCGGAGTTGAGCTCGGGAAGGCGGTAAAGGTCGGCCCGTACGACATCCAGCCGATCCGCGGCGTCGGCGAGAAGGCGCTGGAAGGGCTGAACGCGTGGCTCAAGGATCACGGGTTCCCGACCGAGGACCCGAAGCACATGGCCTGGTTCGTGGACAACAAGTTCACGTTCCTCTGCATCCGCGTCACGCCGGCCGAGGGCGGAAAAGCCGTCGAGGCGGGCGGCGAAATTCCGCCGCTTCACTTGTCCTTCAAGAGCGAAACACCCTACTACCCGCTGCGCTTTTCTTCCCGCCAGGGCGTCTTCGACGTGAATCTGTACGTCCTCACGAAGAAGGACTTCGACTACACCGCATCCGGTGAATCACTCAAGCGGATCAACTGGAAAGAGGGGGATACGTCCAAGAACGTCGTCGTGAAGCCGGGCGCCTTCCCGAAGACGCTCAAGGCCGAGTACGACAAGAGCCCGTTCAAGGACGACGCGGGGGAGTGGAAGCTGAACCTCCTGCGCGCCAGGAACGTGAACGAGGGGAATACGATCTCGACGTGGAAGGAGGATATTTTCTTCCGCACGAAATCGTAGAGCGCCCGTAGTGACCCTCGAGCACGCTTCCGTCCCCACGCTTTTCCTCTCCGCACTGGGGGCGTTCGCGGCGCCGCGGGCGTTCGGGCAAGAGCCGGGAGGGACCCCGGGCGGCGACGAACTCAAACAAACGCTCGACGACGCCTGGGGGGAGTAGTGGCGAACCACTAATCCTCCATGAACTCCACTTCCGTCGCCCCCGTCTCCTTCTTGAAGATCTCGAGGTACTCCGAGAGCGGGAAGACGCCGATGGCCTTGCGGTATTCATCGACCTTCGCCTTGCTCTCGATGGGCAGCACGACGATCTTTCCGCCGTCGGTGGAAATCTGCGTGCCGTAGCGCTGCTTCTCGCCGGTGGAGAGCATGGTCCGGTCGTAGAGGAGCGCGAAGGCCTGGCCGTCGCGGAGGAGGCCGGCCTTGAGGTCCTTTTCGATCTCGGGCAGGGCCGCGACCATGAGCGGCAGGTCGCCCGAGTGCTGGACGATCAGGAATGCGGAGTGCGAGGTTTCCTGGCCGAAGCGCGTGGTATCCACCCAGCCGGAATCGAGAACGAGCTTCTTGAGCCAGACGGTGTTGTCCCTGTCCACGCTCTCCATGTCGCCCGCTTTGTCCGGATCGGTGCGGACCGCCTGGTCCTTCACCACCCGCTCGGCGAGCTCCTTCTGGATCTCTTTCAACTTGTCGGCGGGAACCGGCGCGCTTTTCCCGAACGCCAGCGGCTTCAACTCCAGCCCCGGCGGAACGCTGTCGAGCCGCGTGTAGGTGCTCGTTTCCTTCCCGTTGACCATCGTCAGCGTCTTGTCCTTGATCGACCACGTCGCCGCGTACCACGTCGCTTCCACGCAGTACGAAAATTTCCCGGCCTCCTCATACCGCGCGCGGAAAATATTCAGCAGTCCCTCCCCGTGCACGGTGAGCCGGCGTGGCTCGAAGCGGATTTCCTCGTCCTTCGCGGTGTTCTTCCATGCGCCCATGAGGTCTTTGGAGTGGGCGGGCGCGGCGTCTTCGGCAAGTGCGGATGCGCCGCAGATCAACCACAAGCTGCACACGAATCGGCCGGGTCGGCTCATCGAGATTCTCCGTGGGGGAAGAGCGCGAATTCTACTGCGCAGGGCACCCGCTTGCGTTCACTTGAACTTTCGGTACGGCCATCGCCCTCCGCGCCAACCGGGCGACGATGCGAGACCCCAGTTTGCGAGCCTTCGTTCCTCCTCGGAGGGGACCCGCCCAAGCTCCACGTTCGGCTCCGGCTCCATATATTGCTCGAGCCGGTAAACTGCCATCTCTTCCCCGGCACGCGCCGACTGGACGAGCCACCAAAGTTGCTCCTGCCAGTTGACCTGAAGCGATGCGAGCCTGTCGACTCCGGCGGAGCCGTTCACCAGCGCCATCCGGTCGTGGTATCGAGGAAGTACTCTCGGGTCTGTCGCCGAAGCGGCGATATCACGCTGGAGCCAGGAGAGGGAGGTGTCGAATGTGGGAAGCGCGTACTCGCGGTCGATCGCGATGGATTTGGCGTACGGGTCGGTGAGTTGCCATTCCCATGGACTCGGGGCCCATTCCTTACGCGACCAGAGAAGTGTGTCGCGAGCGGCCCAGCGTGTTTCGTCGTCGGGGTCGGAGCTGATCGCGAGGGCCAGCGCGAACGTCGCCGAGTCGCGGATTCCGGCCTGGGCGGCGGACGCGAGCAGCCTTGCGCGGAGTCGGCGGCGCGAAGGATCGGCCGGAACAGGCGGGCGTCCCAGCGCAGGAGCCGCTGAGGGCCCCAGGATGCGGATGAATGCGAGTGCTTCGGCCTCCGGAAACGGATCGGGGGACGCGAGCCGCTCTTCGAACCGCGTCGCCAGGCTGGCAGTCGGGCTGGCCAGCGGGGGAGTGGGGGGCTTTGTGCAGCCTGCAAACATCGCGGCGAGGCCCAACATCAGGCACCTCGGCAATGGATTCATGGCGGCATCGTACCGAAATGCGCTCCCGGTGTTTCCTGCGGCGGAGCCACGATTCGTCGCGCGTCCGTCGCAAGTTGAATCCCGCCCTCAATCGGCTTACGCTCTTCTTCCGGTCGTCGTCGGTCTCGAATACCCGGAGAGTGCCGAGCCATGCCCCGAACCTGTCGCTACGCCCTCCTCGCGTTCCTCGCCGCGGCCTCCCTCTCCCGCGCCGACGGGACCGTCTACCGCTACGACCACGAAGGCCGCATGTCCCCCACGCCGCAGATCGAGCAGCGGGCGGCGATCTCTTTCGAGGGAGGGCGCGAGCGCCTTGTCATCACGTGCCAGCTCGATCTCGGCCAGGACGCGCAGGGCGTCTGGATCGTCCCCGTGCCGCGCGACCCCGCCGGATGCCGTCTGGACATCGACGACCGCTTCCCGCGCTTCTCCGGCCGCACCGTGGCGAGCGAATTTCGCGCGGAGACGGGCGCGGGATTCGGCGTGATGGAGGCCACGCAGCTCCTCCCGATCCCGGTCATCCTCGCCATGGCCGGGACCCTCTCCGCCGCCCCGGGCGGTGACCACGTGGCGGTTGATTCGATCGTCGAGAAGCACGGGCTGCATTCCGAAGCGGTCTCCGCGGACTCCGTGGAAGCGTTGCTGGCCCACGTCCGCGCCAACGGCGTGAAGGCCGAGGCCGCCGACTTCGAGCCGTTCCGCGATTACCTCAATCCGTCGTGGACTCTGGTGGTCACGTGGATCGCTGCTTCTGATGAAGCCCGGGAGCATTTTCGGGGCGATCTCACGCCCTGCATGAGCGCGGAATTCAGGACGGGGAGGCCGTTCTACCCGATGAAGCCGACGGCGGCGGCGTACGGGAAGCTCAAGGGAGACGAACTCGGCGTGCGGGTGCTGATCTGGGTGAAGGGAATGTGGGGCGTGGGTTGCTCGGACGCCGTTCGCGAGAAACTGAAGGTGGAGTATTTCCACGGCGGTCCGGACTCAGCGGAGGGCCGTTCGCCGGGCGAAGGCACCTATACGCGCATCGTGAGCACCGGCCACATCTCCGCATTCACGGAGGACTTCTTCCTGACGACGGACGTTCCCTGGGCGACCCGCCTGAAACAGGCGTGGCTTCGCCAGGCCGGCGCGCTGAAGATCGCGGAATTCGTGGTCTTCCACCTGCTCTATTCGCTCCTGGTCGGGCTGCTGACCAACCTCATCGTGCTGGGGCGGGGAAGAGGCGCGTGGTGGATCGGGCTCTGCAATGCCGTGACGATTCTTGGCGTGTTGCTGGCGGTCCGGGAGATGGTGCCGAATCCGGCCAGCGTCGAGGTCAGGGACGGCAAGCCCTCGCGGGTGCGCCCCGGGCCCGGGCGGAACTTCGTTATCCGGATGTACATCCTCACGTACATCCTGCTGTTTTCGCTGCCGCTGCTGATCCCGATCTACCTCTTCTGAAGAGGCACGACGGCGCCCCTCATTTCTCGAGCGGCGGCGCCTCCTCGAGGACTTTCTTCGCGACCTCACGCGCTTCGTCACGCTGTTTCAGGAGCCGCTGAAGCGAGCTGACGAATCCCGGCTCGACGTCAATTTCCCCGAGGCGGCGCGGCGAGTGCGGGTCCACGGTTTCGACGGCGGGTGCGGACCCCGCCCCCGATTTCCGCTCCGCGTAGCGCCCTTCTTCGGGGACGAAGCAGTTCAGGCGGTCGTCCTCGACGTTGAACGAGATGTTGGCGTCCGCCAGGTGGACCTCGCGGATCCAGCGTCCGCCGCCGTGGATCATCTCCAGTCCGCTTTCGACGACCCAGACCTGGTAGACGATCGCGCGGACGGACGGTTTCTCCGGGTCGCTGAAGGCCGCGAGGGGGAGCAGGGCGAGGAGGAGCATGGATTTCAGCATTCGGGGCATCGGCAATCTCCGCGGGGGATTCATGGGGCGTCTCAGGAAAGGACGTCTCCCAGGGCGGAACTTGCAGTGCCAATTTCGATGAGAACTCATGGCGGCTGGGCCGCAACCAAACCTGACGCTGCGTCGATCGCCTGGGTCCCGGCGAACGGCCTCACCACGGAGGCACGGAGAAAAACTTCTCAGAAGAACAAGAGATTTGCGGGTTGTGTACAGAGAAATCCCGAATCCTCTTTTACCCTCTTTTATCGCCGTTAAAAAAAGTCGTTTTCCTGGGCTACGCAAAAGGGCTTTTTGGGAACTGGGATAAAAGAGGGCAAAAGAGGATTTCGCGGGGCGCAGCCTGGATGCGACCGACTACTTCCCGGCGCTCAACATCCACGCCACTATTCCCGCGTTACCGCCGTCAGGTTCATCGTCAGCCCGATCGGCGTCGGGGTGCCGGGCGGAGTCGATGTTTCCACCTTCGGCATCGGCCTACTTGACCCGCTGGTACGACCAGTTGAACCCGTCGGGGTGATTTTCCATGATGCTGAGTTCGTCCGTTCCGCGGACCACGATGACCTCGTTGAACATGCTGCGGTTGATCTGCCAGTTGTCGTTCCCGAAGATCGATTTTCCGCGGCCGACCCGGAACGCGACCGTCGAGACGAGTTTCCCCGCCGTCCACGTCTCGATCTTGTTCGCCTTCGTGATCACGATCGTCTCGTCCGGCAGATTCCGTTCGCCCCCGCCGTCCATGCCGCCGCTCGATCCCTTGCGGTGCCACTTGCCGTAGAACTCATCAGGGAGCGACGGGAGCTCCTTCAGGCCCTCCATCGGGTTGGGCTGGGGCTCTTTCCCCGTGTCCGTCGGAGGTGCTGGCTTCGAGTCCGAGCCCTCTGAACTGGTCGCGGGCGGGACGGGGGCCGCGACCGGCGCCGGAGGTGTCGCGGGCGGCCCCGGCTTCCTCTCGCACGCCGCCAGGAGGAGCAGGACGCACGCGAATGCCAGGCCCCGGGTGATTGCCATGTCTCTGCTCCCTGAAGTGTCAGTCGAAGTGAGTGTTCGGGCTTTGCGAATGGGCATCCTACCTAGGGCCAATGCGAGCCGCTAGACCCGCTCCCACCCATCGAGCAATCTCGGACGCTTCACCGCGAGCCGCTCCAGAAGCGCTTCGCCAAAGAACGTGATCGACTGCGGGTCCCAGGCGGAAGTCGTCCCGAAGGACAGGTCGTGGGCGACGTAGATGGTGTCGTCGCCTTCGGGCAGGACGGTGACGGGCCAGTGCCCCGGGTCCAGCGGGCCGGACTCAAAGGGGACGTGAGGGTCGAACTCGAACGACGGGTGGTGGTAGTCGAGCGCGAACATTTTCCGGCCGAGGGGGAGGCAGTCGCGGAAGGCGCGGAGGAGGCGGCCGTGGAATTCGGCGAGAAGCGGCTGGAGGGCGGGCAAGCGGGAGTCGAAGGAGTCGGGGATGCGGAACGCGCGAAGCGGCGTCCCGGGGGGCGGGACCGCGTAGTACTTCTCCCACGCTACGGCGAACTCTTCTTCGCCCAGCTGTCGCCACGCGAGCGGGCTCATCCCGGCGGAAATTTCGCGCATGGGAAGATTGTACCGGGCTCAAGTCCGCCCGGGGATTCCGCCGAAGGGGATGTCGAAGACCGGGAGCAGCGCCTGCGCGAAAGCCTTCATGAGTTCTGGTGGTTCGGCCTCAAGCAGGCCCGGGCGTGCGTGTTTGCGGGGTCGTTCTTCGTCATCCTGTTCCTGTCGAAGCACATCCCGCTGGGGCCGATCGCGCGGTACGACTTCATCCTGTTCGCGGCGGTCGCGCTGCAGGTTGTGCTGCTCGCGACGAAGGTCGAGACGTTCGACGAGCTGAAGGTCATCTGCGTGTTCCACGTCATCGGGCTGGCGCTGGAAGTCTTCAAGACGAGCCCGCAGATTCACGAGTGGAGCTACCCGGAAGCCTCCTTCTTCCGCATCCGCACGGTGCCGCTCTACAGCGGGTTCATGTACGCCTCGGTCGCGAGCTACATGTGCCAGTCCTGGCGCCTGCTCAAGCTCGAGCTGACCGGCTACCCCCGGTACATTTTCAGCGTCCCGCTTTCCGCCGCGATCTACCTGAACTTCTTCACCCGCCATTTCATCCCCGATTTCCGCTGGATCCTCGGCGCACTCGTCGTCGTCATTTTCTGGAAAGCCCGCGTCTGGTTCACCGTCACCGATAAACGCCGCTTCATGCCCATCGCCCTCTCCTTCTTCCTCATCGGCCTGTTCGTCTGGCTCGCTGAAAACATCACCACCTACCTCGGCGCCTACCTCTACCCGAACCAGGCCGGCGGCTGGCAGCACGTCGCGTTCCGTCGCGTCACGTCGTGGTTCCTGCTTGTGATCATCAGCTTCATGATCGTGGCGGACCTCAAGCACCTGAAAGAACGGTTGAAGAGCTCTTCGCCGCCGGCGTGATCCAACTTGCCTCCTTCCGCGTCCCGCCCCTTCGTCCGGATGACTCTCGGTCGGATTTCGGCGTCTGGACGTCTCGGATAGGGCGCGGTGACGTGGATCCCGGGTCGGAACCCGCGGAGTTCGCGCGAGCGTTCAGGAATTGGGCCGCGTTCTCCGGCAAGGGGCCTCCGTGCTGGAGCGTCTGTCCCTCGGTCGGTCCTTCCGGTGGGTGCTACGGTCCTCACTCGCTAGCGGAACATGAGCCCAATTGGTGCGACCTCTTCAACTTTTCCAGCCCGTATCCGCAGTGCCTGAGATAGACCTTCCCCAGGCGTTCACCGCACGCGGCATACGTTTGGCCCGTCCCAACCCACCAACCCATTAACCCACCAACGCCTTTCCCAACCCTCAACCTCTCAACCCCCCAACCGCCCTCTCTGCCATAATCCCCCCAACTCCTCCCGCCCCCGCTCGTTAAACCTCGGTCCCCAGCGGAGCCCTTTCATGAGCCCGGAAGAACGCGACCTTCTCAAGCGGTGCGAGCGCGGCGACGACCGCGCGTATCGCGAGCTGGTCGAGCGCTTCGAGCGGCCGCTCATCCAGTTCATCGTGCGGTACGTCGATGACCGGGCGCTGGCGGAAGACCTCTTCCAGGAAACGTTCCTGCGCGTCCTGAAAAACATCCAGACGTACCGGCCGGAGGGCGCGTTCTCGACCTGGCTTTACACGATCGCGCGCAACCTTTGCCTCGACCACATCAAGCACGTGCGGAAGGTCAAGATGACGTCGATGGACGCGCCGGTGGGTGAAGAGGGCGGGAAGGTGCTGTACCTGCAGGACGTGCTGAGGGACGGCGGGCTGGCGCCGGAAGAGCGGGCGGAGTTGTCGGAAGAAGAGCAGCGGGTGCGCGAGTGTGTGTCGCAGCTGCCGCCGGTGAAGAAGGAAGCGTTGATCCTGCGGGTGTACCACAGCATGTCTTACAAGGAGATTGCGGAGATCACGGACTGTCCCGTGGGGACGGCGAAGTTCCGGGTGCATGAAGCGATGCAGGCCCTGGGCGAGCTGGTGCGCGCCGGGTCGGATGGCGGCAAGTCGGAGGCGGTGCTGTGAACTGCGAAGAAATGAAGAAGCTGGTGCCGGCGATGGTCCTGGGCGATCTCGAAGGCGCCGAGCGGGACCGGCTGGTGGAGCACCTGAAGACCTGCGAGGCGTGCCGCGCGGAGCGGGCGCATCTCGAGCGGACGCTGCACATCGCCGAAAAGCTTCCGGCGCCGGAGACGAGCGGGGCGCGGCGCGACCGCGTCGTCGCGGCGATGGCGGCCGCTTCGCGCGACGAGTCGCATTTCGTGAAACCGCGCGGCGCGTGGAAACGCTGGGGGATCGCGGCGGCGGTGCTGCTGGTGATGGCCGGCACGGTCGCCACGGCGAAACTCGGGTTCGCGGGCGAGGCCTGGGAGCTGAAGGCCGAGGACATCCGGGGCGAAGCGCTGGTCATGAAGGCCGGCGGCTCGACGTGGGAGCCGCTCGGGCGGGGCGCGACGGTGCATATCGGCGACCGGGTGCTCACGAACGGCGGGCGGGTCTGGTTCCGGTCGAACGCGAAGGACCTCATCGTCCTGGCCGACGGGTCGCAGGTGATGATCAACCGGCAGGAAATGGCGGAGCCGAGCCTGATGCTCGTCTACGGCGAGCTCTGGGCCGAGGTGACGCCTCGCGACAAGGGCCACGTCCGCTTCGAATCGCCCGAGGGCGAGGGGTTCGTGGAAGTGCTGGGGACGAAGCTCCACGTGGAGTACCGCTGATGAACAACATTCTCCGGATTTTCGCGATCGGCCTGCTTGCGGGCGGCCTGATGCTCGCCGGCGAGCCCGGGAAGACGCTCAGCGTGGAGCTGCGCGACAAGCCGCTGGCAGAAGCGGTGCAGCAGGTTGAGAAGGAAACGGGGCGCAAGATCGACGCGCTTCCCGCGCTGCTGGCGGGGAAGAGCGTGACGTTCGTGTCGCGCGGCACGGCGGAAGAGATCCTCGCCGCGTTCAACACGACGCTCGAGAAGTCGCAGTCGCTGACGATGATCCGCTCCGAGAACGGCTCGTTCCGCGTTCACGGGTTCATTCCCGCCAAGCCCGCTTCGATTCGCCCGGCGTCGCGGGGCCGGCGGCTTTCGGTGGACGTCATCGAGGGCACGGTTGCGCTGGTCGGCGACCGCGGCCGGGTGACGGTCCGCTCCGGCGAACGATCCTTCGTGGCGGCGGGCGCCGTCCCGGCCCAGCCCGTCCCCTGCGATCCCTCCACCGTCGCCACCTGGCGCTTCCCCGATGCCCCGGCGGCCGCCGGCATCGATGCGTCCATCCCGCTTCCGGAAATCCGCTGGCGGTTCGTGGGGACGACGGAAGACGGCAAGCCCATCGTCGAGTATGAAATCGTCGGGGACAGCCGCACGACGGATCTCGGCACCTTCGAGGCCTCCACCGTCGCTCGGCATCGGCTCGTGATCGAGAACGGCGTCCTGGACCTTCCCATTAACTTTCACTTCACGGTCGACAAAGGAACGAACAAATGAAGCGCCTTCTTGCGATGACCGCGCTCGGGCTGGCCCTGACGAATGTCTGCTTTGCGCAGGGAGCACCGCCGGAGGAGCCGCCCAAGCCGCCCGCGAAGCCGGAGGCCATGATCGACGTGGACTGGAACGGCGTCACGGTCGAAAACCTGATCGTGATGGTGTCGAACCTGACGGGGAAGGTGTTCATTTACGACAAGGAAGCGCTGAAGGCCAAGCCGCCCGTGAACCTGTCGCGGGCGATGCAGGTGAAGGAGAGCGAGGTCTACGCGATCTTTGAGACGGTGATGGCCAACATGATGCTCGCGCTGGTGCCGAAGATCCTGGAGACGGTCAAGGGAACACCGGGAGTCGAAGTCATCACGATCGTGAAGCGCGAGGAAAGCTCGAAGCAGCCCATCGAGGTCGTGTTGAACGAGGCGGCGGACAAGCTGCTGGCGCGCGACCAGATGGTGACGGCGGTCATCGCGCTCAAGTATGCCAGCGCCCGCGACATCCTCGCCCCGGCGCAGGCGCTGCTGTCCGACCCGCGCAACGTGCTGGCCAGCGAAACGCTGAACGCGATCATCATCACGGACTACGCGCTGAACGTGAAGCGCATCCAGGGGATCATCGCGATGATCGACCGGAAGCAGCAGGACGTGCTGCTCGAGGTGATCCCGCTGCAGTTTGCGAGCGCGACGGAACTGGACCCGAAACTGAACCAGCTGGTGCAGACGCTTCAGCGCGCCCAGCCGCCGCGTCCCGGCGTGCCGGTGCCGCAGCAGGAGCAGGTGTCGATCGGCTCGGACTTCCGCACGAACGCGCTCATCGTCCTGGCTCTTCCAGACCGCATGATCCAGATCAAGGACATGATCTCCAAGCTGGACGTGCGGCCGGACCGGACGCCGACGAACCTGCACGTGTACCGGTTGAAGCACGCGAGGGCGGACCAGCTCGCGACGGTACTGCAGTCGATTTTCGGCGGCGGCTCGACGACGTCTTCATCCACCACGACGCGCGGCGCGCAGGGCCAGCCTCTTCGCGGTGCGGACGCCGCGACCGGCGGGGCGACGACGCCGCCGAACCAGCAGGTGCAGGTGTCGATCACGGCGGACCTCCAGAACAACGCGCTTCTCGTGGTCGCGACCCCCGATGTGTGGGACGCGATGGAAGCGTTCATCTCGGAGCTGGACAAGCGGCGCCCGCAGGTGGTGATTGAGGCGGCGATTTTCGAAATCAACGACAACGACCAGTTCGACCTGGGCGTGGAAATCACGGACGCCGGGACGCCTGCGGACAAGAAGACGCGCGGGTTCGCCAACTCGAACTTCGGGCTCGGGACGCTGACGGACACGGACGGCGACGGGATCGCGGACATCAAAATCCCGGATTCGACGCTGTCGGGCCTCACGGCCGGGTTGTTCCGCGGCGCCGCCGGCAAGCTGCCGCTCCTGCTGCACGCGCTCGCCGAGAAGCGGAAGATCAACGTGCTGTCGCTTCCCCAGGTCACGACGAACGACAACGAGGCGGCGACGCTCACCCTGACGGAAGTCGTCACGACGGTGAACACGACGACGACCACGGGAGTCGTGCAGGCGGGCGCCGGCGCGACGACGTCGGCCGGTATCACGCTCAAGATCACGCCGCACATCTCGGCGGACAATTACCTTCAGCTCGAAGTGGACCTGACGGTGTCGCAGTTCCAGGCGCGGCCGACGGCGAACGCCACCGTCCCGCCGCCCGTCACTAACCGCTCGGTCGTCACCAAGGTGACCCTGCCCAACACGTACACCGTCGTCATCGGCGGCCTGGTCAGCGATGAACTGCGCGAAACCGTCACCGGCATCCCGATCCTCCAGGACATCCCCCTGCTCGGGAATCTCTTCCAGCGCACCGTCAAGGACGGCACCAAGGTCACGCTTTACATCTTCATCACCCCGATCATCCTCAGCGACCCCGACTTCACCGACTACAAGCGGCTGACGCTTCGCAAGCAGGAAGCGATCTTCCAGCTCTCGAAGCGCTGGGTGGGTGTGCACCAGCTCGGGGAGCACGAGCCGAACGCAGCGGACCTGTTCGAGTTCCACAGCCCGTTCAAGAAGGGTTCGGGGAAAAAGGAAAAGTAGAGCCATGATGCTCCTGGAACGGTTTCGCAAAGCGCTGATCGAAGACGGCGGGCTTCCCGACCTCAAGGTGGACGAGGCCTTCGCCGTTTCGTCGGAGTCCCGTGAGCCGATCGACAGGGTGCTCCTGACGCGGGGGTTCCTGAACGAGAAGCAGATGTTGAAAGCGTTCTCGAAGGCGCTGGACATCCCGCTGATGGAACGGCTGACGGACGCGACGGTCCCGGTGGAATTCGTGGAAAAGGTGCCGGTGCAGTTCGCGCGGAGCCACAACCTGGCGGGGCTCGGGGAATTGAACGGCGCGGTGCAGGTCGCGACGTGCAACGCGTTCGATTTCCACCCGCTGGACGAGCTGGCGCTGATGCTGGGGAAGACGATCACGCTGGTGATGGCGCCGAAGTCCGAGATCACGGCGCTGATCAACAAGGCGTACCAGAAGAAGATGGACGTCGTGGACGAGATGCTGGAAGACCTCGAAGACGACGAGATGGCGGGGATCGCGCGCGAGCTGGAGGAGGGTCACGACCTCCTCGACATGGCGAACAAGGCGCCGATCATCAAGCTCGTGAACATGATCATGTTCCAGGCGCTGAAGATGCGCGCCAGCGACATCCACATCCAGCCGTACGAGGAGAAGCTGCAGGTCCGGTACCGGATCGACGGCATCCTGTACGACATGATGACGCCGCCGAAAAAGATCCAGGACGCGATCATCAGCCGCATCAAGATCATGGGGAAGATGGACATCGCCGAGCGCCGCCTCCCGCAGGACGGCCGCGCGACGATCAAGGTCGGCGACAACGACGTGGACGTGCGTATCTCCAGCGTCCCGACCTCGAACGGCGAGCGCATCGTCATGCGACTGCTCGACAAGAGCGGCCGCCTCCTCGACCTGCGCGAACTCGGCCTCGACGAGATGCAGTATTCGCTCATGGCGAAGCTGGTGAAGTGCTCGCACGGCGTGCTGCTCGTCACGGGCCCGACCGGCTCCGGGAAGTCCACGACGCTCTATTCCGCGCTCAAGACCATCAACTCGACCGAGAAGAACGTCATCACGATCGAGGACCCGGTCGAATACCACATCCAGGGGATCAGCCAGATCGAGGTCTCGACGAAGAAGGGCCTGACCTTCGCCACCGGCCTCCGCTCCATCGTCCGCCAGGACCCGAATATCATCATGGTCGGGGAAATCCGCGACGGCGAAACCGCCGACATCGCCATCCAGTCGTCGCTGACCGGTCACCTTGTGTTCTCCACCCTCCACACCAACGACGCCCCCGGCGCCATCACCCGCCTCCTCGACCTCGGCGTCGAGCCCTTCCTCGTCGCCTCTTCGCTCATCGGCGTCATCGCCCAGCGCCTGGTGCGCCTGATCTGCCCGGGCTGCCGGGAAGCCGAAGTCGTCACCGCCGAAGCCCTCCGCTCGATCGGCCTCACGCCCGAGCGCTGCCCGAGCATGACCCTCTCGAAAGGCCGCGGCTGCGACCGCTGCCTCGGCACCGGGTACCACGACCGCACCGGCATCTACGAAATCCTCCCGGTCACCGACCTCCTCCGCGAACAGATCGTCTCCAAGGTCAGTTCCACCGTGATCAAGCAGGAAGCCGTCAAAACCGGCCTCCGGACCCTTCGCATGGACGGCGCCCTCAAGGTGCTCGAAGGCCGCACCACGATCGAGGAAGTCATCCGCGTGACCCAGATGGACGTCGTCTAGCGCATGCCTGTTTTCTCTTACAAGGCGATCAAGGAATCCGGCGCCGCCGCCGCGGGCGTCATCGACGCCGATTCTCCTCGTGAAGCGCGCTCCAAGCTGCGCCTGCAGAACCTGCATGTGACGCAGATCGAGACGGTCGTGCAGGGGGCAAAGGCCGAGTCCCAGAAGCGGCGCGCGTTCCTGCTGCCGAAATTCGCGCAGAAGAAGAGCCCGATCGAGATCGCGCTCGTGACGCGCCAGCTGTCGACGCTTCTCGGCGCCGGCACGCCGCTCAACGATGCGATGAAGGCCATCATCGAGCAGTCCTCGAACAACAAGATCCAGGCCGTGATGCGCGACATCCGCGAACGCATCAGCCAGGGAACGACCTTCGCTGACGCCCTCGCCAACCACCCTGCTTACTTCGGCGACCTTTACGTCAACATGGTGCGGTCCGGCGAAGCCTCCGGCTCGCTCGACAAGATCCTGACCCGCCTTGCGGACTACATGCATGCCCAGAACCGCCTCGCCGGCAAGGTCATGGCCGCCCTGACCTACCCGCTCGTCATGTGCGTCGTCGGCGTCGGCGTCGTCACCTTTCTGCTCGGCTTCGTCGTCCCGCGCATCCTGGACGTCCTCGAGAAACAGAAAATCGCGATGCCCCTCCCGACGGTCATCCTCGTCGGCATCACCGGCATCCTCCGCCACTACTGGCCCGTCATGATCGTCCTTCTCGCCGCCGCATGGGTCTGTTTCAAGCTCTACACCGGCTCGAAGAACGGCCGGCGCACCTGGGACGGCTTCATCCTCCGCATGCCGCCCCTCGGCGAACTCTTCCGCAAGGCCGCCATCTCCCGCTTCGCCTCCACCCTCGCCACCCTCCTTGAATCCGGCCTTCCCGTGATGGACGCCCTTTCGATCACGGAGAAAGTCATGGGCAACGTGGTGCTGGCCGAGGTCGTGGCCAAGGTGCGCGGCAAGGTCATGGAAGGGTCGGACATTTCGGCGCCGCTCAAGGCGTCGAAACTGTTCCCGCCGACGGTCTGTTACATGGTGGCGATCGGCGAAGAGTCGGGACAGCTGGAGCAGATGCTCCGCAAAGTGGCGCAGTCGTACGACGAGGAAATCGAGCTGACGACACAGAAGGTCACGAGCCTGATCGAGCCGATCATGATCGTGATCATGGCCGTCGTCGTCGGGTTCATCGTCATGAGCGTGCTGCTGCCGATCCTCGACCTGTCTAATATGTAGGGCGCATCCGCCACGTATGCGGATAGCCGTCGGACGGCCGAGCGGCGCTCAGGGGTTTCCTCCGCGCATGCTGAACACGAAGTCCAAAACGACATGACACGGAACGCACTGAGGGCACGGAGAACGGCGAGACCGGGGCCGGAGGCTTCCGGCAGGCTGCATCAGAAAAACCGCTTCCCACCCAACGAAACGCCCCGGCGTTCGTTGAATCTCCAGAGGCCCGCAGGGTTCCGCGGGCGTACAATGACGATCCAACCGTAGAACCTGGAGGACCGATGATCCGCCGCAACCGCCGCAAAGCCAGCCGCTGGAACAGCGGCTTCACACTGATGGAACTGATGATCGTGCTCGTGATCATCGGGGTTCTCGCCGCAGCCGTGGCGCCGGTGCTCGTGAACCGCGCCGAGAAGGCAAGGACGGTGCGCGCCAAGGCCGACCTCAAGCAGATCGCCGACCAGTGCCAGCTCTTCAAGATGGACCAGGCCCGGTACCCGGACTCGCTGGAAGATCTCAGCACCCAGCCGTCGTACGCCAAGAACTGGCCCGCCGGCGGGTATTTTGACAAGGCGCTCAAGGACCCGTGGGGCGCTGACTACGTCTTCCAGAAGCCCGGTGACAACGGAAAAGAGTTCGACGTCATCACCTATGGCGCGGACAACCAGCAGGGTGGCGAAGGGACGGACGCCGATATCCATTATTGGACGATGGACGACGACACCAGCAAGAAGTAGCCCCGAGGGAATCCGCCGATGCACCGCGTCCGCCAGGCCGCCTCGCGCCAGGGCGGGTACACGCTGATCGAGCTGTCGGTGGTCCTCGTGATCATCGGCATCATGTTGCTCTTCGTCGTCGGGCGGATCGACGGGATGCTCCCGCGCTACCGCACTCGCGCCAGCATCCGCGAGCTCGCCTCCGAAATGCGCCTCGCCCGCGCTTCCGCCATGTCCACCGGCATGCCGCACTACATCCAGTACGACGTCCCCGGGCGGAAATACTGGATCCTTTCGCCCGAGGTCGTGAAGAAGGTCGCGGACGACGAGGTCGCTCCCGACACGGCCGAGGAGGCCTTCAAGGAAGCGGAGTACACGTGGGTGAAGTCGATGGAAAAGGCGCTTCCCGACGGCGTCAATTTCGAAAAGATCCTCTGGAGTGCGGACCAGGTGGCGGACCAGATGCCTGTGACGGTGGAGTGCACGCCCTACGGCTCGGTGCGGCGGCACACGATCTGGGTGACGGGGGTGGAGGACCAGTCGAAATTTACGGTGACGGTGAGCCCGGTGACGGGGTTTGTGGAGCTGAAGGAAGGGCATGTCGAGCCCGCGGCGCTTGAGGAGTCGCAGGAATGAGGACGCGCCGCAATGCAGGGCTTGGGCGCCGAAGCGCGAAGCGAGAAGGCGGCTTTACGCTTCTGGAGGTCATGCTCGCCCTCGCGATCGTGGCGGGGACGGTCTTCGCGCTTCTGTACATGCGCACGAAGGCGATCCTGCGCGTCACGGAGGCGAGGCGGCTGCGTTCAGAGTGGTCGCTCGTTCAGCAGAAAGTCGGGGAGTACGAGGAAGTCCTGATTGACGACGTGAAGGAGGGGACGGAGTCGGGGACGTATGAGGACGACACCACGGCGACCTGGGAGCGGACGACCGAGAAAGTGACGATGGACATGATCGAAAAAGTGGACGACGACCACCCGCGCGAAATGTGGCGGATCACGCTCAAGGTGAACCAGCGCCTCTCGGACGGGACGGTCGTAACAACCTCGGCCCAGTGGTACCGCCTGCTCAAGGAAGACGACGCCGCGCCGGAAGCGGGTGGCGGGGGCGGCGGCGGGGGGGGGCGATGAAGCGCCGCTCCGCAGGGCCTGGTCGCCGAAGCGCGAAGCGCGAAGGCGGCTTCACGCTGCTTGAGGTCATGCTCACGATCACGATCACCGCCGTGATGATCGGCATTCTCTACGGCGTCCTCATCGCCACCCTGCAGGCGCGCGAAAAGATCGAGAAAGCCGCGGAAACCGACGAGGCAGGGCCTGTGGTGCTGAAGCTGCTCGCGGACGACCTGGCGGCGGCGTTCGTGCCGCCCGTCCCGGACGCGCCTCCCCCCGCGGAGGGAGAGCCCGCCGCCGTGAACCCCTCGTATTTCGTCGGCAAGGACGCCAGCGGCTCGGCGGGCGACGCCGACACGCTGGATTTCATCAGTTCGCGCGACGTGTGGGATCCGGCGAACCAGCGCGTCGCCGATTTCGCGGAAGTCGGGTACTTCCTCCGCCCGAATCCCGACGACACGACGCTCTCGATTCTCGTCCGGCGCGAAGATCCCTACGTGGACGACAAACCCGCCAGCGGCGGCACGCTCCAGGAAATGTACAACCGCGTCAAAACCCTCAAACTCCAGTACTTCGACGGCAAGGACTGGCTCGACAAATGGGGCGATGTCGATGCCCAGAAGAAGACGCTTCCCCAGATCGTCAAAATCACGCTGATCATCGTGCCGGACGCGGAACTTGCGAAAAAGGACCCGCAAGGGGCGGAGAAAACGTACATCCTGGAAGTCGCGCCGGTCCATTGAGTCGGGGCCGGGATTTCGGCAGATTCGCACAATACGCGGCCGGCTCGCCCGTTATCCCCTTACCACAACCCACGACAGGAGGGCTTTCCATGCGCTGGCTCCAATCCGCGATCATCACGACGATTTCGTTTCTCCCGCTGGCGATTTCGGCCGAAGAGCCGCGTCGGGGGGAAGAAGGGCCGGACAACATGCGGCGCCGGATGGAGGAGATGCAGCGCCAGATGGATCGCGAAGGTGGCGAGCGGGGCGAGGGGCGGCGCGAGGGCGGGATGGAGCCGCGGGGTGAGGGCCGGCCTGACGGCGGGCCGAGGGCGGGCGGGCCTGGCGGGCGCGAGGGCGGACCTGGCCCCGGTGGTCCCGAGGGTGGCCCGAGAGCGGGCGGCCCGGGCGGACGTCGCGGCCCGGGTGGCCCCGGGATGTCCGGCGGCCCGAACGGTCCCAGCGCGGCCGGCCCCATGGGCCCCGGCGCCGGCGGACCGCAGCAGATCGAAGAAGCGAAATTCCAGCTGCGCATGAAGGCCCGCGCGATTGAGCACCAGATGCAGAACCTGAAGTGGGAGCTGGAAACGGTGCACCTCCAGATGAAGCACCTGGAAGAGAACCAGGCGCACCAGCAGCACCCGGGCGGCCCCGGCCCGCAGCCCGGCGGCCCGCACGGCATGCAGGGTCCCGGCCGGCAGGACGGCCCGAAGGACGGCGGCCCGCGCGCCGGCGGGAACGACGATGAGCGCCGCGCCAACCTCAAGGCCCGCGCGGGGGAGCTTCATAAGGCCCTCGAAAAAGCCATGCAGGACGGCAATCGCGAAGAAGCCCAGAAGCTCCGCCAGCAGCTCGAGCGGGTGATGCGTGCCCTGACGGGCGAAGAGAAGGACAACGTCGACAAGAAACGGGGCCAGGCGTTGGAGAAGATCGAGAAGCGCATCGGCGAGCTGAAGCAACAATTGCACGACGCAAAGGAAGCAGGCCGCCGTGAAGTCGCCGAGAAGCTCGGCCGCGAACTCGAAGAACTGATGCAGATGCGGAAGAAAGCCGCCGGGGATGGCGGCGAGGAAAAGCGGGAGAAGAAGCCCCGGATGATCTAGGCCAGTCCCATCTGAACGCCCACTCACGACCCGGTACCCACCCCGGGTCGTGTTTTTGTTTTTCCCTTTTCCATTTTCGTTTTTCCTTTTCCGTTCATTTTTTGCTTCCCTCTCTCCCATGCCCGACCCCCACCTCTGGGCTCGCCCCCTCCAGCCCGAATTCGCCGACGACTTCTTCAAGCTCCACGACCGCTCCGACTGCGGCGGCTGCTGGTGCATGTACTGGCAATTCAAGGGCACCGACGCTGAATGGGAATGCGCCGACAAGGCCGCGCTACGCGAACAGAAATGCGACCGCATCGCCTCCCAGGGCGACACCGGGATGCTCCTCTTCGAGGACGAAACCCCGATCGGCTGGTGCCAGTTCGGGTTGCGGAAGAATTTCCCGAAGCTCGTGGAGAAGATCAATCCGCCCGCCGGGCCGGACGACCTCTGGTGCATCAACTGCTTCCTGATGGCGCCGGACAAGCGGCGCCAGGGGCACGCGCGGGTGCTGCTCGCGATCTCGATGGAGCACCTGCTGAGGATGGGAGTGAAGGAAGTCGAGGCGTACCCGAAGGCAGGGGAGCACGAGGACGGGGAAGTGTGGACGGGGCCGGAGAGGCTGTTCCTGGACGCGGGGTTCACAGCAACAGCGGTTGCGGGCGTCGTCCGCAAGTCGATGTGAACGAAGGGGTATACTTGATACCCGGGAAGGAGAACCCCTGATGAATATGCTGCTCTACATGCTTGCCATCTTCGCGATGGCCACGATCATCACAATCTGGGCGAAGCTCGCCTCCTCGGGCGTTTCCGACGCCGGCCTGGCCGGAAAGACCGACAGCGACCGCCTCGACGAAATCGCTTCGCGGCTCGAAAAAATCGAAACCGCGATCCTGAATCGACGCGAATCGGCCGCACGGCAGGGCTGACCCATGAACGATGACAGTCAGCACTGGCTGACGGTTGTGCCTGCGATGCCAGGTGAGCAGGCAAGGCTGGCGTTCAAGAAGTGGCTGGAAAGCGTCCGTGGAACTCCCGAAGAACCCGACCCCAACGACATCCAGATATTGTTCTGCTGCATGGCGGACAAGAAATCGGCGGTCGTGTACCAGGTCTGGCGCGGTCCCGCTCGAACCTCATTTCATTCCGACGGCAGGCGCGAGGAAACGGTGGTCGTTGTTCCGCCGATGAAGGCCGCCGATGCTCGCGAGGCGTACAACGCCTGGTTTGGAACCGTGAAGGGAACAGCCAGCGAGCCGCAGCCCCAGGATGTTCAAATCAAATTTCATGACGCGCCGAAAGGGCGGCTTGCGTCTTACGTCGTCCGGGCGAGTGTGCTCCGGAAACTTCCCTGACGCTTTCCTGCGAGCTGTGGCGCGGACCTACCCCTGCCCGCTGCCGCTGAACAGCTCCCGAATGTCCGACTCGCTCAGGCTCTTCGCGAACGCGTCGTCGCTCCCGAGCACGCCTTCGGCCAGCGCGCGTTTCTTGTCCTGAAGGGCGATGACCTTTTCCTCGATCGTGTCCTTCGCGACGAACTTGTAGACCATCACGGGGCGCTTCTGCCCGATCCGATGCGCGCGGTCGGTGGCCTGTTCCTCGGCGGCGGGGTTCCACCAGGGGTCGAGGTGGAAGACGTAGTCGGCGCCGGTGAGGTTAAGGCCGGCGCCGCCCGCCTTGAGGGAGATGAGGAAGAACGGGGCGTCGCCGGTCTGGAACTTGACGACTTCCTCGTCGCGTTTGCGGGTGGCGCCGTCGAGGTAGCAGTACTTGTGGCCGGCGGCGTCGAGGCGGGCACGGACGAGGGACAGGAACTCTGTGAACTGGGAGAAGACGAGGGCGCGGTGGCCGTTGGCGACGAGGTCGCGGGCGAGTTCGTCCATCTCGTCGAGCTTGGCGGAGAGCGAGAGCTTCTGGCCGGGGAGCTTGACCATCGCGGTGTGGAGGGCGGCCTGGCGGAGGCGGAGAAGCGCTTCCAGGACCGCGAAACGGGCGCCGTCGAAGCCGTCGCGGTCGATGGCCTTCATGACTTTTTCGCGGGTGAGGAGGAGGAGGCGCTCGTAGAACTCGCGGTGGGCGGGGGAGAGCTCGCACTGGAGGATGGACTCGGTTTTCAGCGGCAGGTCGCGGGCGACTTCCTCCTTCATGCGGCGAAGGATGAACGGGCGGACGCGGCGGCGGAGGGACGTCATCGCCTCGGTGTCGGCGGACTTGTGGATGGGGAGGGCGTAGCGCTCGCGGAAGGCTTCTTCCGAGCCGAGGAGTTCGGGCATGAGGAAGCGGAACTGGGACCAGAGTTCGTAGAGGTTGTTCTCGATGGGCGTGCCGGAGAGGCAGAGGCGGTGTTCGGCGCGGATGAGGCGGGCGGCGCGGGCGGTCTGGCTGTCCGATGTTTTGATTTGCTGCGCTTCGTCGAGGATGGCGAAGCGGAACGGGATGCTGCTCAGGAGTTCGGCGTCGCGGCGGAGGACGCCGTAGGTGGTGAGGACGAGGTCGTTCTTCGGGATTTCCGCGAGGAGTTTGGCGCGCGCGCCGGCCTCGAAACGCAGGACCTTGAATTGCGGGGTGAATTTCGCGGCCTCGGCGGCCCAGTTGCCGACGACGGAGGTCGGCGCGACGATCAGGTTCGGGCCTTTGGCGCCGCGCTCGCGGTCCGAGAGGAGGAGTGTCAGGGTCTGGAGGGTTTTCCCGAGGCCCATGTCGTCGGCGAGGATGCCGTGAAACCCGCCGTCGCGGATCGACTGCATCCAGGCGACGCCGTCTTCCTGGTACGGCCGCAGGGTCGCCTTCAGCCCTGCCGGCGCGTGGAAGGCCTTCGGCGCCGGCGGTTCGGGCATCTTTTCCGGCGCGTCCACGCTCGCCGTCAGGTCGCCCGCCAGGCCGATCTGCTGCGCCGGCAGGCGGATCTGGCCCTTCCCCGTGACCGTCCCGGCGCGCTTGGCGTCTTCCCAAAGCGCGCGGAGTTTCCGGAGGTCGCCCTCGGGCATCGGGGACCAGGAGCCGTCGGGGAGCTTGAGGAAACGGAGGCCGTGGTCGTGGGCGGCGAAGAGTTCGTCGAGGGGGATGCCGAGGCCGTCGAGGGAAGCGGTGGCCTGCATGTCGAGCCAGGAGCCGGAGGTCGTGACCCGCATCGTGGTCTTGGCGCGGCCGCCGCGGAGCTTGTAGCCTCGCAGGCTGTCGCGGCCGACGACGGGCCAGCCGAGCCCCGGGAGGCCTTCGGAGAGGAATTTCAGCGCGTTCTCGCCCCAGAGGCGGACGGCCCACGGGTCGCCGGGGCACCCCGCCGCCGCGGCGAAGGTGGCGCGCAGCTCGCGTTCCGCCGAGGGCGACCGGCGGCTCCAGAACGCGCCCTCCGGGTCGATCCCCTCCACCATCGAGGCTTTCTCCGCTTCCGTCACCTGCGACGGCCCGTCGCCGTACGCGAACGACAACCGCGCCACGAGCGCGCCGATTTCCTCGCTCAGCGCCACCACCGACCGCGGTTTCGCCGTCACAAGGCGCTTCGACAGCGCCCCGTCCTCGACGATGAGCGCGCCCGGGTCGGCGAGCTTGGAGAAATGCTGTTTGACGAAGCGGTCGGAGTCGGCGAGGGGGATTTCGACGGGGGCCTTGAGGAGGGCGGCGGCGGCGTTGGCGTCGCGGAGGCCCTGGACGGGTCGCCACTGCCGGCCGTCGGTTGCCCACGGGCGGCGCTCGCCGACGATGGCCCACCCGGTCACGGGGACGTCCCCGTCGTGCAGCGCCCCGGCGAGCCGCAGCCCGCCTCCCTCGCGCTTCGAAAGCCGGAATTTCCACGCGAGCAGCCGTTCCTGAATTGAGCCGCCGTCGGCGAACGCGCCGGGGCAGGCCTGGGAGAAATCGCGGGCGGCGCGAAGCACGGCGTCCACGGCGTCCGGCTTGACGCGCGTCGCGTCTTCAAGGCCGAGGGCGAGCATCTCGATGAAGCGCCGCTCGTCGGTGTTGAAAGCGCCCTCGTCGGCGGTGCGCGGGTCGATCCGCTCGGCGCCGCGCGCGGCCTGGACGGCAAGGCGGCCGTCCTCGACGCGAAGTGAAACCCGGAGCGACGCGCCGGCCGGGGCCTCCAGGTCGCACGCTGCCGCAATCGCGCCCAGCCGGTCTTCCCAGTGCGCCGTCGCGCTTCCCGATTCCCCCGATTTCTCGGCGATCGCGAGCGCCAGGGCCACGATGTGGCGGCAGATCCCGTCGCAGGCCCCTTCGCAGAAATGCTCGCCGCGCGGGCCGAGATCGATTTCGACGGAAATCGGGCGGTCCTTGGCGCCGCGGACCTGCCCGCTCCAGAGGGCATCCGTGGCCTTGCGGAGGCCGCTGACGCGGCCTTCCTTGAGATCGCGGGCGCCGAGGGCCACGGTTGCGGGAGAGGCCCAGGACTGGATAGAACGCAGGTTGAGGACCATGGGGGTGCACAGGGATTATCGGCAGGGGGGCGGCCGAAACTGAGGTGCCGGGCGCCCGATTTTGATTCCACGCTGGACCCCTTCCACCCCGCCGTTTATCCTCCGCCCCCATTCGCGGGTTCTCCAGGGCCCGCCCCCTTGCTGAGGAGTCCTCCATGAACCGATTCACGCTGACCGTGGCCGCCGCGCTGCTCGCCGTTGTTCCCGTGTTCGCCCAGACCGACGTGAACCCGAAGCCGGGCGGGGATCCCGCGCCGAAAGGGCCGCCGCCGGCGCTGAAGCTGGCGATCGTGGATTTGAGCGCGGTCTTCGACAAATGGGTGAAGGTGAAGGAGTTCACGGACGGGCTGGAGGTGCAGAAGAAGGCGCAGGAGGCGGAGCTGGAAGCGATGAAGAAGACGCTTCAGGAAAAGGTGCAGATCCGCGACACGCCGGGGATCAACCCGAAGATCCGGCAGAGCGCGCAGCTGGACATCGTGCAGTTGCAGGCGAAGGCGGACTACATGATGAAAATGTGGAACGAGCAGGTGAAGCAGCTGCTGGACGAGGGGATTGCGAAGTATTACGACGAGATCCAGGCGGAGGTGGCGGCGTACGCGAAGGAGAACGGGTACACGCTGGTGCTGAAGATGGAAACGGGATTGCTGGGCACCGCGGAGGACAAGTCGCATTCCGACGAGAAGATCGCGCGCCGGATCATCCTCTACGCCGACCCGGGGTTCGACATCACGGCAGACATCCTGGGGCGGCTGGATGCGAAGTACGCGAAGGAAAAGGCGGCGGGGCCGAAGTAGGGCGGCGGTTCGTCTCAAAAACAAGAAGGGCGCGGCTCATCGCCGCGCCCTTTTTTTGTCGGTTGCCGTCCCCGAGGCTAATCCAGGAAGTCCTTGTCCTTGAGCTTCTTCGGGAGGTATTCGTCCGTGGCGTAGGAGATGGCGAGCTTTGAGAGCGCTTCCAGCTCCAGCTTGTAGCCCAGCCGGAGCATGTTCTTGATCTCCGCCTGCCAGTGCTTTTTCTGGAACCAGGGGTACTCGAGGATCTGCTTCGCGCGCTTGATGTCCTCGTCGACGAGCTTGATCGTCACGTTGTCCGGCAGCTTGTGGCGTTCCTTGTCGAAGCTCGAGAGGCCGATGAATTTCGCCTGCGGGACGGCCATGCGCACCGATTCGTACGCGAGGTTGATGGAGCCCTGCTTGACGACGCTGTAGATGTAATAGCCCCACGGGTCGTTATCCACGAACACGTAGAGCGGCAGCTTCAGCTCGTTCACCATCCGGTGCATCATCCGCCGCACTCCGCGAGGCGGCTGGCCTCCGCCGTGCAGCAGGATGCACTTGTGCTTCTTCCAGAACTTGTCCTCGTTCAGGCGCCGCCAGACCGCGTCCTTTTCGACCAGCAGGATGAACTTCGCGTCGCACTTCTTGAACTGCACGATGTTCGGCTCGCAGATCGAAGGGATCGACCAGCCGCCCGAGCCCATCTTGCGCGCGTCGATCGTGTCGCCCATGTCGCGAAGCGTCAGCTCGCCGACGAGCGCGCCCTTGTTGGAAGCGAACAGCCCGAGTTCTTCGCGGAGCGCGTCCGCAGTGACCTCGAGGTCCTCAATGATCGGGTCGCTTTCATCCTGCTCGTCGAACGTGTTCTCGTGCGTCCCCGGGATCGTGCTCTTGGCCATGTAGTAAAGATCGCGGATGCTCGTCGTCTTCCCCGCGTCGAGCACGTCCTTGCACTTCTCCGCCAC
>JAIOPR010000276.1 GCA_021413805.1 Planctomycetota bacterium
GGGTCGCCCCCCGCGCCCCCGTCGCCCACCGAAAAATACAGGAACCCGTCCGGGCCGAACGCCACTGTCGAGCCGTCGTGGTTGCCGAAGGGCTTCTCGATCTCGATCAGGACCGTTTCCGAAGCCGGGTCGGCCTTGTCAGGGTCCGCCTTCGACACCTGGAACCGCGCGAGCACATTGCGGCGCGGCTTGTTCGCGGAATACCAGACGTAGAAAGACCCGTTCTCCTTGTACTTCGGGTGGAACGCGAGACAGAGCAGCCCTTCCTCGTTGTGCCCCCGGAACGTCCGCTTGTTGATGTCCAGGAAAACGCCCGCTTCCTTCGGCGCGGGATCCGGCTTGAACACGCGGATCACCCCGTCCTGCTCCACCACGAAAAGCCGCTTCGACCCGTCCGGCGGCGAAACGAGGCAGACCGGGCGGTCGAATTCCAGCGCGGGGAAGGCATCCACCATCTTCACGCCCGGGATCGCCGCGGGGTCATTCCCTTTCGCGGGAACGGGCGGGTTGCTGCGAAGGGCATCGTGGGAGGTGCCATCCCCTCTCGAATCGCAGGCGACGATGAGCGAGAGGAGAGCTGCGATGAGGGAGGGCCGCATGGCGAGGATCTTCCGGGGGAGTCGGGTCATGGGGGCATCATAAGGGAAGCGGCGTCTGGGAAACGGCAAAGGCAAAAGGGAGAACCCTCAAGCAAACGACAAAAGGCAAACGACAATTCAGGCAGCTTCGTCGATGCGGCGGATAATGGCGCTTACACGATCCAGTGCACCCGCTGGTCCTCGTCCGCGGGAACCTGGACCGAGATGGGCAACCGCGACGGCACGCGCTGCACCGCGGGCCCGGAGGCCGCTTCCACGAAAAACTCCACATGTTCCCCGGGGACGACGTCGAGGGCGCGAATCGGCACGGCGATCTCGAGGATATCCCCGGCGGCGGCGGAAGCGCTGCAGCCCGTGGTGACGGCGCCGGCGGCGACGCTCACGCGCTTTCCCTCGGGGTTCACGAACACGATATTGACGCAGTGCGTCAAAAGGCCGTCTTTCGCCGAGCCCGAGGCATCGACGCGGATGACGAGGTTCCTGCGGTCGAAGCCGAAATAGACGTCGCGGATCCAGGCGCCGGAACGGTCCATGACATCGAGGTCCCTCGCCGCGACGTAGTGCCCGGCGCTGATCCACTCGTAGTAGTCGGAGCGGCGGCCGTCGATCTTGACGTCGAGAAGCGCCCACGGCGAGGTCCAGGCTGCGGCGGGGGCGGTGCGGCCCTTGATGGGGCGGTGAAGAGCCGCGGGGGGCTCGATGCCGAGCGACGCGTAGATGTTCTGGAGGTGGGTGCGGAACAGCGCGTCGAAGATGCCGGCGACGGGACTGTAATGCTCGTCCCCGAACCACCAGAACCAGTCGCTTCCCTCCGCCGCGAACAGCGATTCCCACGCGGCGTCGATGCCGTCGCGGGGAATGGAGTCGAGCGAAGCGGGGGGCGGTGCGGTGCGCGGGTCGCGCCCGGCGGCCTTCGTGGCCTCGAGGAGCGTCGAGCGCGCGTGGCCGAGCGACTCCCACGCGGCGTTGTCCTCGGGATGGCCGACCCAGATCTGGAAATTGCCGTGGATCCACGAGCCGGACCAGAGTTTCGGGATGCGGCGCGCCGGCGGGTTCGCCTGGAATTCGTCGCCGAGCAGGACGGTCTGGATATCTTTCGCGTCCTCGAGCCGCCGGTAAAACGCCCGCAGGAACGGCACCCCGAGCCCGGGAAAATGCTCCCACGCGTTTTCGCCGTCGAGCGCCAGCGTCACCAGCGCCCCGGGGCCCGCAGCCCTCCCCGCCGTCCGAATCCGCGCGATCAGGTCGTCCGCCGCTTCATCCGCCCCCGCCCGCTTGTATTCAAATCCCACAAGGTCCGAGAGCGCATGGTCGCGGAAGACCGCCGACATCTTTTCCCCCGCCTGCCACGGCGCGTACAGCTCGCGGGCGTTCGCGGCGGCTCCCTGCGCATCGCGGCGGAACGACATCCCCAGCGAGGCCTCCAGCACCCCCTCGTCCGTCGCCATCCACCGGAACCCCGCTTCTTCCGCCAGCGGCACCATCTCCGGCGACACCGATCCCTCGCTCGGCCACAGCCCGCGCGGGTTTCTCCCGAAGCGATCCCGATAAAGCGCGACAGCCCGGCCGAGGTGCGCCCGCGCATCGTCCGCCATGTCGAGCGCCGGCGCCTTCGGAAGCGGCACCCCGGGCATCGCGACGCGCGCGCTTTCCATGCGGCAAAGGAGCGGCAGGATCGGGTGCCAGTACGGCGTCGTGGAAACCTCGATCTGCCCCGAGTCCTGCATCGTCCGGTGCCACGGCACCACTCCCGCCAAAACTTCGCGTTGCGCCGCGAGAACGCGCTCCTTCTCCGCTTCCGTGAATCCCCGCTGCTTTGCAAACATCTCCTTGATGAACGGGTGCTGGTCGCGGAGAAGCGGGTGGAACCACGCGAGGTTGTGCCAGACCTGCAGGTCGCGCCAGTCCGCCGTCGCCATCGCTTCAGGGCGCCACCTCGAAGCGCCGCGAGCCTTCGCGAGGAGTTCGCCGTAGCGCTCGTTGGCGCGGACGAGGTTGTCCTCGTGGGCCATGAAGAACGACTCGAGGATGGACGTCTGTTCCTCGGGTCGCAGGTTCTCCGCGGGGATTTGTGCGAGCCGGAGCCACGGGTCCGGCGTCCCGGTGGCCGCCGCTTCGACCTGCAGGATCAACCCGGGGACGAGGTTCACATGCGCCTTCACCCCGGGAAATTCCCGCAGGATCGCCGGCATCCCCCAGTAGTCCTTCACGCCGTGCAGCCGCACCCAGGGCATCGCCGCTTCACCGCGCCGAAGGTCCACGTAGCAGGGCTGGTGCTGGTGCCAGAGGAGGGCGAGGCGTGTCACCGCTGGCGGCGCTCCACGAGGTTCTCCCAGTTGCGGATCTCGGATTCAGAGGGGTCGAGGACCGGGGGCGTGATCCCGGCGAGCGCCTGGAAGGAGCGGAGGGCGGACTGCTGGGCGTTCTCGTCGGGGTCGTGGAAGTGCTTGAGCAGGGGGCGGACGGCGAGGCGCGTGCCGCAGCGGCCGAGAAGCGTGATGCAGGAGAGGCGGAAGCCGGCGTCGGTCGAGCGGAGTCCTTCGAGGAGGTCTCCCTCGATCGAGCGGTCGGCGAGGGCGTCGAGGGCATCGCGCGCGGCGTCCTGGAGGGCGGAGTCGGGGTCGCGGAGGAGAGGCACGAGGGTGCGCGAGGCCTTGGGATCCCCGATCCGGCCGAGTGCTGCCGCAGCTTCGCGACGCACCGTCACGTCCCCGGCCTTCGCGGCGAGGATGAGCGCATCGACGGAGACCCGGTCCCCGCGCAGGCCGAGGACGCGTGCGGCCCGGCTCGCCGCGCGCGGAGAGTTGTCGCCCAGCCGGGCGCGCAACGCATCGTTGCCCGACGGCGAGGGTGGCCCGGTGAGCCCCGTCTGCACGCGCACCCACACGAACTCCGACGGGTCGTCGAGCATCGCGGCCAGCCGCAGATCGAGATCCGACGGCGCCAGCTTGATCAGGCGCATCACCGCTTCCGCCCGCTCCGCCGGTTTCGAAGAATGCAGCCCGCCCTCCGTCTCGTGCTGGGCCGATGTCTTCCACTCCTCCAGCGACCGGTCCTTGTTGAGGCTCCACCAGAGCGACCAGTCCTTTTTCAGCGAGTCCCGTTCGTTCTGGTAATCCTCCGCGGTCCGCCACGCGCCGGCAATCCGCGTCTGGTGCCCCGTCACGTTCCGCAGTTCCATGTCCAGCCAGTTCAGCAGCTGGGGTTCCGCTTCTTTCATCTCGTCGAGCAGGTAAGGAATCGCGCCGCGCGGGTCGCGTGTGAAAAGGCGATGGAGCGTTTCCTCGATCGTGCGCGAGTCCGACTTGCGGGCGAGGGCGAAGAGGCGGGGGACGAGGGAGATGGATCCGCGCACGGAAATCCCGCGCAGGAGGGCTTCGCGGCCCTCGTGGTCAACGGCCTCGCTTTCGATGCGGTCGAGCCACCGGGCGGCGTCGGCCTCTTTGGCGGTTTTCGCCAGCGCTTCCGCGGCCGCGAACCGGAGCTCGATGCGGGCGCCGCGGATGACTTCCTCGAGCGCGGCCGTCGCCTTCGGACCGGGGCGGACTCCCAGGGCCTCGATCGCCTGGCTCCGCGCGGTCATGCCCAGCCGGCTCGACCGGGCCGCGTCGCAGATTGCGTCCAGCGCTTCCGGACCCGACAGCGCGACAAGGATTTCGATGGCCAGGGCCTGCGCCTGGGGTTCAAAGCGTGGAATCGCCGCGGCGATGCTGGCCACGAGCGTGGCCTCCTTGCCCGCGCCGGGCGGGAACCGCGGAAAGGTGGCCCGCGCCAGGTTCAGCGAGTTGTAGATGCGGATCGGCTCGTCGCTGCGCAGCCCCTCCGAGACGGGCCCCACGGCCGCCGCGACAAGGCCCTCGTTCACGAGGACGGCGCTCACGAACTCCGGCTGGAACGACGGCACTCCCAGCGCCTGCCGGACCGCTTCGCCCAGGATTTCCGCGGGGTGGCCGCGAAGCGCCTCATGCGCGAGTTCGCGGATTTCCGGGGACGGGTCGGCGAGCGCCGGTCCGGCCGCACGGGCGGCTGCTTCCGAGTGGATCCGGGCGAGTGCCCCGACCGCCAGCTTGCGCCGTTCGTCGCCCGAACCCGCGATGCTTCCCGTCAGCACGTCGATTTCTTCATCGCCCCCGAACTGCGCGACGATGGCGAAGAGTTCGTCGGGGATGGGGCCTTCGCGGGAGCGGGAAGCGACGGCGTTGAGCCCGCGGGGGCCGACTTTCTTGAGGAAGGCGAGGGCGTCCTCGCGGACCTTTTCGTCGGGAGCGCGGAGGACCTGGATGACCGCGAGGCGCGCGTAGAGGTCCGGCCCGGTCCGCACGACGTGGGACGCCGCGGCGAACCCGAAGGACGCGAAAAGGATCGCCGCGGCCGCGACGAGCGGACGCGTGCGGCGCGGGAATCGCTGCTTCATCGCGCCGGGGCGTCCTGCCCGGCGCGCCTGATCTTGACGTTCAGCTTCTCGATTTCCAGGGTGAGCTGGTAGATCTGGTCGTTGGTCTTCTCGGCCAGTTCCTGGAGCTCGAGGACGCGCGCGATGAGCGCGGCTTTTTCCTTCTCGAGGGTATCGACGGCGTGTTCGCGCATGGTGGGGTCTCCAGCGCGGTATTGTACGAAGTCGGGCGCGGAAATTCCCCTTCTACACCCCGGGCGCCGCCGCCGGCGCCGCCTCCTCCGCTACCGGCACCACCAGCCTGTCGAACCACTCGTGGTCCTGGTCGAAAATCAGCCCCACGTGCCTCACCTTCTGGTCCGGCGTCTGCTCCACATACGCCGCCTTCGCGTGGAACGCCGCTTCCCCCGTCGGGAACTCGATCCGCCCCTCGAACTCGCGGTCGAGGCGGGTGTGGAAGAACTCATGGAAGCGGCGCATGGCCTCGAAGTCGTGTCTCGGGGCGATGAGCAGCCCGTGGCGGGAGAGCGCGGAGAGGCGGACCTCGGTGAACTCCGCGCCGAACTGGACCAGCGCGGGGACGTCGATGTTGTGGCGGTTCCAGGCCGCGGGAGACCGGCCGAGCGCCTGGCGAAGCGCGTCCGACATCGACCCGACGCGCACGGGCTTCTTGAGCGCCACGAACGGCCCCGAGCGGAGCTCTTCGCGGAATAGCGCCACGACCGGGAACCCGGGGAGGAGCTGGTGGACTTCGTCGATCAGCGGCATCTCGAGGTGCGGCTCGCCGACGACGATCACGATCGCGTCGAACAGCC
>JAIOPR010000277.1 GCA_021413805.1 Planctomycetota bacterium
TGGGGCGATCATCGGGGTGTCCCCGAAGATGCGCGTGCAGAGTTTCTCGATAATGGAGAAAGCGCCCGCGTTCGAATTCCACGAACTGGCAAAGACACCGGCGCCGCGGAACGTGTGCTCGTGGAGAAACGGCGCGTAGCAGGCAAGGAGGACCCCTGCGAAAACCGCCGCGACCCAGACGGCCGCCCGGCGGTCGCGCCGCCACGCCCACACCAGCAGCACCGGGAGCAGCGCCGCCGGGTAAAGTTTCGCGGCCGTCGCGAGCGCCAGCGTCGCCGCCGCCAGCTTCGGCCTCTGGGCCACCGCCGCCAGCAGGAACGCGGAAAGCATGCACACCACCAGCGCGTCATGATGCGGCGAATTCGCCATTTCCTTGATCGTCAGCGGGCACCACGCGTAGACCGCGGCCCACATGGGATTCGCCCCTGCCGCCCGAAGCGCAAACCAGATCAGCGCGATCGTCAGCAGCTCGAGCCCGAGAAAAATCCCCCGCAGCCCTCCCATCCGCCACGGCGTCGCCCACTGCGCCAGCGCGAACATCGGCATGTTCAACGGCGGGTAGATCGTCGGGACTTTCGGGTTGTTGATCTTTGCGAAATTCTCCCGCGCCGCCTCGTCGCGGTCCAGCACGGCCTTCAGCCGGTCCAGCCCCGTGTCCTGCCCCGGATCTTCACTCGTGACCTCCCTCGGTGACCACCGGTACGGATCCACCCCTTCCCGCACCTGCTGCCCGTCCCAGAGATACCGGTACGCATCGTCCTCCTGGATCGGGTTCGTGCCGAAAAAGGAGGCCCGGGCCACGAGGGCGATGGCGAGAAGCGCGATGAGCGACGGCACGCGCGGCGGCAGGGCAGCGCCGAGCCGCAGCGCCCCCGCGTACAGCAACCACCCGCCAAGCCACAAGCAGACGATCTCGGTGATGGGCCGCGCCGGATAGTTTGCCCGGTCGCCCCAAACGAACGCGCTCGAGAGCGACGCCATCCGGAACGCGACGAGCGCTACGCCGATCCCGCAAAGGAGCCAGAGCCACCAGCGGGAAGAGCGGAGCATCGGGGGATTATAGGGGCAATTGGGCGACCGCCCCGAATCCCCGGCAAACCACAAAAAAAGGCCGGCCTGCGCGTGGCAGGCCGGCCCTGGATCTTCAACCGCTCAACTACTTGCCCGAACCTTCGTGCCCATCGCCCGCGGGCATTTCCATCTTCTTGCAGCCCGACGCCAGCACGCCCATCATCCCGCCGCGCTCGAACGTCACGCCCTTGACCTCAACCCGCTCGCCGACGTGATCCAGCGGAGACTTGCCATCCTTCGCGTGGACGACGATCAGGTACACCTTGCCCTCCTGCGTCACGAGACCCGCCGGCGTCCCGCCCTTCACACAGGACTGCGCGCACTTCATGTGATCCGGCCCCATCTTCCCGTCCTGCAGCCAGCAAGCCAGGTCAACAACCTCGCCCTGGATCGTGACTTCCTTGGGCTTGTCCTCCGCCGTCGCGATGAGACCGAAGCCGGCGATGCCGACGAGAAGGGCGATGCCCACGAAATACTTCATTGTCATTCTCCTGTGGAATGGGGCCCGTCGATTGGCGGACCGGTGAGTTTCGAAAGGTTTAGAGGCCGTTCGCGAGAAGCGCCAGTCCCGCCAGCAGGCTTGCGCCGAGCGCGCACAACACGCATTTCAGTTTCATGACGTTCTCCTTCGGAAGTCGTTACGCGGAATTTCGCGCATCCCGGTCTTTTCGACGTTTCATGCGGAGGACTTGAGCTTCGATGCGAACCCTCCCCTTGTGTGCTGAACAAGAGGCGCACGCGACTTATTCCCGCGGCGGGAGAACAGTGTGCCCGACCAGGTGGGACGAATGCAATACGTGCGTGAGTTTGCGCAGCGCGGTGGGATCGGAGGGACTGTAGTGAAGCGCCACAAGCCCCGAGGCGCGGGCGGCGGCGACGTCCTCGGAGGCGGAGTCGCCGATGTGCAGGGCCTCGGCGGGTTCGATGTCGAGCTGCCGGCACGCGTGACGGAAAATATCAGGTGCGGGCTTTCGCCATCCCACCTGCGCCGCCACGAACACCCGGTCGATTTGCGGCGCCAGCCCCAGCCCGTCAAGCACGGGGAGCAGCCGCTCGTCCCAGTTCGAAACCACCGCCGTGCGCAACCCGAGATGTCGCAGCTCCTTCAGCGTCTCCGCCGCGCCCGGCTCAACCGCCCATGCGTCCGCCCTCCCGAATGCGTTGTAGATCGCCCCGTACCACTCCAGGAACGGCAGGTCCGCGGGAAGCGCTTCATACATTTTGCGCGTGACATCCTGCCACAGCCGCATCTCGGTTTCGGAATTTGTGCGAAGCGGCCAGTCCACGGCTCGGAAGGCGCGCGGAAGTTCCGCTTCGAAGAATTTCGCCGGGATGCGCATCCCGAAGAGGGCGGTGACCCGGGAGTAGACCGCGCCATAGGAAGGAGCGGGGCGGATGAGGGTGCCGGCGGCGTCGAAGAAGACGGCTTTGAGCATCGGGGACCCGGGAGGGGAGAGGCGGATTGTACCAGCGTGCCCCTGGATCAGGGCCAGGGCGCGAGGGAGGCCGCATCGTCGCTGTCCACGGTCAGTTTCCACGCAGCGCGGCCGGGGAACGACGCCCGGAGTTCGGCGTCGGCACCGGGCGCGATTTCGCGGGCGAAGACCACGGGGGCGGCGTCGAGATCGGCGGCATTGAAAACCCAGTCGTAGTTCGGGGAGTGGCGCGGCCCGTAATGTACGAAGACCAGGTGGGCGCCGCCGGTCGCTTCGAGTTCGCGCACCAGCGCCGCGCGACGGCGGCCGAAGTCTCCGCCCGGGTCATGCCCGGCGACGCGCCACGCGAGGAGCCCGACGGACGGAAGGAACAGCGCGACCGCGGCGAGGCGCCCCCAGCGGCGCCCGGGTCGGCCGAGGGCGTGGATGCGCCGGATCGCAAAAACGATGAGGAGCGTGAACAGCCCGGCGGCGGGTGCGGCGTAGTGCGGCAGGACGAAGGTCAGGCAGGCCATGACGGCGAGAAAAACCGCGCCGGCGGCGACGGCGAAGCGGCTCGATCGCGACCGGGCCAGGGGGACGATCATCGCGAGCGGCAGGAGAGCGAGCATCCCGAATGGGAAATCAACGCACCGCCACCACTTCCAGAGGGTTTCGAGCGGCAGCGCGCTGAGGTGCTGCTGGCGATCCCAGACCGGGCGTTCGATGCCCAGGTAGTAGCTCGCGATGGCGCGGTGACGGTAGGGAGGGGGCGAGGGCGGCTTGCCGAAAAGAAACGGCGAAGTGACGGCGTATTCCTGCTGGTAAATGAAGTACGGAAGTCGGAAGGCGTTGCCGGTGATCGCGCGGTTGTAGGCGGCCCCTGCTGCGACGGTCAGGGCGAGGCACGCGGCGATCGGCAGCGCCGCTCGACCGATCCAGGCGGCGCGGGTGAACGGCCCGGGCCTCGCCACGGCGCGCCACCCGAGAGCCATGCTCGCGATCCCGCAGACGAAAAGCCCTTCGGCCGGCCGGCTGTTGGCGAGAATTGCTGAGCCGGCGCCGAACAGGATCGCCGCGCCGACGGTCGGGCCCTCTTTCCAGAGTCTCGGCAAGGCGCCAAGGACGAGCGCGCCGCCGAATGCAGCGACGGAGCCTCCCCAGTAACTCTGGGCCCAGTAGCCCTCGACCCCGAACCGGAGGAGTGCGAGGACGCCACCGGCAACGGCCCAGCGTGGCGGAAGCCAGCCGAACAGCATCCACGCGATGGCCCCGACCGCGGCGGCGGTGGAGAGCCAGACGCCGACGATGGGGCGACCCGCGAGCTGGCCGGCGGCGAGGGCGATTCCCTGTGCCGGGGGAAATTTTGACATGCGCGTCGGCTGCGACAGCTCGTGGAATGTCTCGAAATGCTGCCAGTGGGGTTGCGGCGGGTTCGTGAGGCGGCCGGAGGCGAACGTGTCGGCCGCGAGCAGGTAGCTGAACTCGTCGTGGATGGCGGGCTCGGGCACGCCGCGCAGGCCGGCGGCCGCGGCGCCGGCGAGGGAGAGGATGGCCAGCGCCAGCACCGCCCGCCACGGCCGCCTCCCGGCCGCGTCCGCCGCGCGCACGACGGCGTTCGCGAAGCGTCCCGCCGCGGCCGGAAGAACCGCGCAGGCCGCCAGCAGCGCGACCATGGCGCCCAACTCGACGATTCGCGTCGTCGGGAGCCAGTCATCCAGCGGTGCCGGCCCGAGCATCAGGGCCATCGGGTCCTCTCCTCGACGGGCATGACTCCCACGCTAGCCGGGGAAGGCGCGGCTGGGAAGCGACACCCCGTCGCCTCGCTTCGCGGATAGAATGGAAATCACCATGCCCGAAGCCGAAAAGAAAACAGCCGTCATCATCGGCGCCGGGCCGGCCGGCCTGACCGCTGCTTTCGAACTCCTGTCACGGACCGGCGTGGTCCCCGTCGTCCTGGAGCAGTCCAATTTCATCGGCGGCCTCTCGCGGACCGCGACTTACAAGGGAAACCGGATCGACATCGGGGGACACCGGTTCTTTTCGCGGTCGGACCGCATCATGAAGTGGTGGCTGAGCGTCCTGCCGCTTCAGAAACTCGACGGCTCTCCCCAGTCGATCACCTACCAGCAGCAGTCGCGGGATATTGCGGGATCGGCGGAAGGGCCGGATCCGCAGACGACCGATCGGACGATGCTTCTCCGCCAGCGGAAATCCCGGATCTATTTCCTGCGTCGCTTCTTCGATTACCCGATCAGCCTGAGTCTCGACACGATCCGGAAACTGGGGCTGGTGAGAATGACCCGGATCGGGTTCAGCTATATCCGCGCCAGTTTGTTTCCCGTGCGGAACGAACGCACCCTGGAGCAATTTTTCATCAACCGGTTTGGCCGCGCGCTTTACCGGACCTTTTTCAAGTCGTATACCGAGAAGGTCTGGGGGGTGCCCTGCGACAGGATCAGCGCGGCATGGGGGGCGCAGCGAATCAAGGGCCTCTCGATCATGAAGGCCGTCGCGCACGGTTTCCGGAAGGTATTCGGCCGGAAATCATCGGGCATCGGGCAGAAAGGCACGGAGACTTCGCTCATCGAGCAGTTTCTCTACCCGAAGCTGGGTCCCGGGCAGATGTGGGAGGAAGTCGCGCGGCAGGTCGAGGCGCGCAGCGGTCCGGTGCTGCTGGAGATGGACGTGACCGCCGTGCACCTGAAAGGAAATCGCGCGGTCGGGGTCACCGCGGTCAACCGGCAGACCGGCGAATCCCGCCGCTTTGACGCCGATTACGTCTTCTCGACGATGCCGATCAAGGATCTCTACCGGGCGTTCGACGAACCGGTTCCGCCGAGGGCGCGGGAAGTTGCGGAGGGGCTCGTCTACCGCGATTTCATCACGGTGGGAATGCTGGTGAAGAAACTCAAGGTAAGCGAAGCCGGCGCCGGGAAGGGGAGCCTGATCCGCGACAACTGGATCTACATCCAGGAGCCGGACGTGCAGCTCGGGCGGCTTCAGATCTTCAACAACTGGAGCCCGTGGCTCGTCGCGGACCCGGGGACCGTCTGGCTCGGGCTGGAGTATTTCTGCAACGAGGGCGACGACCTCTGGAAGCTGCCGGACGAGCGGATGATTGCCCTGGCCCGCGCCGAGCTTGCGCGTATCGGAATCCTCGAGGACGCGGACTTCCTCGACGCGGTTGTGATCCGGGTCCCGAAGACCTACCCCGCCTATTTCGGGTCCTATGACAGCTTCCCCGCGATCCGCGAGCACGTGGACTCGATCGAGAACCTCTTTCTCATCGGCCGCAACGGGATGCACCGATACAACAACCAGGACCACTCGATGCTCACCGCAATCACGGCGGTTGAGAACATCGCCGCGGGGCGGACGGACAAGGCCAACATCTGGGATGTCAACACCGAGCAGGACTACCACGAAGGAAAGCCCCAGGCCGCGGCGGCCGGGCCCGGGTAACCGGTGGGGCCTGTTTGTTTCACGAAAGCAATGGGCGCAGAAGATCGCGGTACCATGTCGGCTTCTTCCTACTGCCTCGAGAGGAACCCCATGGAACCGGGAAACGATCCGCTGGACGGGACGATTCTGATCGTGGACGACCTGGACTTCAGTGTCCGCCTGCTTTCAAAGTGGCTCGCTGACGCAGGTTACCGGCATGTCCATGCCACCCGAGACTCGCGTGAAGCGGCGACGATGTGCCGCGATGTGGGAGCGGACTGCGTCCTGCTGGACATCAACATGCCCCACCTGGACGGGTTCCAGGTGATGGAGGACCTGAAGGCCATGAGTCCCGGGAATCCTGTTCCGGTCCTCGTGCTGACGGGGGAAGATGGGCAAGAAGTGTTGGCACGGGCATTTCTTGCCGGGGCGAAGGATTTCATTTCGAAGCCATTCACGAAGATCCAGGTCCTGGCGCGAGTTCACAACATGGTCGAGACGAGGCAATTGCACAACCAGGTTCGCGCCCAGAACCTTGTGTTGGAAGACCACGTGAAGGAGAGGACGCGGCAGCTGAGCGAGTCCCGCCTCGAGCTCGTGCAGCGCCTGGCCCGGACCGCCGAGTACCGCGACTCGGACACGGGCAATCACATCACGCGGATGAGCCGGTATTGCGAGAGGCTGGCGCAGGTCGCCGGGCTGGCGGCGGAGGAATCCGAACTGATCCTGAATGCGAGCCCGATGCACGACCTGGGCAAAGTCGCCATCCCGGACCGGATCCTGCGGAAACCCGGCAGGCTGACGCCGGAAGAGTGGACCGTGATGCAGACGCACGCCCAGATCGGGGCGGACCTGCTTTCAGGCGGAACCTCGGACCTGATGAGGCTGGCGGAAGTGATCGCGCTGTCGCATCACGAAAGATGGGACGGCACCGGGTATCCCCGGTGCATCGCCGGGGACGAGATTCCCCAACCCGCAAGGATTGCGGCCGTGTGCGACGTTTTCGACGCGTTGACTTCCCCTCGCCCCTACAAGAAGGCGTGGACCCATGAGGCGGCCAGGGCCGAGATTGTGAAGGGCAGCGGCTTCCACTTTGAGCCAAGACTGGTTGAGCTATTCGTGGAAAACTTCGCGGACTTCATCGGGATCCAGCAGCAACTCCAGTCATAGGCCGGGAACCTGACAGCAGGATTGCGCCGCTTCCCCGGCGAGGAGCACGCCGAGGAATGTTCCCGCTTTGTCAGGGTCATTGAGGCAGACCGCGCCCGAGAGCAGCCGCCCGTCTTTCAGGACGACCGGGTGCGCGGCGCGAATTCGAGCGGAAAACTCGGCGAGCGTGCGCAAGCCGGCTTCACGGGCGTGGCGCTGGTAATAGATGCGCCAGGCCACGGGCGATCCGGGCGCGGCGAATCGGCGGGCCTCCAGGGTCGCGCGGCCCATCGTCCCGCGCGGATTGATTTCCACGACGGGGCGAAAGAGCAGGTGGCCCATGGCGTCGCGATGGAGGAAGGCATCCACGCCAAGCCAGCCGCGGAACCCGCTGTCGCCGATGATCGCGGTGAGGAGGTGCGGCAGGATGTCCCTGTAAAAGTGGTGCGCGCGGGATCTCTCCAGGGCGCGTGTCGCCTCCGCCGGCATCAGGCGCTGGAAGTGCCGCCCGGCGATGCAGGAGACGAACCGGCCGCTGCTGTCGTTCACGAGGCGCACCATCCCGCGGAGTTTCGGCGGTTGACCGGGCGCGACGTCGTAGTGCGCGGAGAAGTCGGCGACGCGGTCAAGCCAGGGTTCGACCACCAGGCACTTCTGCTCCGACAGCGTGGTCTTGATCCAGACGGTCTGCGTCGCCGGGGGCGCGCCCGGAAGCACTTTCAGGTGCCCGCGGCCTGCGAGTCCCCACGGCGCTTTCAGCAACACCGCGGCGTGCCCCTTGCGAAACCACATGGAGATGGCGTCCTCGGTTTCTTCGGGCGTTTCGCACGGGATGCCGGCCAGTGCGGCGGCGTCCGGCATGGAGCCCAGGCCGGCAAGCAGGCGCGCCGCTGTCGCCTTTGAGTAGATCGCGCGAATGGCATCATTCCAGGGCAGGGAAGTTCGAGCGCCCGCGGCGAGCGGTGCAAGCACTTCGGCAGAGTCAGGGCTCCAGCCCCACGGACGCAGCGCGCTGAGCTTTCGAGTGCGAAGCGGGCTGTCGGCAGCGAGCCGGCCCGACGCATCCAGCACTTCCAGTTCTGCGGAAGGCAGACCGGCTTCCGCGAGCGAACGCAGATGCTCTTCGGACGGCCGGCGCTGCACGAGCACCACGTCCCCGGCGCGGCAGAGCAGGAGCGGAAGGAGGTCGAGATCGCGTGCGAGGCCGGCGGTGGCGCGGTCGTTGCGCCCGGCATCGGGGTCGCGCGCCAGGGCGGCGCGCTCTGCCCCGGGATTGAAAAGAAAAACACCGGGCGCGCTTCGGCGGCTCTTCCCGAAATCTTCCACCGAGGCGATGAAGCTGTCGTCCAGTCCCGCGCGGCGACGCCCCTCGGCGTTGAACGGCACCCGGCCGCGGGCCTGCGCCGGGCTGAGCGGCAGGTGCAGCACCTTCTGCCACGCGGCGAAGTCGCTCTCCCCGGGCATCTTCCATTTGCGCAGCCAGTGCAGCCCGCGGCCGACGTGGCCGATTTCGTCCTCGTAGATGCGCTGCATGAGCGCCGCGGTGTGGGTGTCGCCCATGCGCCCGAAAACGCCGGCGAAATGGTGCGAGTAGTCGAGGTTGGCCTGTTCGAACGTCAGGCTGAGCCGGCTCACGTAGTCGACCGGCGATTCCATGCCGGAAACCTGGCGCCAGAAGTACCCGTTTACCGGAAGGTCGCCGAGCGCGAGCCCGCCCCGCGCCATGAGGTCCATGTAAAGGCGCGTGTGGACCTGTTCCTCGAGAAGCGTCTGCAGGAGCGCGCGCCGGAACGCGGGCGGCGCTTCGGGAAACCGGAGTATCGCCAGCGCCATCAGCTCGGTGGCGAGGAGTTCGTGATTGGCGAAGAAATGCAGGAGCACCGCGCGGGGCTCGTCGCGGTGGAGTTCGTTTTCCGGGGGGAGCCGGGCGCGAAGGCCGCGCCGGGCCATGCGAAGCGATGCGGGGCGGCCGGGGGAGTCGGGCGTGTGGATCGCTGCGCCGGGGTGGTCGTCCGTGATTGGCTCCGCGGGCGGCGCCAGCTTTTCGGCCAGCGAGTCCGTCAGCAGCACGCGCAGGGCGAAGTCCCTCAACTCCATGCCCGAAGGTAGCCGCCGGTGGGCAGCGCTGCAAGGAGGCGGCAAGTCCGGGAATCTTTCTCGCGCTCGCCTTAGGATGGGCTTACTCGAGGCCTTCGGTGCGACCTGATGCTCATCGCGTTCAACAAACCGTTCGGCGTTCTCTCGCAATTCACCCGCGACGGTTCACCGAACCGTGCGCTGGCGGCATTCGCCTTTCCCGGCGGGGTCTATCCCGTCGGGCGGCTCGACGCGGATTCCGAAGGCCTGCTGCTCCTGAGCGATGAACCGGCCTGGAACGAACGCCTGCTGCACCCGAGCCACGCTCACGAACGCGAGTACCACGTGCAGGTCGAAGGGATTCCGACGGGGGAGAGCCTGAAGCGGCTTGGGCGAGGCATTACGATTCAAGGCAGGAAAACACTGCCGTGCCGCTCGTGGATCCTCGAACCTCAACCCGAGGTTCCTCCGCGAGTGCCTCCCATCCGTTTTCGTAAGAGCGTTGCCGATTGCTGGGTCGCGTTGGAACTGATCGAGGGGCGAAACAGGCAGGTGCGGCGCATGACGGCAGCGATCGGGCACCCGACGCTGCGCCTGCGGCGCGTGCGGATCGGCGGCCTGAAACTGGGGCCCTTGCCCCCCGGCGAGTGGAAAGTTCTCACGGCACGGGAGCGCGAGCTTGTCGTGTCGGATGTGCGGCCAGAGAGGTAGCGGCCTACCGCAGCTGCAGGGAGTCATCGCCGAATTCAACTCCCAGCGGCTCGATGATCAGCTTCTTCGGTCCCGCCTCGATTCTCCCGGCGACCAGGGCCGGAACCCCGTGGGCGCGCGCGATTTCCGCAGTGCGTTCCGCGACCTCGGCGGCGACAAACAGGGCGAAGCCGGCGCCCATGTTGAGCGTGCTGTAGGCCTCGCGGGCGTTCTGCTGCGCATGCTGCTGGATGAACTTCAGCACCGGCGGGACTTCGGGCACGCTGTGGATCCGGTAGGTGTGCGCCGCCGGGTGGCGCAGTAACTTGCGCCAGCCGTGGCCGGTGATGTTGGCGCAGTAGTGCGGAATGATGCCGGCCTTGAACAGCGCCTCCGTGACCGGCGAGTACAGGACGGTCGGCGCGAGAAGCGCTTCACCGTACGTGAGGCTCGACACTCCCGGCTGGACCGGCGTGAGGTAACCCTGGGGGAGCCGCTCGACGAGCTTGCGGGCGAGGCTCAGCCCGTTGGCATGGATTCCGCTGGAAGCGAGCAGGACGATGGCGTCGCCCGGCGCGAGCTTGTCCCCGAGGGACAGGCGTTCCTTCGGGTTCACGAGGCCGGTACAGCTGGCCGCGAGGTCGATGCGGCCGCTCTCCACGATCCCCGCCAACGCCGGGGTTTCGCCGCCGCCCCACGCCACACCGCACGTGTCGCAAGCGCGTTTCCAGCCTTCAACCAGCGCCTGCGAGCGTTCTGCGTCCGCGAACCAGTCGCTTCCGCCCGCCGCCCAGTAGGCCTGGACCACCAGGGGAGTGGCGCCGACGGTAATGAGGTCGTTGATCGCCATCGCGATCGTGTCCTGCGCGATGCCGGCGTAGAAACACTTGCCGGTGAGCCGGCGCATTTCGTCGGCCACGAGGGCCTTCGATCCGAGGCACTCGACGATGCTCGCGATGTAAAACGGGCCGACGTCCACCACGTAGGCGGACTCGCCGCGCGAAGCGGCGACCTCTTCGAATCCGCGGGTAGCAAGATGGGCGCCGGTTTCGGCTGCGGCGCGCTGTGCCGCCACCTTGAGCGGGTCGATCAGGTCGTAATTGACCCCCGACTGCTTGTAGCTGAGCGCGTTGCCCTGGGAAACGCCCGCCGTGGGTTTCATGCCGGCACCTGTCGATTCGAATTCGTCACCAAGAGGATCGTAGCGACGGGTTGAGAGGGACACCAAGCGTTTGGAAGCGATTTCCAGCGCCGTGCGAACGCTCCAATCATGGGTATCCGGATCAAGTATGACAGCAGAATCCCCTTCCGGTTTCCTCCCGGTTTGTCCGTACAATTCCCCGTAGACGGGCCATTGCTCGGATCAGGAGCGGTCCTTGCAGGAAGAATCCTCAACGCCGGGCCGTATCTCTTGTAGACCCGACTCCCATCCACAATCCAAACAGAGGAGGCATTTCATGAAGACGTCTTACCTTTCGATCGCGGCCTTCATGCTCGCCGCGCTTCCCGCCCTCGCCAGGGGACCGGAATGCAAATGGGCCCACTCGTGGGAAGAGGCGCTGGCGGAGGCGAAGGAACGGAACGTCCCGATTCACGCGACGTACCACAAGGACAACTGACCCGGCTGCACGGGCATGGACAGTTCTGTCTATGCAAACAAGGAGTTCGTGGCGGCGTCGAAGCGGTGGGTCAACGTTTACTGCAGCAAGGACTCGGGGCACGGCACCGAAAAGGTCGGCGATGTGGAGATGTGCAAGATTCACCCGGGAATCAAGTGCGAAGAGCACGTCGCGTGCAACGCGAGCTCTTCCGGCCTTTTCTTCAGCGGCACGCACAAGGCGCCCGGGACGGTCTGGTGCGACTCGACGGGCAAGATGATCGGGAAGCAGGAAGGATCGATGTCCGCCAAGCAGGTGATCGAGAAGATGGCGGAGGCGGAAAAGGCGGTCGGCGTCGGGATCGGCCTGGACGAGTACGAGTTCTTCAAGACGAAGCTCGCAGCGGGCGAGAAGTCCGCGACTGACGGGAAAGTGAAAGATGCTTTCGAAGCGTACACGGCGGTCGTGAAAATGTCGAAGACCCCGGGCTCGAAGCCGTGGGTGGACAAAGCGCAGGCGGCGCTGGACAAGATCATGGAATCCGGCAAAACCCGGCTGGCCGACGCGATGGCGCTCAAGGACGCAAAGGATTACGCCAATGCCAAGGCAGCGCTGAAGCAACTGGCGGTGGACTACAAGGGACAGCCGTTCGCGAAGGAGATCGACAAGGCGAACGCGGAGGTCCTGGCGGCCGAGAAGGCGAAGTAGGCAGCAGGCGAATTGCGCGATTCAACGGCGGGCAGCTTGTCTGCCCGCCGTTTCTCTTGATGAACGCACCCTTGCGCTCAAATTCACTTCACGCCGACTCCCTGATGGCGGATAACCTCGCCCTGCCATGATCCCCGCCCCCTCAGGCCTGGTCACCCTCGTGTTTACCGATCTCCAGGGCTCGACCGAACTCTGGGAGCGGCACGGGGACTCGTTTCGACCGGTTCTCGAACAGCATCACCGCATCATGCGCGATGCCATCGCGGCGCGTGCCGGGTTCGAGGTCAAGACGGAGGGCGATTCGTTCATGGTCGCCTTCGGTCGCGCTTCCGACGCGCTTCGGTTTGCAATGGAGGCCCAGCAGGCGCTGCACGCCCATGCCTGGCCCGCGTCTTCCGGCGAACTCCTCGTGCGGATGGGGATCCACCTCGGAGAGCCGCTCTGCATCACCGATTCCGCGACAGGGCGCGCCGACTACTACGGCCCCGCGGTGAATCGCGCCGCCCGGATCGCCGCGGCGGCGCATGGCGGACAGGTTCTGCTTTCCGCGGCGGCGTGGGAAGCGGCGGCGGAAGTGCGGAGCGGGATTATCGGGGTGGACCTTGGGGAGCATCGGCTCAAGGGGCTGGAGCGGCCCGAGCGGCTCTGGCAGGCGCTTCCACAATCGCTGGCTGCCCGGACGTTTCCTCCTGCGAAGACGCTGTCCGCGCGGCCGACGAACCTGCCGGAGCCGGCGACGAGTTTCGTGGGACGCGACAGGGAGATCAGGGAACTGTCGGCGGTGCTGGGCGACCCTTCGACGCGCCTCGTGACGCTGACGGGCCCGGGCGGGACCGGAAAGACCCGGCTGTCGCTTCGCGTCGCCGCCGACCTCCTCGCCGATTTTGAAGGGGGCGCATGGTTCGCGGACCTGTCGGAAGCGCGGACGGCCGCCGATGTGGGCGGCGCCGTTGCCCGGGGGCTCGGGGTGACGTTGAACAGCGCCGACGTTTCCACCGAACGGGTGGCGACCGCGCTCGAGTTCCGGAAGCCGCTACTCCTCATCCTGGATAATTTCGAGCAG
The DNA here is from genome assembly GCA_021413805.1 of Planctomycetota bacterium. Taxonomy (GTDB): domain Bacteria; phylum Planctomycetota; class MHYJ01; order WSZJ01; family WSZJ01; genus WSZJ01. Next base: position 13,215 of record JAIOPR010000277.1, read on the forward strand.
GTCGTGGCTTTCGCGCCGGAAACGATCGGCCTGTGGCGCAAACGTGCGCCAGAGGTCCGATTCCTGGTCACCAGCCGCTCCGTTCTCGGCGTGGAAGGCGAGAGGGAATTCGAAGTGCCCCCCCTGGGGGTGCCGGAATCCACGGGCTCCTCCCGTGGAACAGCGCGGCTCGAGGCGTACGACGGAGTGAGGCTGTTCCTCGAACGCGCCCGCGAGGCCGATGCGCGGTTCCGGCCGGACACGGGAATGATCCCGGCGATCGCCGAATTGGTCGGGCGCCTCGAAGGTATCCCCCTGGCGATCGAAATGGCCGCGGCGCGGATGAAAGTCCTGAAGCCGGCGGAAATCCTGGCGCGCCTCGACCAGCGTTTCCAGGTTCTGCGCTCCACGCGGCGCGATCTGCCGGCCCGTCAGCAGACGCTCCTTGGCGCGATCGACTGGAGCTATGACCTCCTCTCGCCCTGGGAGAAGTCCGCCTTCCAGCAACTCGGCACGTTTCGCGGCGGCTTCTTCCTGGAAGATGCCGAGGCCGTCCTCGACCTCACCGCTTTCCCGGACGCGCCCGACGCGATCACCGCAGTCCAGACGCTTCGCGAAAAGAGTTTCCTTCGCACCGTGCCCTCCGCCTTCGGCACCCGGTTCGGCATGTACCTCTCGCTCCAGGAGTACGGCCAGCAGAAATGGGCGGAGGCCGCGACCCCGGCGCAGCGCCTCGCGCTCGATCTGCGCCACGGCGCGCGTGTCGTGGCGGAAGCGGAGCGGCAGGAGGAGCGGCAAAATGGCCGCGACGTCCGCGAGGCGCTGGATCGCCAGGAGGCCGACATCCAGAACCTGTTCGCGGCGCAGGAACGGGCCCTGGCGCGCGGTGATGGCGCCCTCGCTGTCCGCGCGCTCCTCGCCGTCGTGCGAATGCTGGAAGCGCGCGAAGGCGGGACCGACATCCTGGCGAGGCTGGAGGCGGCCTGGCCCATGGCGGCGGACGGCGTCCCTCCGGAGCTGCGCGTCCGTCACGCGGGAGCGTTGGCCGCGCTTCTCCGCTCCGCGACCCGGACCGACCAGGGAAGCGAAATCGCCCGAGCCGGGATGGCCCTCGCTGAAGCAACCGGACAGCCGAAGCTCATCGCTCTGTCGCTGATCGCGCTTCATAACTCGGGCGCCTTGACCCATATCGAAGAATCCATCAACGCGGTCCGCCGTGCCGCCGAGCTGCTGCGCGGCATCGGGAATTCCAGGAATCTCCGGGATGCGGAATTCGCCCTCGCGAACTATTTGTCCACCAACAACGTTTCCGCGAGTCTCGCGGCGTACCGGGACCTTGAGGCGCGTTGCCACGCCGAGGGAGACGTCTGGCGTGAAGCCGTCTGCCTGTACGGCCAGGCCCGGAATCTCGATCTCCTCAACCGCCGGCCCGAGGCGCTCGCGGCGGTCGAACGCGCAGGGCGGATCTTCGAGGAAGTCGGGGACCGTCGAAACGTCATTCAATCGACGCTCCTGCGCGGCTGGCTGCTCTCGCAACTTGGCGACATCCCGAACGCCCGCCGCTGTCTGCGAGAATCGATTTCGATGCTGCGCGAGTCCGGGGACCGTGAAGGTCTTGCCCTCGCGCTGCACACCCTGGGCAACATTGAGGTCGAACAACAGTCGTGGCCCGAGGCTCGGGCGCTCCACGAGGAAGGGCTCCGGATGACGCGCAACTCCACCCACAAGCGCCTGGTCTCCCGGTTCCTGTGCGCGCTCGGAAGCATCTATACGCAGACATCCGAGATGAACCGCGCGCGCGAGGCCCTCGAAGAGTCCCGGACGATCGCCGGCCAGATCGGGTATTCACTGGGCGAGGGCCTGGCCTCGAATCGTCTTATGACGCTTCATTCCACCCAAGGCAACCACGCATCCGCACTCGCCGCTGCTGAAGACGCCATTCGCCTGCTGCGCCAGTGCAACGCCATCCTGCTTATCGACAAAGCCCTGATCGGCCGGGGATATGCTCTTTGCAGTCTCGGCCGCTATGCCGAGGCGGCGGTCCAGTTCGACGAATTACATCTGCGAATCGACGCGGCAACAGGTGGAGACGGGATCGAGAGCCTCAGGATCCTGATAACCCGCGCCCGGGTGCTTCAGGTCTCCGGCCGCATCAGGGAAGCTCGCGAGGCCCGCGGCGAAATTGAGGAACGGATACGTCAGGCGGGACCCGAGGCAGAAAAGTTGAACGAGCTCGCGGAGATGCGAAGCGAGATCGAGGAGTGACGGGGGCGTCCCGGCTCCGGACGCCTACTTTCGCTTCACCATCACGCAATCCAGGTCCACCGCGCCCGCCTGTGTCTGGCTGACGCCGTTCAACGTGAGCGTGAACTCTCCCGGCCTCGAGGCCATCGCGATCGAGCCTTCCTCCTGGCCGTTCATTTTCACGGTGACGTTGGTGCCGTCGAAGCGCACCTGGAAAAGATTCCATTCCCGTCCGCGGATTTCATCGCCCTTGTCCTTGAGCGACTTCTGGAGCGGGGTGGTGCCTTCTCGCCGGACGATGAGGTCGAAGCGGGGGCGCGAGGGTTCGAGGCGGATGTCGGCGTCGCCGGCGGAGAGGACGAGGCGGAATTCCGGCTTTGAGAAGCGAAGAAGGAATGAAATCTCCTCAATGTTGGCCGCGGCGCCGTGGAGTGTTTCTTCTTTGCCATTTCCCACGAGGACACCATCGGCCGCTTTCCACCCCGCGCTGGCCTCGAGCGCGCCGATTCCGGATCCGAAATCAGCGAAGAGGCAACGGTCATCGGCAGCCCCTCCGGCGAGCGCGGCCTTCATCAGCAGGTCGAGCGCGGCCGCGTGCTCCTGGGCCCAGGGTCGACGGCCGAATGAGTTGCGGAACGCGCGGGCTTCGAGGGAGGCAGCCTCGAAATTCGACTTCGCCACGAGGTCCGCGACCTGCGCGAAGGCGTCCTTCTGTGCCCGATCTGCCCACGCCGCCACCTGGTCCTGGAGAACCGCGACCTCCTTGTTGCCGCTCGACGCCGCCTCCGCTTCCGCCAGGCGCCGCTCCGCTTCTTCCATCAGGAAACGCTCGAGCGTGAGATCGTCTCTCGAAGCGCGCGCCACGCACCAGGCTGCTGCGCCCACGAGTTGTTCCGGAATCTTCGACGCTTCGGCCCCGCGACGGATCGCCTCGGACGCGACGCGCGGATCCAGATCGGCCCACGGGATGGATTGCGGAGTTCCACCGGTCTCCGCGAACACGATCGATTTCTCGTCCGCTCCCGTCGCGCGGCAGTCGGCTCCCTTGATACGGGCGCGAAGGCGGCGGTCGTTTTCCGGTTTCCTGTCCCAGTTGGCCTGAGTCGTCCCGATGGCGGCGATGGCAGACGCTTCTGCATCGGCCACCCAACCTGCGAGGCGCGCAAGCCGCTCCCGATCCTCCCGCTTGCCGGCCTGCCCTGTCTCGGGATTTGCCAGCACGCCCCTCGCCCCGGGAATATCCCAGCGCGCCAGCGCCCCGTTGAATTCTCCAAGCACCGCGTCCCATCTCTTTCGCGCTTCTTCCGTCTCCTTGAGCCGGCGGTCTGCCTCCTCCCGCTCCGCCCGCGCCGTCGCTTCAGCCCGCGCATCATTCTCGATCTTCTTGCGGATCCCCGCGACCTGCTGCCTGAGCGCCGAGGACCGGGGCTCGTCCGAAGGAAGGGATCGAAGCGCGACGGCGACCGTGATGTGCTGGTCCGCGTCGTTGCAGTTGCCTGCGTTCGCGAGCTTGATGGCGTCGGCGGCGACGGTTTCCCAGGATTTCGTCGCTTCATCCTCGATCTGCTTTCGAAGCGCCCCGAGGTTCGGGTCCGGCTCGGCCAGGAAGGCGAGGGTATTCACGCGGGCGAGGGCGGGTCCGAGGCGTCCTGAAGCAATGGCGGCGGCGACATCGGAGCGAGCCCCCGCGAGCTCTTCGGCGGCGGCGCGATCTTCTTTCCCCTGGAGGGCCGCAATGTCGCCTTCCGCGGTTTCGGCTTCCGGCGTCCCGGGCCAGGCTTCGGCGAAGCGTTTGAGCTCGGCGCGGGCTGCGGCGTATTCGGCGCGCGACCGTTTCGCGCCGCCCGCATGGGACCGGGCTTTTCCCAGCGCGTCGGAGCGTTCCGAGGAATTCCAGGCCCTCCACCCGAACCCGGCGGCGGCGATGAGAGCGAGCGCGACGAGGACAGGGACGAGGGATCGTTTTGCTGCGACGACCGCGGGTGCGACCGGCGCCGGCTGCGCAACGCCCGGAGGCGGCAGACGGTCAAGATCGGCGAGGACCTGCTCGCACGTCGCGTACCGGCTGTCGGGCTCCGGGTCGAGCATGCGCTGGACGATCGCGTTCAGCGACTCGGGAATCCCGGGATCATTCGTGCGCAAGGACGGAATCTGTTCCGTGGACAGCTTCATCAGGATTTCGAACGGGCTCTTTCCCTCGAACGGCGGCTTCCCGCTGAGCATGTGGAAAAGCGTCGCGCCCGCGGAGTAGATGTCGACCCGCTGGTCGGTCGGCCGGTCGCCCGTGACGCACTCGGGAGAAATGTAGAACGCCGCGACGCGCCCGCTCTCGCTGACCTTTAGCACGCTGTCCGTCACACGCGGCGACAGCCCGAGGTTCGCGACTTTCACCGTCCCGTCCTGCGTGATCATGATGTTGGACGGGCGTATGTCGCGGTGCACGACGCCCGCAGCGTGCGCCACGGCCAGCGCCGCCAGCACCGCCCGCATGATCTTCATGGCTTCCGCCAGCGGCATCCGGCCCTTCTGGAGCAGACCGTAAACGCTCTCGCCCTCGATGAATTCCATCGCGACGCAGAAGCGGTCGTCCACGCGGGAGACGCTATAGAGTTTCCGGATGTTGGGGTGATCAAGGTTTGCGGCCTTGCGGGCCTCTTCCAGGAAGTGTTCCCGGAAAGCATCGTCCAGCATGACGCTCCGCCGCATGACCTTGAGGGCGATGATGCGATCGCGGGAGACCTGCTTCACACGGAACATGCGGCTCGTGGCGTCTTCACCGAGAGCCTGCAGCACCTGGAAATCGCCGAGGCGGGCGGGAATCGGGGCTTCTGAGCCGGCTTTGATGGGCGGAAGAGGCTCGGCAACCTCGGGCTGTGAAGGCGGCGTGGCCAATTCCGGCTCCAGCTTTCCCTTTTCCGGCGCGGCGGCCGCCGAGACTTCCGCGGCAGCAGGCTCCTGCACCGGCGACTGCCAAAGCCCCGTCATCGGCGGAAGCACCACGTCCACCGCTCCGCTCTCAAGCTTCACCACGGTCAATACCGAGCCGCACTGAGCGCAGCGGACCCGCTGCCCCGGCTCGAAACTCGAGATGTTCAGCGCGGCCTCGCACCCGCCGCACGTCGCGATCACTTTTCCCTGCTCCTCCAGCACCGCGTCCACCTGGTGAGCCCGCAGGTGCCCCAGCGCCATCAGCGCTTCCCCTATCTTCGGCCGGTCAGCGTGCGACTTCTTTTGCGCGAAGAATCGCCGGTATGCGACCAGCGCCGCTTCGCCCAAGGTGACTTCCTCGGCCTGGGGCGCCTTCTCGAGAAGCGCCTGGAACTCGAGGGCCGCGTTCACCTGCGCCTCCGACACGAACTGGAACGAGATCGCGATTTCGCCGAAGCGCCGCTTCTGCGTCTTCGCCATCGAGTCCAGGATGATCGCGACCTGGTTCCTTGTGAGGTATCCCTTGAGCGCCAGCACCTCGCCCAGCCGCGGGGGAGTCTCGCCCTGCGCCTCGAGTTCGCGTTGGGCCTTGAGGCATTCCTGGAGTTGTTCTTCGGTGATGAACCGGGTGCCGACGGCGAGCTTGCCGAAGAGGACGGAGCGGATGGCGGGGGGCGGCATGGCACGGGCCTTTCTGGGGGTGCGTTGCGGGGGAGTCTGGCAGGGGCCCGGGAGGCGTCCGACGCCGAAGCCGGGGCCGAGGGGTGGGAAGGATAGGGGAAAGTGAGTCGGTGGGGATGAAAAATGTCGGTTGGGAGCTTTCGCAGCCGACCTAAATGTAATGAAAACGGGCTCCCCGATCGGGGAGCCCGCCTCAGTTCACCCAGGTCCTGAAATTCGTTACTTCCCGCGCTTCCCTCCGAACACGCTCGCGTAGCGGTAGTACACCTCGAGGTTCAGGGTGTTGATCGCGGTCGTGTAGACCCGGCCGCCCTCGAAGCCCCAGCGGTCCACGTTCACGTCCCAGGAGCCGAAGGCGCATCCGTCTTTCATGCCGTGCTGCGACGGGATCAGTGCGTTCGTCATGGACTGGTTCCACGCCTGGAAGAACTTTCCGTCCGGGCCGTCCCACTGGAAAAGAGCGAGCGAGCCGTAATACCAGTAGTAGTAGTCGGTCTTCTTGCCGCCGTACACCGGGGTATCGGCCATCATCAGCTTGGCGCCGCCGTCCAGGGCCGGGTCCTTCTGGTTGTGATCGATGAAGGTCCGGCAGAGCATGCCGACCGCGGTGAGCGAAGGATGGTCTTCGAAGTCCTCGTTCTTTCCCTGCACGACGACCTTGCCCGTGCCCTTCGCGGTGTAGCCCGTCCTGTAGTAGGACTCGTCGGTGCACTCGAGGATCCACGCCTTGGCGCCCTCGAAGGCGGACCGGGGAACGACCAGTTTCGCGATGTCCGCGGACTTCAGCGCCATCACGGCCCAGCCGGTGACGGAAGTATCGTTGTCCTCGCAGCGCTTGCTATAGCGCCAGGCTTTGTACGGCATCTGTGCTTCGCAGAGGAAATCGATCCCGCGCTGCGCCGCGTCCTTGAAGATCGGGCTGTCCGTCAGGCCGTAGGCTTCTGCCATCGCCAGGGCTGCGATCGCGTGGTTGTACATGTACTTCGAGCCGTGCCGCCCGCCGAAGCATCCTTCCGCGTCCTGGCTGGCCAGGAGCCACTTGATTCCCGACCGGACGACGTCGCCGTAGCAGATCTTTTTCTTCGTGACCGGATCGACGTAGGTCTCTTTTGAGAGGTGCGTGTAGCCGACGCCCAGGAACGCGAGCACCGAGAGCCCGGTCACTCCCGCGTCATAGTCGTTGTATCCCGGCCCGTCGCATTTCCCGGCCGCGCAATTGTGGTCGAACGCCGCGGACGACCAGGCGCCGTTGGATTCCTGGTGCCGCGCGAGCCACCAGAGCCCGTGCGTCACGGCATTTTCGGCCACGGTGCCGTCGTGAGCCCCGTTCCGGTCGCGCTTGCGGAACTCTCCCCGGCCACCCTTGCCGTTGCCGAAGCGCAAGGCGCCACCGCCGCCGCCGCCTGTTCCCATAGTCTTGTTCGAGCCGGGGCCGCCCATCCCGCGCCCGATGCCGTGCCCTTCGCCCCAGTCGGCGCTGAGTCCGCTCTCGCTCTGCCCCAGCATCGTGTCGCCGTCGATGCCGTTGTCCGAAATGTTGACCTTCGCTTCCGGGAAATCCATGCAGTCATCCAGCACGGGCTGGTTGTTGTCAGAACGCGTCGCCGAGGCACTGTCCGGGCGCGCCGACTTGCTTCCCACAATGTCAGTCGGGCGCTCGACCTCAATCTTCGGAAGGTCATGGTGAACCGGCGTGAGCGCTGCCACTGTCATTTCCCTGACCTCCTCCTTGAACGTGATCACCGTCATCCCCGCCAGCACAATCAGGTGGAACGCAATCGAGATCATCCACCACGGCGTGTTCCGCACCTGGTTCTCCACCCAGCGCGTGATCCCGCCCTCTTGCGGCGCTTCCATCCCGGCTTCCTGCGGCGTTTCGTGTGACATCGTGCCCCCCTCCTCGATGTAGGCCCCGGATTTCCCCGGGACGCAGAACTGATTTCGGTGTGCCGGTCGGAAGCCGCCTGCAGGAAGTCCCCGCCGGACAGAAATGCCAACGGGGAATCAGGAAAGGGAGTTCATCCCGAATTGTTTTTCGAAGAGAAATCCCGGACGCGGCCGGAAATTTGCGGGGCACGCTGGGGCAGGTTGCCCCTTTTCGTTCTCCCCGGGCGCAGCGGTGCCATTCAGGGGATCGAACGGCGGGAAGTGCTCCCCTCGTTACCTGTGGGAAGCGGCGCGATCAATCCGCCTCAGCAGCGCGTCCGCATCGACTCCCGGGACCGCTCATGCGCCGCAGGGCTCCCGAACCCCTTCGCCAGCGAGTGAGCCCACGTCTTGTCGATGTACTGCGCGGCGTCCGGGGTCTTGCAGGCCGTGTCGCCGTGATCGACGGTCACTTTTCCGATCCGTTTTGCGGCGCTGCCTTGATCGATTTCTCGATCTCCGCGAGTCGCGCCGCGAACCAGGAAGCCGGCGTCGCTTCGTCCTTCATGGCCATGGCCCCGACGAGGAGCCAGGCGGAGCGGCGAAGCGCTTCGTCGGGCGAAGCGAGCCAGGCGTCGGCCTTGGCGCGCGCGTGAGGCCCCTCGGCGGCGAGGTGGGCGACGTAGCCGTGGCACATGCTGGCCATCCGTGTTTTCGCCCAGCGATCGAGGTCGGCGGGGGACATCTGCGCCGGGTCCGCGATTTTCACCGCGAGGTTGCGCGCGTCGAAATTGCCCGTGTCCCAGAGCGCCAGGGCCAGTTCGTGGTCGACCTTGATGCGCTTCACGAGCGTCTTCAGCGTTGCAAAGCTGACGCCGAACATCGGCTCCTCGGCGCCATGGCGCGCGTACGTCTTGCGCGTCTGCTCGGAGCCCGCCTTCTCGAAAGCGGACATCGCCTCGGCAAGCGACAGGCGCGTCGCGGCGAGCTTCTTCGGCATTGATGCGGCCGGTTTCGCGAACGGTGCTGTCTTTGTCCTTGCGGGCATGCCTGACTCCTCCAGAAAGGGAACTTGGAATCTGCCCTCAGCGCGCATCGCCCGGGTTGCGGGGATAGACCACTCTACTGAAATTCAGCTCTTCGACGGAGAGCCCACTCACGGGGACGGGCCGGCCGTGAGCGGCAGCCGTGGCGCGTCGGAATCCGTGCCACTTCACTTCGACCGCTCTGTCTCCCACCACTTTCCCCACTCGGACTCCAGATGGTCGAAATCGTCACCGCCATGCTCGAACTTTCGCCTCCCGATGCGCTCGAGGCCGCGAAGGGCGGCTTGCCAGATTTCCTCTCCGCTCACGGTGCGATGATCCGCGAGGGCCTCAAGGAGGAAGGGGACGGACGCGCGGTCGCCGACTTCCGCGAGAGCGTCGGTGGCGAGCCAGGTGAGCTCCGGGTCCCAGCGTGACTCGGCGAGCTCGATGAGGGCGCGCTGTCCCGCCGTCCCACGCAGCATGGCCTCGGACCTGGCGAGCTGGACGCGCGTGATCTCCCCCACGGTCTTGTCGGCGAGGCCGGCGACCTCCTCGGCATCCGGGGGCGGCTGCAGCCGCCCAAGCGCCCACGCTGCGGTGTCGGCAAACTCGAATGACTCCGGATGCGCCGCCAGGGCCCGGATCAGCGCCCCCGACGCCTTCCCGAGGCGCGCCCTCCCCAGCGCTCGGGCTGCAATGACTGCCCCGACTTCCGCGCCCGGCGAGCCGGACTCCATGAGCTTGAGGGCCGTGAGCAGGGGCTCGAGTCCGCGCTCGTCCCCGGCTCCGGCCAGCACACCCGCAATTTCGAGATGCGTTGTTCCCTCGGAAAGCCTCAGCGCCTCCGCGAGCGCGTCACGAGATTCTTCCAGATTGAGCGTCGCCAGCTCGGACGCAACACGTTCCGGGAATTTCGTGCGTTCGAGGAAATCCACGAGAAGGGGAGCCCGCTCCTTTTCCGGGAGGGCTCGGATGGACCGAAGGGCGCTGCGGGTGAGCGGCCAGTCGAGGTCTCTGACAATGCTCCGCAGACCATCAACCGAGTGTTCGTCTCCGACCTGGAAGAGCGCGACGCGGACGCCGAAAACGACCCATCGTTCCGGGTCCGCGAGCAGCACGCGGAGCTCGGGAATGGCCTCCTTCGCTTCGAGGTCCCCGAGAGCCTCGGCCGCGCACTTTCGAACCCAGACGTCCGGGTCCTTCGTCATCTCTCGCAGCGCCGGGATCGCTTCCCGCGCACCGGCCATCGCGAGAACGCCGGGAATTCGCTTCCGCGCGTTGCCGTTCTCCGTCTGGAGCGCTGCGATGAACTTCGCTGCCGGGACGGGATGCCCGAGGATTTCGATTTCCGTCAGGAGGATGTCATCGGGCTTCGCCGGGTTGAAATACTCCGCGAGCGCGAGCGAGACTTCGACTGTGCGCAACTTGACGAGAGCATCTACGACCTCCTCCTGCGTCCCGGTGCCCAGGAACCGCCTTCCCGGCGCCACCGCCCGGCGGTCTCCCAACGTCGCGAGCAGGATGACCGCGTTTTTCGCGGTTTCGTTGTCAGTCGATCGCGCGAACGGCACGAGAGCGTCCAGGAATGCATGCCGGCCAAGGCGGTCGTGAAGCGCCTGAATCGCTTTGCCGTCGTGACCCGCCCGGACCTCGACGGCAATCTCGCGGGTCACCTCGGGGGACAGGCCCTGCGCCGCGGCCGCCAGGGAAGCCAGGACCAGCGCAACAACGGCGGCGCACGATTGTTTCATCGACGCGCATCGTAGGCCCCCGGGCAGGCGCGAATCAAGTGCGCCGCGGGCCGTCTCCGCTTCCGCGCCTTCCTGCAGGGCGTCTGGTAATCTCCGCTCAAGGTGCCCGCCGATTCCGATCTCCTCTACGTCGTCGTCGCGGTCCGCCTCGGCTTCGCGGCTCCCATTCCGGCCGAGCAGGCAGAGGCGCTCGAAGAGTCGCTGGCGCCCGCGGCGCGCGCCGCAGTGCGCTCGGCGGTCGCGGCTCATATCGCGATGTCGGGCGGCGACGTCCGCCTCGCTCTCGAGCGTCTTCGCAGAAGTGCCGCCACGGAACCACGCTTCCGCCTCGGCGCCGAAATTGGCCGAGGCGGGCTCGGGCGCGTCGTCGAGGCGCGGGACCTGGAGCTCGACCGCATTGTGGCCGTGAAGCTGGTGCTGGACGACCTGCCGGACGAGTTGAAGGAGCGGTTTCTTCGGGAAGCGCGTCTGACGGCGCGGCTGGAGCATCCGAACATCGTGCCGGTGCACGGGCTGGTCACACCGGCGGGCGAGGCGCCGATGCTGGCGATGAAGCGGGTGCGCGGGAGAGACCTGGGGGCGGTGCTGCGGGCGCTCGCAAAGGGCGATGCTTCAACGGTCGCGGAATGGTCGCGCCCCCGCCTGCTGGCGATGTTCCAGGACATCTGCCTCGGCGTGGCGTTCGCGCACGACCGTGGCGTGATCCACCGCGACCTGAAGCCGGCCAACGTGATGCTCGGCGATTTCGGCGAGACGCTTGTTGTGGACTGGGGGCTGGCGAAAGAGGGCGGAGCCCGCCGAAGCCCACAGGGCGAAGGCGGGAGTCGGGAGGCGGGAGAGACGGCGGATTCGGTTGTCGTCGGCGAGATCGCCGAGACCTTTGTGCCGACGCACGGATCAGGAGACTCCACGAAGACACTGGACGGCGACGTCGTCGGCACACCGGCCTACATGGCGCCGGAACAGGCGGCGGGCCGGGTGGCGGACGTGGACGAGCGAAGCGACATCTACGCGCTCGGCGCGATCCTCTACGAGTTGCTCACCTTTCGCCCTCCTGTCGACGGCGACAGCCTCGCGGAACTCCTGAGCCACGCACAATCCGGTGTCAACGTCCCGCCGTCCCAGCGGTTGCGGGCCCGTGATCCGAAATCCACTTCCATCCCGCCGGAACTCGACGCCATCGCGATGAAGGCGCTCGCCCTCCGCAAGGAAGACCGCTTCCAGTCCGCCATGGACCTTCACCGCGAAATCCAGCTCTTCCTCGAGGGCGTCAAGGAACGCGAGCGGAATCACCGCCTTGCCGAAGAAGCGGTGGTGAAGGCGAAGGAGGCGATGGAGCGGCAGGGGCGGTTGAGGGAGGAAGCTCAGCTCGCGGCGGAGGCTGCAATGCGGGTGGACAAGGGCGTGCAGCCGTGGGAGGCGGACAAGAGCGCGGTGTGGAAGGCGCAGGACCTCGCGAAGGGGCTGGAGCGGGACAGTGTGGAGGCGTTTGCGGAGGCGAATGCGCTGCTGACCGGCGCGCTGTCGCACGAGCGGGACCATGCCGAGGCGCGGCGGCTGAAGGCCGAGTTGTTCTGGGCGAAGTTCCGGGAAGCGGAAACGCGCGGGGACGAGAAGGACATGCTGCTGCAGCGGCGCGTGGTGGAGCAGTACAACGACGGGGCGCTCGACGCGCTGCTGAAAGGCGATGGGACGCTGACGGTGCGGACGCGGGCCTACCCGTGCCGCTGCCTGCTGGACGGCCGCGACGTGGCGCCAGGGGAGTGGGCCTGGCAGGGCTACCACCCGTTTTCGGGAAGAGCGCTCGACGGGCACAAGGGTGCAGAAGGGCTGACCGAGCTGGAGCCCCAGGGGCTGGTGCGCCTGAAAGTGCATGCCGCGTCGTGTGAGCCGGGATCGCTCGACGGTGCCGACGTCTGGCTGTGGAAGCACGAGGACATCGGGCGCCGTCTGGTTCCGGTAACGCCCCGCGACGTCGCAGGGGCGGCGGCACGGCCGGCGCCGGCGACCATGCTCGATGCAGCCTTCGATTCCGCATCGCCTGGCCGGCCGCAAGGGCCGGGCGTGTGGCTGGGCCGCACGCCGATTGAAAAACACCCGCTCCCGATGGGCTCGTATCTCCTCGTCGTGTCGCGCGAAGGCCACCTGCCGATTCGCGTGCCGATCTTCCTGCCTCGGTGCGGCGCCTGGGAGCAGGAGGTCACGCTCTTCCGCCCCGAAGAGATCCCGCCGGGCTTTGTCCCGGTTGCCGCGGGACCGTTCGGGTCGCAGGGTGACCCGGAGAACGCGCTCGCCGGCCCGGGAGAAACGAAGGTCGTGGACGACGTGTTCATCGCACGCCATCCCGTGACGTGCCGCGAGTACGTCGAATTCCTGAACGAACTCGCCCGGTCTGATCCCGCCCAGGCGGCCCGACGTGTCCCGCGGAGCGGGGAAGAGTCGGGGTTCTACTGGCCGGGGCCACCGTACGCCGTCCCGACCGCCGCGTGGCTCGCCGGCGCTTCGCCCGAACTCAGGACGGCATCGAAGCGCCTCCTGCAAAGCCCTGTGGACTGGGAAGAAGATTGGCCCGTCTTCAGCGTTTCGTGGCAGGACGCGATGGCGTACGCGGCCTGGAAGCGTCGGGGCGATTCGCGGGCGACGACGATTCCGCACGAACTGGACTGGGAGAAAGCTGCGCGCGGGACCGACCGGCGCTTCTTCCCGTGGGGAAACCAGTTCGACTACAGCCGGGCGAACGCGAACCGTTCGCACCCCGGCGGCGCGCGCCCGGCGCGGGTGACGGAGTTTCCCGGCGACGAATCGCCGTACGGAGTTCGAGGACAGGGCGGGAACAGCCGCAATGTCTGCCTGAACGACCCGGGACCGGACTATCCCGGCTGGCGCCTCGTCCGCGGCGGCAACTGGACGGACACCGGGCCCCGGTGCCGCGCGACGGTCCGCCTCGGCAACTCCTCGCGCTCCGTCTCCGAGGTCATCGGGATCCGGCCGGCGTGCCTCGTGCGGCTGGCCCGGCCGCTCATTCCTTCTCGATGATGAGGACGTCCGCGGTCGCCTGCAGGCTGAGTTCGGCCTTGATTCCGTCGGCGGCGTTCTTCCAGTTGACCGTTGGCCCCGAAGCGTTGCTGCCGTCGGTGCCCGGACCCCAGGTCGCCGTCAGGTTCGCCCTGGCCGTCCCCGGGGCGTACTGAACCAGGACGAATTTCACTGCGCGTTTCTCGCCCGCGAGGAAGCTGACGTTGACCCGCGACGGTTTCGGATCAGGCCACGGCGGGGCGAAATCGTACTTGAGCGCGTCGGGGCAGGACGCCTTGACCTCTTCGAGCGGCATGCCGAAATGGAGCATCTTCGCAAGTGGGACTGGCATGGAAGGGCGGTCGCCGTGAACGGCGCGCCAGGCCGGTTCCGGCGCTGGGTTCGAGTTCCCGGCCGCGGTGGGTTCTTTCTTTCCGCAGGCGACCAGCAGGCACGACAGGCTCAATCCGGCGGCGAGAACGAGGATCCTCATCTTTGATCTCCTGTATTTTCCGGGTCAGGACTTCGGCTATCCGGGGCAAGGCGGTCAAGGCAGGTTCTCCGGCCGGCGCAATCTATCAGCTTCTCGCCCGCCCGGCCGTGCGAAGCAGGTCGATAATCCGCTTCTGCTGCACTTTGGCCTCCGGCAGGCCCGTGCCGCCGCGTCCCGTGGCCATCGTGGCCAGGTCCATCGGCGTCGAACCACTCTTGTTCGTCAGCCAGGCGTCGGCGCCGCCCATGAGAAGTGCCTCGACGGCCGCAGAGCAGCGCCCACGCACGGCGCGATGCAGCGCGGCAACGCCTTGCTTGTTGAATGCGTTCGGGTCCGCACCCGCCTTGATGAGCAGCGTGATTACCCGGCCCTGTGCCTCAGGATCCCACGCCGGCCGGCCCGGTCCACCGTCGGCGGCGTAGTGAATCGGAAGCGCCCCCATGCGGTTGCGCGCTTCCACGTCCGCGCCGGATTTCAGCAGCATCTCCACGATCCCCGGCCGGTGCGCCGCGGCGGCGATATGAAGCGCCGTGTCGCCCTTATGCAAGTAATGGGAGATCTCCTTGAAGAAGAACTCGTTTGCGCTCGCGCGTGACGCTCCCGTTTGCGACGATTCCAATGCCAGCGCCGCCGATCGCGACAGCAGCTTACGCACCTGGGGGGCGTCGTTCGCCACGATGGACTGCAGGAGAGCGGGGAAGGAGTCGAGCGGAACTGCGGGGCGGGATCGATTCACGGGCGGCAGTCTAGTCCCTCGCGCTGCCGGATTTCAATCGAGCCTGCACGTCCGCCTGCCCGTCGCTATTTCTGCTTTGCATGTTCGAGGTCGTCCTCCGCACCCGCGGTGTCCCCCAGCGCCAGCCTCACCTTCGCCCGTTCGAGCCTCGCGCCGAGGTGATTCGGCCCACGCTGCACCGCGCGGTCGAGATCGGCGAGTGCGGAGCGGAGGCGCGCCTGCGCTTCCTTCGGGTCCTGCTCTGCCCACCTCCGCTTCGTCTCGCCCAGCGCCACCAGCCCTTCCACGAAAGTGGGATTGATGCGGAGCACTTCCTCAAAATCGGCTGCGGCCGTGGCGAATGCATCCCCGGTGTTTGAGCGCACGGCCCGGTCGAGGTCCAGGAACCCCCGCTGCTGCCAGACCCACTCCCAGGTCTTCATGATCGCCAGCGCCCGGTCGAAGTCCGCGCGGGCGCCTGCCCAGGCCGACTCGGGATCCTCCCCGCGGTCCGCAAGGCAGAGCCCCTCGTGGCGGCCGATCATCCCGAGCCAGCAAAGCGTTTCCGTCGAGGCGGCATTGATTCGAAGCGCTTCTTCGCAGGCGGCCCTGGCGCGTTTCAGGGAGGGGAAGGGATCCGCTCCCGCCTTCCGCGCCTGCTGCGAGCAGAGGAGTTCCAGCCGCGCGACCACGAACCACACGAAGTATTGGCGGGCGGTGTCCGGGTGCGCGGCGTCCATGTCGGCGCGGGCTGCCGTGAGCAATGCCGTCGCGTCGCGGCCATGCAAGCCTTCGAATTCGCCGCACACGATGCGGCAGGTTGCGCGAAAGGCAAACGTGATCGGGGTCGGGTCGGATTTCAACATCCGGTCCAGGTCGGCGATCGCGTTCTCGTACGCTTCCGCCGGGTCGTCGCCGTCCAGCACGAGGCAC
>JAIOPR010000043.1 GCA_021413805.1 Planctomycetota bacterium
CCCCCGACGCGCATCAGCCGAGCCCTGTTTCGCCCGGTCTGGGGCGTCGCCGCGCTGATGGGGGTGGCCACGGCGGCCGGGCTTGTGGTGCAAGTGAAGCGCCTCGAGTCGAGCCACCGGCTGATGGTGCGCGATTTCTACGGGGCGCTTCGGGTGAAGGATCGTCACACGGAGGGAGGCGCGGAGGACGTCCGGATCCTCCTTCACGGGATCATCAACCACGGCGAGCAGTTCCTCGACCCCGCGCGCCGGCGCCAGCCGACCTCGTACTTCGCGCCCTACTCGGGCGCGGCCCTCGCCATCACCCGCGTTTCGAGGCCCGATCACCAGCGCGTCGGCGTCCTCGGTCTCGGGACCGGCACGCTTGCGGCCTACGGCCGGGCCGGGGACACGTTCCGCTACTACGAAATCTGCCCGCTCATTGCGGATCTCGCCCGAACCCAGTTCTCTTTTCTCGCCGATTCCCCCGCCTCCACCGAAGTGATCCTCGGCGACGGCCGACTCTCCCTCGAACGCGAGGCCGACCAGCATTTCGACGTGCTGGTCATCGATGCTTTCTCCGGCGACTCCGTCCCGACGCACCTGCTGACGCGGGAAGCCTTCGCGGTCTACCGCCGGCATCTCGAGCCGGGCGGCGTGCTCGTCGTCCATATCACAAACCGGATGCTGGACCTTTCCCCGATCGTCGCGCAGGCCGCTGCGGATCTCGGGCTGAAGGCGCTTCTCGTGCAGGCACTTCCTGACAAATCGCATTTCTGGCGTGGCTCGACGTGGGTGCTGCTCCTCGACCGCCCGGAGACGATTGCGCTCTCGAAGGAGTTCAACACCGGCAGGGAACTGGTGCCGGAACCAGGTCGCGCCCGGTGGACGGACGACCACACCGACCTGTTCGGGGTATTGAAGTGGTAACGAGGATCCCTATTTTCGCGCGTGTTTCAGCCGCTGCAGAATCAGGTCGGCCCGGGCCGCAATCTCCGGGTCCGGATTTGAAGTCGCGCGGGAAACGACGGGGAAGGCGAACGGGCCCAGTTCGGTGAGCCGGCGCGAGGCTGCGTCCCGTTTCTCGTAATCCTCATCGCCCAACTGGTTGACCCACGCTTCCATGCGCCCCCGCAGAGCCGCGTCGAGTTCGAATTCCGGTTCCGCTGCTTCGCGCGGCAGAAATACCAGGCAGGTGACCGCTGTCAGGGGAACTTCCTTCCCGTCGACCTGCAAGGTCATCGCCGGCGCGTCAGGAGAAGCGATCAAGAGCGAGCCCATGACCTTTTTCCCCCCGGCGAGCCAGACCTGGATATCGGTGGGCGTCTTGAAAGCCTCGGGGTCGGCAAGCGTGGCACCCGAACTCGACGTGACGCGGAGGTTCCGGAACTTGACCTCCGCCCTGTGCGCGGCGGAGAGGATGAGCTTGCCTTCCAGCGCTTCCCGGGGCGTGCTCTCGACCTGGTGGAACGGTTTCCCGTCGATGGTGAACTCGTAGTGCGTGCCGGTTCGTGCGAATCTGAAATGTCCCTGGAATGAGAACTCGCCGTCCGCCGCCTGCGACCAGAGATTGCTCCCGTCTACCTCCTGGTAGGGAGGGTAGATTCCGGACCACTGCGGGTAGAGGAACCAGTGCTGCCCCGCGAAGGTGACGTGCAGCCCGCCTCGCGGGTTTCTCGAATGGATTTCCGCGTCGAGGTCCAGGACGCCGTCCCCGAGAACGCTTTCGCGCAGTTCCAGCACGGCCACGTCATTCGCGGGCGTTCCCGTGACCACCCCGTCCTTGACGGTCCAGTTCCCTTGTTTCTCTTCCCACCGGGGGCCGACCGCCGTCCCCGGGAAATCCTCCTCGAAGATGATGGCGGGCTCGCCGCCGAAGCGCACGCACCGCAGGCACCGGGTTGCCACCCGCATGACCTCGCCCGCGATTCGGATCTCAAGGCGCGAGTCGCGGAAGCCCAGGACCTCGCCGCGAAGGCTCGATTCCAGTCCCGCGACGAAAACCTCGTCGGGCGGTTTCGAGTCCTCGGCGAACGCGGATGACACGGTCGCGAACAGGAAGGCGGCGGCCAGGGCGCGTGAAATCGTCATGGTGTCCTCGGGGAGATGCGCGGGCTTTCGTCGTCGTCCCGAGTATGAACGCAAATTTCCGCAAAGTGTTCACGTTCACTGGCGAAGGTTCGAACGGGTTAAGATGAAGCTCTCGCCGCGCCATTCGAGAACCGCATGAAAACACTCCTGCTCGCCTTGCTCCCCGCCCTCGCGTTCGCCGACAGCGCGGCGCTTCGGAAGGCCGTCGTCGAAAATCGCGAACAATGGGTCGGCAAAAAGCGGGACTTCGCCAAGTTCCCGGTTCTGGATGCAGACGGGAAGTCGGTGCTCGGCAAGGAAGGGGACTTCTCGAGCGAGTTCGTCGAGAACGGGTTCAACCCGATCGCCGGCGCGAAGCTGGACAAGGCGAAACTGGTCGAGGGATTCAAGAAGCTGCAGTCTTGGGCGGCCGGCGAACGCAAGGCGGCCGAAGCGCTTCTCAAGACGATGGACGCCCTCGTCGCCGAGGCAGAGGCCGGCAAGCCGCTCTCCCTGTCGTCGGACGGCGATGACGAACTCTCCGTTGCGGCGCGCGGGGCGGGGACGGCGGACGGGCTGGCGGAGTACCTCGGCGTGCTCCGGCGCTGGCGGTCGATCGACCAGTGGCGCGCGATGACGCTCCAGTGGCTCGAAGAGGACGGCAAGCGCGGGCAGGCCTACCTCGCCGCTCACCCCGACCTCCCCGGCAATTCCACGAGTGCGATCTTTGTCGCCGGCGGCGAACACGTCGTGCGCTCCAAACTCGAGATCCAGTCGCTTCAGCGCCTCGCCGAAGACCTGCTCAAGACCGACGCGGCGGAGAAAACGGCGTCGAAACGGGCGCCCCACGGGCTGCCGCCGTCGCTGCGGGACGCGTGGGACAAACTCGTGGCCGCGGCGGGCGACAAGGACCTGACCGCGCTTCTCGAGAAAGCCCTCGAGGACCGCTGGCACAACGCGACGGTCGCGCACCAGCTCTGGAAATATGAATCGGCGAAGGCGATCCCGCAAATTGCGGGTGCCCTCAAGCAGTGGAAGACGCGCGGCGGCACCGACATCCTCGGTCTCCTCGAGGTGTTCCACGCGCGGCAGGGCACCGTCTTCGGCGACTTCAACGCCGCCGACCGCTTCATGGAGAAACTCACCACCTTCGATACCACCGGCGAGCGCGCCGAGATTTTCAAACGCGCGCAGCAAACGGTCGGGCAGTGGTACTCCGGAATGTCCTACAAGCACGCGCTGACCGTCGCAAAGTGCTTCGAGGAGAAACATGCCGACTGTTTCAACTGCGGCAACATGGTCGCCGCCCTCATGGGCAACCAGGGGTTCGACGGCCTCTACCCGATCATGGAGTCCTTCGACGGCGACTCCCACCTCCAGACCGCGTGCCGCATCGGGGACCGCTTCGTCGGCGGCGACGGCATGGGCATGGGCGCCGGCGATTTCCCGAGAGGCTACGCGGGAAGCGGCGGCATCCGCCTCGTCGTCCTCTGGTTCCGCACCGTGGACGGCTGGGTGGACGCGCAGATCCTGGATGTGGGGAAGGGAGAGTTGACGAAGCGGGTGGTGCCGTATTACGGGCAGGCGGAAGAGAAGACGGAGGCGGTGAAGTAGGGGAGATGGGTGCGGGAGGCCGGAACAATCAGGCGAACGGCCTGGGCCACAGAGGGCGCCGAGAAAAAAATGAGGACACGGAGCTTTTCGACGCTTAACCCTTCTTCGGCGCCTTCAACACCCCCGCTTCCGCATCCTGGATCGGCCCGCCGCTCGCCCTCGCGTACAGGTCCGCGAGTGAAACCGCTTCGGCCAGCCCGTCGGGCGCCTGCCCGCGCGCTTTCAGCCACGCCGCGGCGGAGTCGCGGGAGTGAAGCGGGAATCTCACGTGGGCGACGCAGCGGCCGGGGCGGAGGAAGGCGGGGTCGATGCGGGCGACGTCTTCGTTGAAGGTGACGAGGAAGAGATCTTCGCGGCCCTGGCCGAGGAGGCCGTCGGTCATGTTGAGGAGGCGGCCCAAGACGTCGGGGCCGGTGTGGCCGTCGCGGAGGAGGAGGGCGGCGGAGTCCTCGAGGATGAAAAGGCGCCGGCGGGGTGCGGCCTTTGCGCCGCCGAGGTCGTCGAGGAATTCTCCCGGCAGGTCGGGGTCGTTGAGCGCCTCGTCGCGCGAATCGCTCGAGAGGTCGAAATAGTACTCCGGGCTCGCCGCAAATTTCTCGGGGTCGGTCAGGACCGTCGGCAGGAACCGCTCGCGCCACGCCAGCATCGCCGCCCGGAGCGCGTACGTCTTCCCGGTCCCCGTCGGCCCGTGCCAGATGATGAGCTGCCCGTGTTTCCCGGGGTCGGGAAGCGCCACGAGCGTGTCCACGGCGGTGCGGGTGGCGTCGGGGTAGTTGTTCCGGATCGCCCCCCACGCCGGGCACCGCACAAACTGCGACACGCGGTCGGTCCGGTGCCGCCCCGCGAGGCAGAACTCGACCCACACGCCATCGTCCCGCGCGGCCTCCTCCTGCGGCGCCCGCGCTTCCAGCGCCTTCACGACTTCATCCAGCACCGCCTGCGCGTCGAGGGAAGTGGACATCGCTTCCACCACCGCCCGTCCCCGTGACGCGTCAATCCCCGCCAGGTGCCCGCCGCGCTTGAGGATCAGCAGCCACCGCGCGTGGTCGTTCGCGACCTTCACGATCTCGAACCCCGGCAGCAGCTTCGCGATCTCTTCCCACGTCGCCGCCGGGTCGAGCGGCACCTCGTGCCGCGAACTCGACCGCGGCACGAAGTCGCCGAGGATGTGGACGTACGCCCGGTTGCGGAGAAGGTCCTGCCAGAGTTCGGCGGTCAGCGCGAGGCGGTCGGGGTGCATGGGCCGATCGTAGTGTTGGGATTGCGAAGAGGGAACAAGGGGTTTGACGCGGCCGTCATCCCTTGGCGGCGGGTGTTTCCGAAGCGCACCCGCGGTCCGGGGAAAACTTGGCGCGCTCCGGCGTCTCGAGGCACGTATGGCAGGAGCGTTTCATCGCCCCGAACCCGAGGAGCTCGACGTCGGGACTCATCGCGCCGGCCTTCGCGGGCTCGTGGCGCATCAGGTCGGTCGAGAGGTACTTCTTGTTGTCGTCGGGGAAAACGGTGACGACCACCGCTTCCGGCCCGAGCTGTTCCTGCACCTTGAGGGCGCCGAGGAAGTTCGCGCCGGAGCTGATGCCGACGGCGAGGCCGAGGCGTGAAGCGAGTTTCTGGGCCATGAGGATGGCGTCGCCGTCGTCGATGGCGACCACGGCGTCGAGCTCGGGGAGCTTGACGATCGGCGGGATGAACTCGTCGGAGATTCCCTGGATGCGGTGTTTGCCGACCTTGCAGCCGGTGCTGAGCGTGGGGGAGTTGGCGGGCTCGAGCGGGTGCAGTTTGACGGCGGGGTGCGCGTGGCGGAGGTAGCGCCCGACGCCCATGATCGTCCCGCCGGTGCCGACGCCGGCCACGAACGCGGCGGGAGTGAGGTTGTGAAAGCGGAGCTGCCACCAGATCTCGGGGCCCGTCGTGAGTTCGTGCGCCTCGACGTTCGCCTCGTTGCTGAATTGCCGCGGCAGGAACGCACCGGGGGTCGAGGCCGCGAACTCCTCCGCCATCCGGATGCTCCCGAGAAACCCGCCCTCCGCGTGCGTCACCAGCCGGATGTCCGCGCCCAGGCTCCGGATCAGGTCCTTCCGCTCCTGGCTCATCCAGTCCGGCATGAAAATCGTCACCGGGTGCCCCAGCGCGCGGCCGATCGCCGAGAACGAAATCCCCGTGTTCCCGGACGTCGCTTCCGCAATCGGCGCCCCTGGTTTCAGCAAACCGGTCTCGACGGCACGGCGCAGAATATGAAGCGCCATGCGGTCCTTGATCGAGCCGGTCAGGTTCAGGTGCTCGGCCTTCGCGTAGATCGTTGTGCGCCGCCCGCGGAACGCCAGGCGGATGGCGAGAAGCGGCGTGTTGCCGACGAGATGGCCGATTCCGGCGAGAGTGACCTGCAGGTCCGAGAGCGGCATTCCGGCCTCCAGCGCCCGGCGGGGCGCGCTTCGTGGCCGTGGCGTGGCCGCGTTCAGGGTATCCGAATCGAAGCACCGCACAAGCCCGCGCTTCACCGAAAGCGCTTCACGCAAAACTCGGCTCCCCGTTAAAGTTGCGAAGCCGGTTTCCCCCGACCCGTTCCCCAGGAGCCCTCATGATCCGCCGCTTCGCCGTCCTGCTGCTGCTCGCGACCCCGCTCTTCGCCGACGACAACCCGGTCGTCTCGATGGAAACGAACTTCGGCACGCTCAAGATCGAGCTCTACATCAAGGATGCGCCGAACACGGTCGTGAGCTTCCTCCAGCTCTGCGACAAGAAATTCTACGACGGCCTCAAATTCCACCGGATCATCAAGAAGTTCATGGCGCAGGGCGGCGACCCGCAGGGCACGGGCGGCGGCGGCCCGGGGTACAACATCCCCGCTGAAATCAACGCGCACAAGCACGTCAAGGGCACGCTCTCGATGGCGCGGACGTTTGAGCCGAACAGCGCCGGCAGCCAGTTCTTCCTCTGCTTCACCGACACGCCGTTCCTCGACAACCAGTACACCGTTTTCGGCCAGGTCACCGACGGCATGGACGTCCTGACCAAGATCGAAGAAGAAGCCGGCGTCGAGCGCGACGGAAACCCGCCGCTCAAGGAAGTCAAGATCGTCACTGCCAAGGTCGTGTCCAAGCCCGAGAAACTTCCCGACCTCATCAGCCTCAAGCCCGAGGAAATCCCGTTCTTCGGCGTCATCCCGAACATCAAGGAGTCGAAAGACGGCCTGATGATCGGGCAGCTTCATCCCAAAGGCGGCGGCAAGGCTTCCGGGCTGGAGGTCGGAGACCTGATCAAGAAGATCGGCGACGTCGACGTGAAGAGCCTCGCGGACTACGCGAAGGCGGTGCTTCCGTCGCGGCCCGGGAAGGCTGTCACGTTCACCGTGATGCGGAAGGGCGAGGAGACGAAGGTTGAGGTGACGCCGGGGAAGATGGAGAGGTAGGGAACGCGATTCAAAGACAAGGTTGGTGGGTTGATGAGTTGGTGGGTTGGGAACAGCGGCGTTTCTCAACTCACGAACTCATCAACCCATCAACCAGACTTTCTCAAATCAGGGGCAGGAACTATTTCGTCGCGGGGCTGCCCTCTGTTCCGGACCCCCGGGACCTTATTGAGGGATTCTGGTTTCGCGCCAGTGGTCAACCCCGGATGTCCCGACTCCTGTGGCCTACTCGCCCGCCGCATCGCGAGGGGGATTAGAATCGGAGATGGGCGATTGGTTTCCCAACTCTTGAGGCGCCCCAATGACCTATCGCATGGGGAAAGTCATGGCGCGCCGCGATTTTCAGTGGCGCGATCGTGACGGGTCGCTGAGGCCGGGGCGCATCGAAATCGGCGTTCCCCGGCGCGACAGGCGCCCGGGAGGTGACTGGGTCTGTCTCCGGCGGATCGTGGGGTTTCCGGACGAGAAGGTACGGCCCACCTACGGAATCGACGGAGTCCAGGCCCTCCTGCTTGCGTTGGCGATTCTGAGCACCGAACTGGAACTGGCCGGCAACATCATCTGGCTGGGCAAGAAGTCAAAGCGGGCGGGTCTTCCTCCTT
Source organism: Planctomycetota bacterium (assembly GCA_021413805.1). Taxonomy (GTDB): domain Bacteria; phylum Planctomycetota; class MHYJ01; order WSZJ01; family WSZJ01; genus WSZJ01. The sequence goes on from JAIOPR010000043.1 coordinate 7,675, forward strand.
CCAGGCACTTTTTTGATTCCCGGAAGGCGTCGCTCCTCCGGCCCGGCAATCCTCGTCGCCGCAGCACCTCGTCTGGAGGTCGGGCCAAATCCGGCTGATCCTTCGCTGTCGCGCTCCAATCGCGCTGTCCGGAGAATCCGACTTCACCTTCCACCCCAGGGTTCCGGGCCCTCCGGGTGATAGCATCCAAATCCCAATGGCAACCGTCTGCGAAGCAAAACCCACCCCTCGTTGGGACGCGGTCATTCTCATCGTGTCCACG
>JAIOPR010000240.1 GCA_021413805.1 Planctomycetota bacterium
TGGCGACGGGGGGCGACGCGGCGAGGATCGCGCCGTTCCTGCCGGAGATCCACGAGGTGCTCCCGAACCTGACGCTGGAAGGGCTGCTGCATTCGTACCGGGCGGCGACGAAGGTTTCCCATCCGCCGAAGGCCTGAGATGCGCCACCCGGATTCCGCTTTGGCAAGGCTGCTCACGGCCCCCGGCGAGGGAGGAATTGCCGTGATCGCGCTGCGAGGCGCAGGCGCCGGGGAAATCCTCGCGAAATTTTTCGGCGATAAACTCCCGCAGGCCAACGCCATCACGCGAGGCTGGATCGCGGAGGACGGGCGAAGGATCGACGAAGCGCTGCTCTGGCGGGTGGAAGATGGTTTCGAGATCGGGTTGCACGGAGGCGCGGCGGCGACAACGGCGGTGCTGCGGGCGTTTCGCCGCGCCGGCGTCCGCGTCGAGTCGACGCCGGACCATTCGCCGGGCTCGATCGAGGCCGATGCCGCCGCGCTCCTTCCCCGCGCCGCGACGCTTCCCGCCGCCATGTTTCTCGCCGCAGCGGCCGAGGGAGCGCTGTCGCGCGAAATGGCGTGCGGCGACCCGGCGAGGCTGCGGGCGCTTCTCGACCGGGCCGCTGCCGGCGCCGCGCTCGCCGTCCCGCGCACCGTGGTCCTCTCGGGGCCGCCCAACGCGGGAAAATCGACGCTCCTGAACGCGCTTTCAGGGCGCGACCGGGCGCTGGTGCATCCCGAAGCGGGCACGACGCGCGACCCGGTGGAGGCGATGGCGGATTTCGAGGGCTACCCGGTCCGGCTTCTCGACACGGCGGGCCTCGCGGGAGCGCAGGCCGGCGTGGGCGCGGAGGCGGAAGCACGCGCGCGGGAGGCGATCGCCGCGGCCGACCTGGTGCTCTGGCTCGCGGACCCCGTTAACCCGGTGTCGCCGGAGGGGAGGGCGGACCTGCGGCTGTCCGGGAAAAGCGATCTCGGTCCGGCGATTCCCGGCGCAATCCCCGTTTCCGGCGCGACCGCGGCGGGGCTTGACGCACTGCGTCAATCCGTCCTTCGCGCGCTCGGCCTTCCGTTTCCCGCCGAAGCGCGGCCAGCACCGTTCCGGGCGGAACACGTCCGCGCCATCGAGGCCCTCCTGCGTCCGCCGCGTCCCTAAAGGAGTCTATAGCAGCAAAGTCGGGAGGGGTTAAGGGCTCCCGAGGGAAGCATGTCGAGAATTACGGTTGGCCTCCCAAGCCGCTTTCTCCTGATCTTGTCTTGTCGTATCTGCGCCGGTCTGCGTGGATCGCGTTTTGTCTGCGCGACAGCCTTTTGCCGGCGCGGAGCGAGCGGCATGACCGCTGGCGAACGATTCGGTCAATGCACGGCTGCAGAGAACAGGCAAATGCGTTGCGCAGATAAAAGACGATCGGCGCAGATACGCGCAGATTCTGCCCGTTGTCATGCGGATTGTTCGAATCTAGTCTCGACCCGGCGATGGATTTCCACCTTTTGGGGCCCGAAATTCAGCAGCAGAGCGACCGGCTTCTTCGAGAGAATCTGGTAGCCCTTGACCTGGAGTTCGTGCTCCGCCACAAGGGACTTGCCTGCTTTAACCTCCAGCACGACGACCTTCTCGCACATGAAGTCCGCGTAGAAACGCCCGGCAAATTCGCCTTCAAAGAAGACCAGGACCGGCGCTTCCCGCTCGCAGCCTATGCCGTCCTTACGAAAGGCAATCTGAAGGGCATTCTTGTAAACCACTTCCGGCAAGGCGGGGCCGAGGGCGTTGTAGACCCGGAACGCGCAGCCGATGATGCGGCGCGTGAGTTCGGCGTGCGGGTAATCGTTATTATTCATCTGAGTATGATGATATAACACATCTGGAGAACGTCAAGGACACAACTGCGGCGCGCGGAGGAAAAAACGGATTTCGCGAGTCTGCAGCAGGCATGTCGGGAAGGGTCCGGGCTCCCGACGGAAGCATGCCTGGAATTGCAGTTGGCCTGCTAGTTCGACGCGCTCACCTCGTGAGCCTGCGAGAACTCCCGATTTTCCTGCTATAGACTCCCCTAAAGCATTCTTTGACCGCCACCCCCGCCTCACGTAACGTCCGCTCTTCGATGCCCCGCACACCCGCGACCGCCGCCGCATCGAAACCGGCTGCTTCTTCCTCACCCGCCTGGTCGTCGCGCCATTTGCTCGGGCTCCAGGAACTCTCCGCCGACGAAATCCGGCTGATTCTCCGCCAGGCCGAGGCCTATCGCGAGCTCGCGACGTCGAACGCAAAGAAATCGGCGCTTCTCAAGGGCCGTCTCGTCGTGACCATGTTCGTGGAGCCGTCCACGCGGACGAAGGTGTCGTTCAACCTCGCGGCGCGGCGGCTGGGCGCGGACACGCTGGACTTTGCGGCGGGGTCGTCGTCGCTCTCGAAGGGCGAGACGCTGGTGGACACGGCGCTGAACATCGAGGCGATGGCGATCGACATCCTGGTGGTGCGCCACCCGGCGTCGGGCTCGCCGGAATCGCTGACCCGCCAGGTGAAATCGGCGGTCGTGAACGCCGGTGACGGGGCGCACGAGCACCCGACGCAGGGGCTGCTCGACGTGGACACGATCCTCGCGCACAAGGGGAAGGTCGAAGGGCTGCGCGTCGGGATCGTGGGCGACATCCTCCACTCGCGCGTCGCCCGGTCCAACATCTGGGCGCTGACCAAGCTCGGCGCGGAAGTCTGGGTCTGCGGGCCCTCGACGCTCATCCCCGCGGAGCTGCAGGAATTCGGCGTGAAGATCTCCCACGACTTCGACGATCTCCTCCCGAAGCTCGACGTCGTCAACATCCTCCGGATCCAGCTCGAGCGCATCAAGGGCCCGCCGATGTTCCCCTCCATCCGCGAATACGCCCGGCTCTTCGGCTTGAACGGCGCGCGCCTCAAGACCGCGAAGAAGGACATCCTCGTCATGCACCCCGGCCCACTCAACCGCGGCGTCGAGATCACCCCGGACGTCGCCGACGGGCCGCGAAGCGTCATCCTGGACCAGGTCGCCCACGGCCTCGCCGTGCGCATGGCCGTCCTCCACCGCGCCGCTGGGTTCGCGCCGTTCGCGACGGGCGACAGCCCCGCCGAAGCGCGGAGCGCGAAGGCGGGAGGGCCCCAGTGACCACACTTCTCATCAAGGGCGGCCATGTCATCGACCCCGCCAACAACATCGACGCCGTCGCCAACGTCTTCATCAGCGACGGGAAAATCGTCTCCGTCGGCGACAAGGCCCCCAAGGCCACGGAGACGATCGAGGCGAAGGGCCTCGTCGTGTGCCCCGGGCTGATCGACATGCACGTCCACCTCCGCGAGCCCGGCAAGGAGGAGGAAGAGACGATTGCCTCGGGAAGCGCCGCTGCCATCGCGGGCGGTTTCACGAGCGTCGCCGCCATGCCCAACACCGAGCCCGCCTGCGATTCCGAGGCGCAGGTCGAGTTCACGATCCTCCAGGGCCGCCGCGCGGCGCTCGCGAACGTCTTCCCGATCGGCGCGGTGAGCAAGGGGCGCAAAGGCGAAGAACTCGCCGAGATCGGCCAGATGGTCCGCGGCGGCGCGGTCGCTTTCTCCGACGACGGCGCTCCCGTCCACAACGCCGCCCTCATGCGCCTCGCCCTCCAATACGCCGCCATGTTCGACCGCTGCGTCATCCAGCACTCCGAGGACCCCAACCTCTTCGGCTGCGGCTGCATGCACGAAGGCCGCGTCTCCATGGAACTCGGCCTCGAGGGCATCCCCGCCGCCGCCGAGGAATCCATGATTGCCCGCGACGTCATCCTCGCGAAAAGCACCGGCGGCCACCTCCACGCCGCCCACATCTCCACCCGCGGAAGCGCCGCCCAGGTCCGTGCCGGCAAAGCCTCCGGCGTCCGCGTCACCGCCGAGGTCACCCCGCACCACTTCACCCTCACCGACGACCGCGTCCGCTCCTACGACCCCGTCTACAAGATGAACCCTCCCCTCCGCGAAGGCCCCGACGTCCAGGCCATGATCGAAGCGCTTCGCGACGGCACCATCGACGTCATCGCCAGCGACCACGCGCCGCACGCCACCGAGGAGAAGGAACTGGAATTCGGCGAAGCGCCGTTCGGGGTGATCGGGCTGGAGACGATGATCGGGCTGGTGATCACGTTCCTGGTCGAGCCCGGCCACATCACGCTCGCCAGGGCGATCGAGACGATGACGATCAATCCCGCGAAAATCCTGCGCCTCGCGAAAGGCACGCTCTCGCCCGGCGCCGATGCCGATGTCACGCTCTTCGACCCGAAGAAGACCTGGACCGTCACGGCCGCGAACTTCAAGTCGCGCTCGCGCAACTGCCCGTTCGAGGGGTGGAAGCTGAAAGGCCGCCCGGAAACGGTGGTGGTCGGCGGGCGTGTGTTGTCGTGCCGGTGACGGACCCGATTGTGGCCTGACTGAATTTCCTGACGTTGACCCTCCTCGAGAATCACCCCCATGCGCTGGGCCATAGATGGGTATAACGTCATGTTCGCGGGCCAAAAAGATGGGGCCGAAGTGATCGCCATTGAAACGCGGCGCGAGGACCTCCTGCTCCGCTGTCGCAAGCTCAAGGACCCGGTCGTCATCTTTTTCGACGCTTCCAAGGCCCCGCCCGGGCTCACGAATGACGCGGAAGGGCGCGGAAAAATGGAAGTCGTGTACGTGCGGCAGGGCTCGGCGGACGACGCGATCGTGGAATGGTTGAAGCGCTGCGGGCGGCCGAACGAGGTCCGGCTGGTCACGAACGATCGCGAGCTGGCGGCGCGAGCGCGGACGCTGCGGGCGAAGGTCGCGAGCGTGGAGGAGTTCCTGAAGGACCTGGACCCGGAGAGGCTGGACGGGATGGAGAAGCCGAAGATTTCGAACGAGGAGGCGCGGCGCTGGGCGAAGGAATTCGGGATTGATCCGGATGCAAAGGTATGAAACGCGAACGGCAACAGCGTTGACGTTCGGGTGGCGTGAGGGCTGGCTCGACGGCCCGCGGACCGGGGATTTGCCCTCACCTGAACGCCAGAACATGCTGCAGAACATACACTTACGGCGCTCGACGGGAATTGAGGGGCTTCTTTCCGCCGCTCAAGCCCCGGAGGTACAAGGTTTGCTTCCCCGAATGCCACCTACCGACGGGGGGAAACCGTCCGGAGACCAACTCGCATGCGCCTGAATCACTTCGTGCTTTCCGCCACCCTCCTCGCGATCGCCGCCACGGCACGCGCGGAGGACCCGAAGAAAGACTCGGCCGAACCCGCCGCCGTGACGCCCTTCGTCAAGGTCGGGAACCTGACGTTCTTCCGGGCAACCGAAGACGCCTTCAGCCGCGCCCGCAAGGAGGGCAAGCTGGTCTTCGTGTACCGCATGCTGGGCGACCTGGACGGGTTGACCTGAAGCGCGGCGCACGCGATGAGGGCGGACGTCCTCAAGAGCCAGGGAGTCCAGAAGGTGCTCGGCGACCGGTATGTGTGCACCTGGAAGAACATCGAGAACGACAGCATCTGTGGCAGCTCGTACGCGCACGACCCGGCCGAAAAACCAGGCATCTGCGCTCCCGGCGAAGGCGAGCACAACACCCAGGCGTGCGTCTTCACGCCGGACGGTTACCTCCTCGACGTGATGGCCGGATACCAGACCCCGGAAGCCCTGGTCGACGAGATGAAATGGGTCACCGAGAAGCTCAAGGCCATCGGGAACAACCCCAACCTGTCGGTTGAAGACAGGAAGGTGCGCGTCTCCAAGGAACACGAAGGCACTCTTCGCCATCCCAAACCCAACAACGCGATCCTCGACACAAAATTCATGATCCGGCACGCGATGGACACGTTCGGCGACTTCAAGGCCGACGACCTGGTCGAAGGCCGCGGCTTCGGCGACCATTTCTTCGGGCGCTTCGGCAAAGACATGCCCGGGGAAGTGCTCGGGAAGGTGCCGGGGTACCAGCAGGCGCTGGTGGACGAGAAGCGGTGCGACGACATCATGGAAGAGGCGAGGAAGCTGCGGGTGAAGTACGGGGCGGCGGAGGGGCGCGCGAAGGAGGAGATCGTGGTGCGCCTGAGGGAGCTGGAAACGGAGTACAAGACGCTTCGGGCGAAGAATGCAGAAATCGCGCGGCAGGTGGAGCAGGCGAAGAAGTAATCGGGGGAGAGTTGCGGAACCACGAGCGCGGGCGGCCCACGGGCCGCCCGTTTTCGTTGAGCCCGAGCGAAAATCCTGCGCGGCAGGCTGCGTCGGCCCGGTGATGATCATAGACCGGTTTTTCGCAGGCGGGCCGACTCCGCCCGCCACGCAGGATTTTCGCTCGGGCTCGGTGGTGAAGTAAGGTGTGGAAAACCGTGCGAAATTGCGCAAATCTCCTTTCCAAATCGTGCACTTCAGCACGAAATGCCGTGTTTTTGACAACCGCGTTTACAAAGCAAGGGGATTTTACCCCATCTGGTTTCTTAAGTCATTGTCCTATAACGACTTAAAATATGGGCAATATGGCACACAGGTTGCAGATACCTGCTCTTCGTACCCGGGTCCCACTAACCCTGTTCAGAGGAGCCAAGACATGAAAGCTTCCTTCCTCGCCATCGCGGGAGCCCTCACGCTCGCCGCTGGCACCTGCGTCCGGGCCGACGAACCCGATACGCAGACGGACACCAACACGACCA
>JAIOPR010000247.1 GCA_021413805.1 Planctomycetota bacterium
CCTTGAATCCGATCGATGTAGCGGACACCGAGGCGGTCCATGACCTTGGGTTCCACGTGAGTATCCAGCGCGACGATGAGTTGACGGAATCGATCCAGGAAGTCGGATCTGCTCTTGTAGGACGTAGTTTCCAATGCAAGAAAATCGGCGGTAAGCGTCACGCGCCAGGCTCCCGTTACATCCAGGAATCTCCAGGCAGTCTGTCCCTGTCCCGAAGCCAATCCCGACATGTTCATCACCACCGGCTGCGCAAATTCCTGCCGAAGAACGGGATACTTCGCGCGGATCGCTTCCTGGAATGGCGCGATGAAGTCCCGCCTTTCGATTGCGACGACGAGCGGAAAGCGAACCTGTGCGATCACGCGCACCAAGGGCGCGTTCGCGAGAGGTACCTCCTTGGGCAGAGGCGCCAGGATCGGATCGTCGTGTGCGGTCATACTGGGGATTGTAGCCCGCGGAATTCAAAATGTGAAGTGTTGTGTGAACTATATAGTGAACCAGCAACATCCAATTCCCACGCTTTCATCGCGTAAGTCATTGTATATCAATGATATCGGTCGTTATGTCTCGGACTTCCTCTCACTTCTCTTGCAGGATTCAAGGCGCTCCGTAGCCGTGCGGTTCCCGCCCCTTCCGCTCCCGCGGATCTCAGCACATCACGGCAACAGCGTCCCCCGCGAAAACGCCACCGCCCACAAAGCCGGCCAGAGCAGGAACTGCCCGACGCAGACGCCGACGAGGATCGCCAGCGGGCGCACCGGCGCGTGGCCCGCGGGCGCCGGCGTCCGGCGCCACACGCCCCAGGCCGCGGCGAGGGAGATGTAGATGAGGACGTGGTGCCAAGGGCAGAACGGGCAGAGGGCGTCGAGGTGGACCAGGAGCCAGAAGAACCACAGCGTCGCGACCGCCGAGACGCCCAGCCAGAAGACGAGCGTCCGGATCACGTGGTGCTGATACGCCGCGCCCAGGCGCTTCCCGGCCAGCCACCACACGAGGCAGCCGAGGGAGAAGCCGAGGCCGAGAAGCGCGTTGGGGAACCAGAAGGCGCGGGCCTGCGGCGTCATGAGGACGCGGTCGCAGTCGATGCCGCGGGTCCAGGAGCAGAGGCCAGTGCCGGGGGTGACCCAACGGGCGTGGAGGGCGACGTACCGCCAGCTCAGGTAGCCCGTGTTGAGCACGTTGAGCAGGAGGGCCGTGAGCAGGACGCGCTGGAGGCGGTTCACGGGGGCATCATAAGCCCTTCTCTGCGCCCTCCTCGCCGTTCTCCGAGCCCTCTGCGGTCCGCCGTTTCCCGCGCTCAAATGTCGACCGCCTTCCCTTGGCCTCCGCACCCGTGATTGCTTCAATGCCCCCATGAACTTCCGATACGCGGTGCTGGGCGCGGGACGGCAGGGGGCGTGCGCGGCTTACGGACTCGCGAAATGGGGCGAAGCGGAGTCGGTGACGCTCGCGGACATGGACGAGTCGGTGGCGGCGGTGGCGGCGAAGCGTGTGAACGTGCTGCTGGGGCGCGAGGCCGTGCGGCCGGCGCGGCTGGATGCGTCGGACCCCGTGACGACGCGGACGCTCCTGAAAGGCCACCACGCGGCGCTCTCGTGCGTCCCGTACTTCCTGAACGTGGACGTCGCGAGGGCGGCGGTCGAAGCGCGGGTGCATTTCTGCGACCTGGGCGGCAACACGGAAGTCGTCGAGCGCGAGCTGGCATTTCATCCCGAGGCGGCGAAGCGCGGCCTGTCGCTGATCCCGGATTGCGGGCTCGCGCCGGGACTGGGGAACACGCTGGCGGCGCTGGCGGTGGAGCAGTTCGACGGGGAAGTGTCCGTCCACGTGCGCTGCGGCGGGCTGCCGGTGAACCCGCATCCGCCGCTCAGCTACATGCAGGTCTTCTCGATCCACGGGTTGATCAACGAATACACGGGCGAAGCGGACTTTCTGCGCGGCGGGAAACTCGTGCACGTGCCGACGATCACGGAGTTCGAGCCAATCGAGATGGGCGCGCCGCTCGGCACGCTGGAGTGCGCGGTCACGAGCGGCGGCACTTCCACGGCGCCGAAGACGTTCCTGGGGCGCGTGAAGGACTACGACTACAAGACGATCCGCTACCGCGGGCACTGGGACCGGATCAGGACGCTGATGGACCTCGGGCTTCTCGACAACGCGCCGGTGACGGTCGGCCCGCTCTCAATCCGGCCGCGCGACGTGACCGCGGCCTGCCTCACCGCTCGCCTCTCGTTCCCCGGCGAGAAGGACCTCGTGATCCTGCGCGTCTGGGCGGAGGGGCTGAAGGGCGGGAAACGTAAGCACGTGCAGTACGACGTCCTCGACTACGGCGACGTGGCGACGGGTTTCACGGCGATGGAGCGGACGACCGCGTTCCCCGCAGCCCTCGTCGCGCACATGATGGCGGCCGGCGAAACGATGCGCGGCGCCATCCCGCTGGAGACGGCGGTCCCGGCCAGGGCGCATGTCGAACGGCTGCGCGGGTGGGGGATCGGGATACGCGCGCAAGAGTAGGCACCTCTTGTCGCCGTCCTCCGTGCGCTTCCGTGCTTTCCGTGTGAAGTCGTTGCTGTTCGCCTTGCCGCGCCCGCTCGCCCTTCACCCCTGCTAGAATGGCCTCCCCCTTCCCGGTGGTGTAATCGGTAACACTAAGGATTTTGATTCCTTCATTGGAGGTTCGAGTCCTCCCCGGGAAATCTGGAAGGGCCCAGGCCGGCGGGTTGCGGCTCGGGCGCTCTTTGGCGAGAAGCGGACATGGATGAACGGGCGCCCTCGCCTTCACCCGCACGGCCCGTGCCCTTCCAGATTTCCCGTGGAGGGAAAAAGGCTACGGCTCCCGCAGCACCCTCTCCATCTCGGCGCGCATGGGGTTGGTCTTCTGCGAGCGCCCTTCCCATTCGTGGCATTTCTGGTTGATGTCCTCGGCGTCTTTCGCGCGACCGAGGCGCTTGTAGGACATCGCGAGGTAGGACATGTCTTCTTCCTTGCCGAAGTAGTACGGCTCGAGGTTCTGCTCGAGCGCCTTCACGGAGTCGTCGTAGCGCGCCGCGCGGAAATAGGCGACGCCCAGCGTTCCGCGGTACGCGAGCTCGGGGCTGTTCTTCACCGTGAGTTCCGCCAGCCGCACCGCGAACGCCGGCGGCGCCAGCCTTTCGGGGTGCGTCGAAAGCTCCCACGCCTCGTTGTTGTAGCCGGTCAGCGCCTGCACCTTTTCGCCCTCTTTCCCTGAGGCTTTCGCCGCTTCCAGCGCCAGCGGCGCCAGCGGGCCGTTCATGTCCGCGCCTTTCAGGAACGCCCGGTCGAGCACATCCAGCGCCTTCGCGGGGTCGCCGCCGTCGAGGTATTCCAGTGCGACTTCCGCGACGCGCTCGGGGGCGGTGGGGAGATCGGGAAGCGCCGCCATGCGATCGACCGTGGCCCGGTGGGCTTCCTTGTCGCCGGCGAGACGCTGAAGCGCGGCGACGGTGAAGAGCTGGTCCGCGGTCGCCTTCTCTCCGCCGAGTTTCCCGGCGGCCTTTCCCGCGAGATCCTTGAGGACCTCGGCGTCCGCAAGCGCTGCGGCGACCGGAAGCGCTTCTTCGTGGGCTTGCGGGTCAGCCTCCCAATACGCGGCGAGGCGGGAAGCGGTTTTGGCGCCGCCGCGGCGGGCGAGCCCGGCGAGGGCGGCGGCGCGGGCCTGTTCGGCGCCGGCTGCCTGGCCGTAATCGGATTCGAGCGCGAGCAGGAGCGCTTCTTCGACCTCCGTCATGCCCATCGGCGCTTCTGAGAGCCGGCGGATATCTTCCGGGTCCGGCGGCGTTTTCTTTTTTGCGAAGTCGCGCAGCGCGCCGAGCAGCGACTCGAGTCCCGCCGGGTCGCCGATGGCGATGAGGGCGTCGATCGTCAGCTCGCGCCCGAATGCGGGGGCGCCGGTCGCGAGGTCCTGCTTCAGGATTTCCGCGCCGCGTTTGTCGGCGCGCCAGACGAGGATCAGCGCGGCGCCGACGCGTTCCGCTGCGTCGGTGGAGGCCAGCCTTGAGATCGCCCAATCTCGGTCCCCGTCCACCGGCACGCGCAGATTTGTGAGGGCAGCCTGCTTTCCGGCCCCGTCGGGGAAGCGCTTCGCCGCCTGCAGCAGCACGCTGAGCCGCTGGGGACGCTGGTCGGACATGACGGCCTCGAGGCCGAGCTGGAGTTCCTGTTCGGACAGTTCCTCGAAGTTGGCGAACGGGTTTCCCGTGCGCTTCGCCATCCCCGCGTCGATTCCCCATTCGAGGCAGCCGAGGGCCCAGCGGGCGCGCCAGGCGACCTCGCTGTCGGCGCTGGCGGCCGCCTGCACGAGGAGGGGCCGAAGTTCGGGGCGGCCGAGGCAGCCCAGCATCGCCTGCTCGCGGTCGCGCCACGCCTCGGAGCCAAGCCGGGCGACGAGATCCTCGGCGTCGCCCGCAAAGGCGGCCAGGGGGAGCACGGCGAGGGCGATGGCGGCGAAGAATCTCACGGGGCCATCCTAAGCCGCGGCGCGCCCGAACTCCAAGGCAGACGTTCTACTGGGTGCATGGCCGGTATTGCAGAGTGGCCGGGAGGGGAAACGGCAAAGACAAAAAGGAGAACCCTCAAGCAAACGACAAATCGCAAACGACAAGTCGGGCAGTTCGTCGAATGGCTTGCCGAGTGGCATCATCCGTGAGTTTTGTTTTCTGTTTTGCTTTTGGCGCTTGGCTTTGTGTTTCGCGGTTTTGAGTTTGCCCTTTCGCGGCCATGGCTCGGGTCAAAGCCCCATCAGGAGCCACTGCAATTCCGCCCATGCACCCCCGCTTATTCGTCGCCGGGTCCGCCGCCGTCGTCCTCTTCCGCGGCGCCCTCGTCGGCGCGCTTCACCAACTCGTCCAGCAGCTTTCCATCGGTGGGAGCCGTGGGAATCGGCGCATCGGGCGGCGGTGCGTCGCCGGCGGGTGCGGACGGGGGAGCCTGGTCGCTCTCGGCGATGACGGCGAGGGAGACGAGCTTGTCGCCGGAGTGGAGCGAAATGACGCGGACGCCCTGCGCGGCGCGTTTCGTCTGCTTGATCTTGCCGGCGTTGGTGCGGACGACCATGCCCTGCTGGGTGATCATGACGATGTCGTCGCCGAGCGCGACGGCCTTGAGCGACACGACGGTGCCGTTCCGCTCGGTCGCACGGATGTTGATGATCCCCATGCCGCCGCGGGCCTGGGTGCGGTACTCGCGGAACGGCGTGCGCTTGCCGTAGCCGTTCGCGCAGACGGTGAGCAGCGAGAGGCGCTCTTCCGGCCCCGCATCCGCGTCGTCCGCGACCTCGATGTGCGTGTCGGCCGTCGCGGGCGGATCGGAATCCTTCGTCGCCGGCGTCGCCGCTTCCGCCTCGACCGGTTCCTCGACGTCGTCCGCACCCGGCGGCACGAGATCCGCGGGCACGATCACCATGCCCACGACCAGGTCGTTCCCCCGCAGCCGGATCCCGCGCATCCCGTACGTCGCCCGCCCCATCGGCCTTGCGTGTTTTTCCGGGAAGCGGATCGAACGCCCCATCTGCGTCCCGAGGATGATGTGGTCGTCGCCGCTCGTCTTCTGCACGCCGATCAGCCGGTCGCCATCGTCCAGCTTGATCGCGATGATCCCGCCCTTGCGGACGTTCGAGTACTCGTCCAGCGACGTCTTCTTCACCGTCCCCTTCTTCGTCGCCATCAGGATGAACCCGCTCCCGAAATCCCGGATCGGGATCGCCGCCTGGATCGCTTCGCCCTGCTGAAGCGCCAGTAGATTCACCATCGCGCGGCCCTTGGAGGTGCGTGCCAGCAGCGGGAGCTCGTAGACCTTGAGCCAGTACGCGCGCCCCTGGTCGGTGAAGAACAGGATCGTCTCGTGGTTCGTGGCGACGAACAGGTGCTCGATGAAGTCGCCTTCCTTCGTCTCCGCGCCGATGACGCCCTTCCCGCCGCGCTCCTGGCGCTTGTACGTGCCGATCGGGACGCGCTTGACGTACCCCTCGTGCGAGATCGACACGGCCATTGCGTCGTCGGGGATCAGGTCCTCCTGCACGAACTCCCCGATCTCGCCGGCCATCTCGGTGCGCCGCTTGTCGCCGAGCGTCGCCTTCAGCTCGAGCAGATCCTCGCGGATGATGTCGAGCACGAGCCGCTCGTCGGCGAGGATTGCGCGGTACTCGGCGATCTTGTCATGAAGCGCGGCGAGTTCCTTCTGGAGTTTTTCGCGCTCGAGGCCCGTGAGCTTGGCGAGCGTCATGCGCAGGATGTGCTGCGCCTGGATAACGGAGAACCGGAAGCGCTCGATGAGCTTGCGCTCGGCGGTCGGGACGTCGGAAGCCGCGCGGATGATCGCGATGACCTCGTCGATCACATCGATCGCGCGGAGCAGGCCTTCCAGGATGTGCGCTTCGGCTTCGGCGCGGTCGAGCAGGAACCGCGTCCGGCGGCGGATCACCTCGATGCGGTGGTCCTTGTACGCGACGAGAAGTTCCTTGAGGTTGAGCGTCTGCGGGCGCTCCTTGACGAGCGCGATCATGATGATCGAGAACGTGTCCTGAAGCGGCGTGCTGCGGTAAAGCTGGTTGAGGACGACGAGGTCGTCGGCGTCCTTCTTGAGCTCGATGACGAGCCGCATGCCGTCCTTGTCGGACTCGTCGCGCAGGTCGGAAATTCCCTGGATCCGCCCTTCGCGGTGCAGCTCGGCGACGCGCTCGATGATCCGCTTCTTCGAGACGTTGTACGGGATTTCCGTCACCACGAGCGAGCGGCGGCCTTTCTTGTCTTCTTCCAGGTCGATCTTCGCGCGAATCACGCAGTTGCCGCGCCCCGTCTCGTAGGCGTCGCGGACGCCCTTCATCCCGCAGACCGTCCCGCCGGTGGGGAAGTCCGGGCCTTTCACGATCGTCATCAGCTCGGCGATCGTGACCTCGGGCTCTTCGATGATGCGCACCAGCGCGTCGCAGACCTCGGAGAGGTTGTGCGGCGGGATCGACGTCGCCATGCCGACCGCGATGCCGCTCGACCCGTTGCAGAGGAGGTTCGGGAACTTCGACGGCAGGACGGTCGGTTCCTCGCGCTCTTCGTCGTACGTCGGCTGGAACTTCACCGTCTCCTTGTCGATGTCCTCCATCATCAGCGCCGCGAACTGCGCCATGCGCGCTTCCGTGTACCTCATTGCCGCCGGGGGATCCTCGTCGATCGAGCCGAAGTTTCCCTGGCCGTTGATGAGCATGTAGCGCGACGAAAAATTCTGCGCCATGCGGACGAGCGTCGGGTAGATCGCCTGGTCGCCGTGCGGGTGATACTTACCCATCGTTTCGCCGACGATGCCCGCGCACTTGCGGAACTTCGTCCGCGGCCCCAGCCCGAGCTCGTTCATCGCGTAGATGATGCGCCGCTGCGAGGGCTTCATCCCGTCCCGCACGTCCGGCAGCGCGCGCGACACAATCACGCTCATCGCGTAATTGAGATACGAATCCTTCATCTCCTCTTCGATGAGGAGGTCGCGGATGAGTTCCTGTTTGGGTTCGTTTTCGGGAGTCACTTTATCAGCGCGCGGAGGGGGTGCAAGAAAGGGGCGGTGGGGGGTGAGAAAACGCCGCCGGGAAGCGCGCGATCCGGAGCGGATTACCTTGACCTGAGCGGCGCAGGGACCCCGCATGCGAGAATGCCCGGGTGCACTCCGTGACTCGATATTTCCGAAGTCTCGAGGCGGTTCAGTCGCTTCGCGGCGTCCTTCAACTGGACACCGTGTTCCGGTTCGCGGCTCTCCCGCTGGCCGAGATCGAGCCTCCCCCGCCCCCCGCGGCGCTCTGGGAGACGGCGGGGGAGATCGAGAAGCGCGGTGGGATTGTGCGCCCGCTCGCGCTCGTTGCTGCGGCGGCGTTTCATCGGCGCGGCGACCCCGCTGGCGGAGTAAAGGGGCAGGCCCGCCATCTTGTTGCCGTCCGCGATCTCCTCGGTTCGTGGGGCCAGGCCGGAGGAGTCACCGCATTCGCGCTCACTCTGGGAATCGGGTCCGGAAATCCTGTTCCTGTCCTTGAGCGGGCTCGAAAAATCCACACGCTCTGGAAGCGCGATCACTCGTGGCTCACCGGGGAAGATGACTGGCCGCTCGCCACCTGGCACGCGATGCAGAAGGATTCGCCGGAGGCGGTCTCCACGGCCACTGAGGAGGCACACCGAGCCCTCGTCGCGCTCAAATTCGGACGCGCCAACTCAACTCAGCTCGCGGCGCAGATCCTGG
>JAIOPR010000044.1 GCA_021413805.1 Planctomycetota bacterium
GCGCGGGCGGCCGACGCGGCGCCCGGGGAATCAGAAGGCGCTTCCGGGCGTCACGCGGCCTTCTTCGGGATCTACGGCGACACGTGGCGCCGCGAACTGGCGGGCCCCGCGGGACCGGAAGGGCTCAGGCGCCTGACTCTCGAGGAGGAAAACCTGCTCCGTGCGGCGGAGTGGGGGCGGGAGAGCCCGGACATGGCGGCGCGGGAGTCGGCGGCCCGGGCGCTCATGGCGTGGACGGAAGTCACCACGAACCGTGGGCCTTACACCGAAATCCGCCCCGCGTGCGAGGCCACTCTTCGCGGCCTCCCCGCCCCGTCCGAGATCCGCGTCAGCCTCCAACTCAGCGCTTCCCGCG
This sequence comes from Planctomycetota bacterium, assembly GCA_021413805.1. Taxonomy (GTDB): domain Bacteria; phylum Planctomycetota; class MHYJ01; order WSZJ01; family WSZJ01; genus WSZJ01. The sequence continues at coordinate 356 of JAIOPR010000044.1, forward strand.
CCGAGTTTTACGTCGGCGCCATGCCCGGATGCGTGGAGCTGGCGGAGAGCGCGCTTCATGAAGCGCGCCAGTTGGGGGATCCAAAGCTGCTGGTCAAGGCGCTCGGCTGGGCGGGCCGAGTTTTCACCGTGCAGGGCGACATTCCCCGCGCTCTTTCCCTGTTCAACGAGGGCGAAGCGATTGCGCGCCCTGCAGGCGACCTGCTGGGCCTCTGCAACATCGTCGGCATGCGCGGCACGGTCCATCACGAGCTTCGCGACGTCCCGCTCATGGCCCGCGATTTCAGCGAGGCCGTTCGTCTCGCCCGGGAAACCGGCAATCGACTCGGGCTCGCGCGCCACCTGACGAACTACGGCACCGTTCACCGGGCCCGGGGCGAATTCGACGCCGCGCTTGCCGTTTACGACGAGGCCGAAAGCATCTTCCGCGAGATCGGCAATATCGCCGACATCGGCGCCGTCGCCAGCAACCGGGGCATCATCCGCTACGAGCTCGGCGACACGGGCGGTGCCCGCGAATGCTTTGCCGACGCCGCCGATTCCTATCGCTTCGTCGGCAACGTCCAGCAGCTCTCAGTCACCCTGAGCAACCTCGCGGCCCTCTGTTGCGCCGAAAACGAAATCAAGCGCGGCCTGCCCTATGCCGAGGAGGCGATCCGCGTCGCCCGCGAACTCAACCTCCCCCACTCGATCCTCATGTGCCTCAACACGCGCGCCAGCCTGCTCCGGAACGACGGACGCCCCCTGGAAGCGCTGGCCGACGTGGAGGAAGGCATCGCCCTGGCTCGAAAGATGGATCTCCGGCGCGACCTGCCCTCCTTTTTCACCTCGGCCGCCGCTTCGCTTCTCGCCCTCGGACGTCCGGATGAAGCCCGGAAATTTGTGGAGGAAGGCATCGAACTCGCCGATCTCCCGGTCGAGCAGGCCTACGAACGGTTCGACCTGCGTACTCACCTGGCCTTGATCGAGGAAGCGTGCGGGCGGCCGGCGGAAGCCCGGCGTGCTGGGGAGGAAGCCGTGAAGCTGGCGGCGCTGGTGCCCAAGGCCCAGGCGCGAAGGTTCAAGGACGAGCCCGGGCTGTTGCGCGCGGCCGAACGGATTGCCGCGGGGCTTCCGCCCGCCTAGACGGCCCGCACGAATCGCTGACGTGCCGCCTCGCCCAGGAGCACGGCCGCCGCGTGGCTCAGGGACAGCGACGTCGCCCCGGCCCGCATCGGGATCGTCAGGAACCCGTCGCACCTCTCGCGAACCACCGCCGACAACCCGCGCTTTTCGCCCCCCATCGCAAGGCAGCACCGGCTCTTGAGGTCCGCATCCCACGGCGGCCGGCGGGCGTTGGGAACGCATCCCCAGAACGTGACGCCGGACTTTCGAAGCGCGTCGATCTCCTCCGCGCCGCGGTCAACGCGGAACATCGGAAGCGAGTCCCAGGCTCCGCTCGCCGCGCGGGAGACCTCGATGGGATCGAAGTCCCAGACGTGCTTTTTCAGGAGGACAGCGTCCACGCCCATCGCATCAGCGGAGCGCAGCGTGAACCCCAGATTGCGGGAGTCCTCGACGCCCTCGATGAGGAGCAGGAGTGCCGACCTCTTCTCCCTGAGTATCGATTCCATCTCCTCCCAGGGAGAGGGCGGGCGCGCGGTGCAGACGGCGATGACGCCGCCGTGGGTCCTCCCGTGCGCCATGGCGTCGAGCTCCGCGGCCGGGGCGTGCCGAACGGGAACGTTGATCTCCCCCGCTTCCTTCACGACCTGGGCGATTCCTTCGCTGCGGGACGCCTCTGCGACCAGGATCACCTGGAACCGCCGCCGGCGCGCGCGCAGCGCGGCGGAGACCTGCAGCCAGCCTTCCAGGTGTTCCATGGGCGCGCAGTTCTACCACGGCGCGGGAAGGACGGTGAGGGAGATCCGGGGCGCGCATGGGTTACGATGTCCTGCCGATGCGACTCTTCCCGCGCAAGAAAACACCGAAGGACCTTCCGTGGTCCGCCGACGGGGCCCTCGCCCGCCGCGCCTATCCCGACTACGCGACGTACGTTTCGCACCAGAAAGCCAAGCTCGCGACGATCAAGGGCATGGAAGCGTACGAGCGCGAATACCGGGTGGCGCTTCGATCACGCCTGCCGGCGGTCCCTGGCTTCCGGGTGCTCTGCCTCGCTGCGAGGACGGGCACGGAAGTCCGCGCCTTCCGCGACGCCGGGGCCCGCGCCGTCGGCATCGACCTGAACCCCGGCAGCCGGAATCCCGATGTGCTCGCAGCGGACTTCCATCGCCTCCCCTTCCGCACGGCCGCCTTCGACGCCGCCTTCTCGAACTCCCTCGACCACGCACTCGACCTCCCCCGTCTCGCCCGAGAAACCGCCCGCGTCGTCCGCCCCGGCGGGCTGTTCATCGTCGAGGCGGTCGCCGGTTCCGAAGAAGGCCCCGGCCCGGGCAGCTACGAGAGCCTCTTCTGGAAGCGCATTGACGACCTGATTGTCGCGCTCGGGCGCTTCGGCTGGCGACCCGGAAGCAGGAAGCCCTTTGATTTCCCCTGGAGAGGCGAGCAGATCGCGTTCGAGCGGGAAAGTTAAGCGGGCCCGAGGCGGCGCATCATGCGCTGGACGCCCTCGGCGAATTCGGGTTCGGGGGCGAGGAGGCTGAGGACGAGAAAGGCCTCCCGCGGAAAATTGAAGAAGTACCCGGGGTGCACCATCACGCCGTCTTCGCGCAGGAATTCGATGGCCCAGGCCTCGTCGGTGCGTTCGCCGGGGGCTTCGACGACGGCGTACCAACCGCCCTGCGGCGGGAGGAGGCGATTCCCCGCGGACTTTCGCAGCATCGCGAGGTTGGCTTGCGTGCGGGCGGCGATGGCGGCGCGGATCCGCGGCGCGAGCGCGAGGAGTTTCGGCGCCGCGCGCATGACGGGAGCGGAAACGGAAAGGTAGGCGTCGGCGACAGCGGCGAGGCGGTCGAGCGCACCCGCGGCGCATGGCCCCGTCGCCAGGATCCACGCGAGCTTCATCTGGGGAAGCCCCGCCGCTTTCGAGAGCCCGCCCAGCGTGAAGACGTCCACGTCGCGCCGGGCGCGTGCCGGAGGTGGGGCTGTTTCGAACGGATAGTCCGCGAACACCTCATCGACGATCAGCGGAACGCCGAAGCGCGCGGCGGCGGCGACGTCGGCCGGCGAGAAGAAAGACCCGGTCGGGTTGTTCGGGCTTACGGCAACGACCGCCTTCGCTTCCGCCCCCGATGGAATGCAAGCGTCCCACCCCGTTTCGATGCGCAGTTCGTATGGCTCGACCCGCACGCCCTCGAGCGCCGCGAGATGGTCGAAGAGCGGATAGGACGGATGCGGCACGAGGACGGCATCGCCGGGGTCGCAGAGCATCTTGAAAAGCAGGGAGTAGGCCTCGCTCGTGCTCGAGGTCATCATCACCGCGCCGGGTGCGACACCGCAGGCCGCCGCCACCGCTTCACGGGCCTCCATCGTCCCCCGGGGGTCGGGCTCGTAGACGAGCGCCCGGGGGTCGGTCAGGGCCGCAAGAATTTCCGCGCCGGGGTATTCGATCCCCGCCTTCGTCGGGTTCGACAAGGTCAGGTCGATCAGGCGCGCGCCAGCCCGCTGCTTTTCCTCGAGCAGAAGCGTGAACGCGTTCTTGGGCGAGCTCCAGGGCAGACGCGAGGATGGCATGCGCGGATGTTATCACCGGCGACGATCTTCCTGCCCGGCGCGATCGCTCAAGTATCATTCTCCGCTTCACCAGCACATCGTCCCCCGGGAGAACCCGATGGCGCGAACCCTTCTTTTCACGCAGTGCCTCCAGAACGATTTTGTCGCGCCGGTGGCACCGGGGCGGCCGATCCCGAACCAGCTTCACATCGGCGCGGCAGAATCGCGCCGGCTGGTCGGGGACGATCCGCGGACAGGGCCGCTCGGGCGGTTTCTGCGGGCGTTTTACGACGGGGCTGGGGAAGAGCACGCGGTGGTGCACATCCGCGACTGGCACGACGCGACCGACCCGGCGCAGGCGCAACACCTGGCCCATTTCGGGATGCACTGCCTGAAAGGGACGCCGGGCGCGGCGTACGTCGAACCGCTCGCCGAGCAGTCGGGCGGCCGGGTGAAAACCCTGACGGTCAACTCGACGGTGCTGAACGATTTCGAGGGAACGGACCTTCGCGGCCAGCTCCAGGAGTTGATGCGTGGATCTGCCCCCGGTGAAATCACCGCCGGGATCGTCGGCGTCTGGACGGACGTGAAGGTCCAGTACCTCGCCTACGACCTCCTGACGCGGCTCGGCATCAGCAACCTCGTGATCTGCTCCGCCCTCTGCGCCAGCCGTTCGCGCGTCCGGCATTTCCAGGCGCTCGACCTCCTGTCCCAGAACCTCGCCGTGCGCGTCGTGGACGGGATCCCGGATTTCCTCAAGGCCCTCGGCGTCGGCGCCGAACCCGCGCGGGCCCCCGTCGCCGGGTACGGCGCGACCATCGAAGGCGGGCCCGTCGAGGGCGAGGACGCCGATCTCGTCCGGCACCTCTTCCGCAATTGCCGCTCCGTCACGCTCAAGAGCCTCTCCGGCGGATTCAGCGGCGCCCGCGTCTTCCGCACCGAATCGGTGGACCAGGAAGGCCGCCGGGAAGTCCCCTTCGTCATCAAGACGGACACGCTCGAGAAAATCTCGAAAGAGCGCGCCGCCGTCGAGCGCGTCGAGAACGTCCTCGGCACTTCCGCCCCCGCCATGTCCGACTTCGCCGACCTCGCCACCCGCGGCGCCATCAAATATTTCTACGCCTCCATGCACCACTCCCCCGTCGAGACTCTTCAATCCCGGATCCGTCGCGCCCGGTCCCCGGCCGAGGTCGCCGAACTCTTCGACCAGCTCTGGGAGGACATCCTCGCTCGCCTCTCGCAATCCCCCGTGCGCGACCGGATCCAGCTCTTCCAGCATTACCAGTTCAAGCCCGAGTACGCCCGCCACACCATCGAGCGAGCGGAAGCCCTCGGCCGCGCCGCCCTCCACCTCCCCGACCTCCACCGCTTTTACGATCGCATCCCCGCGCTCCTGGCGCGCGACCCGATGGAATCCGCCGTCTGCTGGGTTCACGGCGACCTGAATCTCGCGAACGTGCTGGTGGACGAAGCGGGGAATTCGTGGCTGATCGATTATTTCCACACGGGGCCTGCGCACTCGCTGAAGGACTGCGCGAAGCTGGAGAATGACCTGAAGTTCATCATGTTGCCGATGGCGGACGAAGCGGCGCTGGGGCGGGCGAGGCGGTACGAGGAGTGGCTGCTCGGGCAGGAATCGCTCGACGTGCCGCTGGGGGCGTTGCCCGCGGACCTCGCGACGGACGCGGCGTTAGCGAAAATTCACGCCGGGGTGGAACGGGTGCGGCGATGGACGCGCGAACTTTGTGGCGGGGTCACGGCGATGGAGCCGTACCAGGTTGCGCTGCTCCGGTATTCAGCCCACACGATGGGATTCGACGAGCCCGACGAACTGCAGAAGCGTCACGCGCTCATCTCCACTGCGCTCACGGCGGACAGGCTGGCCAGCAAATTCCTTTGAGCCTGGCTTCCGACCCGTGAGTCAGCGGTCTTTAGTCCCCGTCGTGAAATCCCACTCCTTCGCATAGTCCTCGTCGTTCACCTTCGCGGTCACTTTCACGTGATACTTCGTGTTCCCGCTCAGCGCCCGCTTGGGGATGAACACGATCGAGTCCTCGTTCGGGAAATCGGATCGCGCCGGCTTCTCCGGGCTCGACAGGTAGCCGTCTTCCAGCACGCCTCCCGCCCGCACTTCCATCGCCGCGCCCGTCACCGTCGGCGCGTCGAAAAACGTCAGCGTGATCGGAAGCCCCGCGTTGGGGTCGGCGCCCTGCGGAAGCGGGTCGGGCTCTTCACCCCCGAACGACTTGATTACCCCGGTCGCATTTTCGGCAGGGTACGCCACGATGCGGGGCGCCTTTTCGTCCTTCTCGCCTTTTCCCTCGTAGTCGATCACGCAGCGTCCGCCCCAGCGATCCGCACCGCTGCTGGCATAACCGATCCCGACTTCTTTCAGGTCCGGGTGAAGAAGCGGTATCCGGTGGTAGAAGGTCGCGAGCATCCCCGCCATCGCCTGCGGCGGCGCCTCGGTCCCGATATCGCTTTCCATGCCCGCCTTGGCGCCCTCCTCGGTGTACCCCGGCAGGGTCGCGTCCTCGTGGTGAGCCCCCAGCCCTTTCGTGGAAGGATGCGCGTCGTTCTTGATCAGGTAGTCCGCGTGTTTCTGCGCCCCCGTGCTCAGTTTCTCCCCGAGAACCACGGGCTTGAGCTTGCACTTCCTGCGGGCCGCGTTCAGCACCGCCACGGACGCACCTTTCGGCCCATTGGACGTCTTCGTCACCGACTCAAAGTCCTCGGCCATGGCGATCGCCGTCGCTTCTTCATCCCCGAGGCCCTTCGATTTCGCCCAGGCCGCGAGGTCGCGCCATTTCTTGCCCAGCGTCTTCCGGAGGTTTGCAACGCCGGCCGTATGGGTGGCGACTTCCTCGGGAAGAGGCCGGCTCTCGACGATGTCGGCCTTCTGCTGCGCCTTCGCGAGGTGGTCGATTCCCTCCTTGTTGTCCGGGAAAATCTCGACGACGCGCGTCCACTCTTCGACGGCCGCTTTCCACATCTTGATGCTCTCGCAATGCGTGGCGAGGGAGACGCGGCCGAGGCCTTCTTCCTGGTCCAGCTTCTTTGCCCGCTTTACGAATTCGGTCGCAGCGTCATCGGCGAATATGACGAGGGAGCAGAGGGCAAGGATCGCGGCGGGGAGAAACACTTTCATGGACTCACTCCTGATTTCGCCAGACGGGGAGCATACACCGTTGGCGCCCAAGGTTTACGTTGACAGTGCTCCCGGTGTGGGGGACGTTCTGAAAATGAAAGCGTTTCCCGGGATGGCCGCCGCCGTGTTCGCGCTGTGTATGGCCGGCTGCGATCCCGAGCCGAAGGATGAGCCCATTCCCACACCCGGCCCTTCAGACGAAGCCGCGAAGCCCCAGGAGCCCCCCGTGCGCCACACGAACCGCCTTGCGAAAGAGAAGAGCCCCTACCTGCTTCAGCACGCCCACAACCCCGTGGACTGGTTCCCGTGGGGGGACGAGGCGTTCGCGAAGGCGAAGAAAGAGGGAAAGCCGGTTTTCCTCTCGGTCGGCTACAGCACGTGCCACTGGTGCCACGTGATGGAGCGCGAGAGTTTCGAGAACGAAGACACCGCGAAGATCCTGAACGACAATTTCGTGTCGATCAAGGTGGACCGCGAGGAGCGGCCCGACGTGGACGAGATCTACATGGAGGCCGTGCAGGCGATCAACAACGGCTCGGGCGGGTGGCCGATGAGCGTCTTCCTGACCCCCGAGGGAAAACCGTTCTTCGCCGGCACGTACTACCCGCCGGATGACGGCCACGGGCGGCCGGGATTCCCGACACTCCTGACCCGGATCGCCGGCGTCTGGAAGGACAAGCGCGAGAGCATCGAGAAGGACGCGGAACACCTGGCTGTCTACCTCGCCGATTCCGGCAAACCGGACGGACCGACGGACCTGGACGCCAAACTCCTCCCCGCCGCCGTGAAACAGATGATCCAGCGCTACGACGCCGACAACGGCGGCTTCGGAAGCTCCCCGAAATTTCCGCCCTCGATGGCGCTCGGGTACCTGCTGCGTGAAGGTGGCGGCGACAAGGCCGCCCTCCAGGCCGTCACCCACACGCTCGACGCCATGGCCCGCGGCGGCATCTACGACCAGGCCGGTGGCGGCTTCGCCCGCTACTCCACCGACGAACGCTGGCTCATCCCCCACTTCGAGAAAATGCTCTACGACAACGCCCAGCTCGCCCGCGTCTATGCCGAAGCCGCCGTCGTCACCGGCAACCCGTACTACGAACGCATCTCCCGTGAAGTCTTCGACTACGTCCTCCGCGAAATGACCTCCCCCGAGGGAGCATTCTGGTCCGCCACCGACGCCGACAGCGAGGGCGAAGAAGGCAAGTTCTTCGTCTGGACCCCCACGCAGGTCGCGGAAATCCTCGGCCCCTCGGAAGGCGCCGACTTCTGCGCTTACTTCGGCGTCACGAAGGAAGGCAATTTCGAACACGGCACTTCCGCACTCCACGTCGATGTTTACGACGAGGCGCAGGAGAAGCGCTTTGCGCCGGCGAAGGCGAAGCTGTACACGGCGCGGAAGAAGCGGATCCCGCCGCACCTGGACGACAAGCTCCTGGTTTCGTGGAACGGGATGATGATCTCGGCGCTGGCGTGGTCCTCGGGAGCCCTCGGCGAGCCGCGCTACCGGGACGCCGCGGAGCGCGCCGCGAAGTTCCTGATGACGCAGTGCGTCAAAGACGGCCGGCTGCTGCGCGGGTACCGGCAGGGCGCGATGTCCGTGACCGGCTTCCTCGACGACTACGCGATGTTCTCCGCTGCGCTCTTCGACCTCTACGAGGCCACAGGGAAACTCGAGTACTTCCAGGAGGCCCGCCGGCTTGCCAACGAAATGATCCGGCTCTTCGAGGACAAGGACCAGGGCGCCTTCTTCTCCACGGCCTCCGACCAGGAAAAGCTGATCGCGCGCCGCAAGGACGCCTACGACGGCGCCGTTCCCTCCGGGATCTCGGTCGCCTGCATGACACTTCTCCGCCTCGCCGAATTCACCGAGGACGACGCGCTTCGCCAGAAGGCCGCCAAAGCCATGGGAATCTTCCGCGACCGGCTCGAGTCCGCCGCCCTCGCCCAGCCCGAGTTACTGAAGGGTGTCTCGTTCTTCCTGCGGCCCCGGAAAGAGGTCGTCATCAGCGGGAAACCTGGCTCGCCCGATTTCGAGGCTCTCGCCGCGGCCGCGCGCCGCACCTGGTGCCCCAACAAAGTCCTCGCCTTCGCGACGGGTGCGCCGGGAGAGGAAGCCGAGCTTCCGTTCCTGGTGGGAAGAGCGCCCGGGGCGAAAGCGCAGGCGTTCGTCTGCGAGGGGGAAACGTGCAAGGCTCCCGCGACGACTCCCGACGCGCTTCAGGCCCTCCTCAAGTGACCACCGTCGCCCCGAGGATCAGGATGCGGATGATGGAAAGACGCCTCCCGTCGAAGCTATCCTCAGCATCACGGTATTAGGGACGCCGGCGCCTCGCCGGCCCCGGCAACCGCTCTTCAGGATTCAATAGGCCTCCCTTGCGCGCACTCGTCCTCGACGAAATCTGCAAACTCCCCGGGCGCGGGCTGGAGCTTGGAATCCGCCCCGACGGCCGGCTGCACGCGGTGACCGGGGACGGCGAGCTCAAGAAGCCCGGGCTCATGGGATCGACGTGGACGACGTTTGACCTCGCCGGCGACACGGTGGACGAACAGAGGTTCCATGGCCCCATCTGGCTTCCGGTTTTCTGGAAGGGCCACATCCTGACGGCGATCGCGGACTCGCGGCAGGCGGAGCGGGGGCATTACCAGCACCGTTCGCGGCTGGTGCTGCTCGGTAGCGACGAGCCGAAGACGCTCGACGAGTTCGAGTGGGAGTGTTACGCGGACCGGCCGAATGCGATTGGCGATTACCTGTGGATCGGCGTCTCGCGCGGCACCGGTGCGGGCCGCATGTCGTTCGCGTGGCGCTGGGATGGCCGCGAAATCCACCGGTTCCCCATCGGCCGCAAGATGGACTGGATGTCGACGCCGATCGACGTCTCGGCCGGGGTGCTGGCGTCGGAGGTCGAGTCCCTGATGCTCAAGGAAGAAAAGGCGGGCGCCGTCTGTTTCCTGGCGAACGGGAAGCCGGTAACCAAGACGCCCTGGATCCAGGGCGGCGGTGAAATGGCGGGGCGCGTGTTCTGGATCCGCGAACGCCTCTGGGTGCACACCAGCCGGGGCGTTCTCGAGTGTTTCGCGTTTGAAGGCAGCAAGCTCGCGCAGCGGAAAACACCGGCCTTCCTCGGGCCGGCGACGGGTCTCTCGAAAGACGCCCCGGCCCGGCTCGTGCTCTACGATCTGCTCGGCGAATCCGCTTGCGCCCATTTCGAGCCCGAACTCCGCCTCGAATGGGTCGTCCCCGTTGACGATGCCGCCATCGTGGGTTTCTGGTCGTTCCGCAAGTTCACGGTACGGCGCGTCAGGGCTGACGGGAGCACGGAATCGGAAGTGACGCTTCCGAGCGGCGGCGTTGCGATGCGAAAGCCGGTCGCCCACCCGCTCGCCGGGATCATCGGGCTGCTTTCGGACGGAAGCGTCGTCACGGTGGAGGACGCGAGGGGGACGAGCACGGCGATCATCCCGTCGATGGGTTTCTAGCGCACGATCGCCGACATGTTGTCCACGAGAAACTTCGACCAGGTCTCCATCCGTTCCGCAAACGCCGGCAGTTCCGACGCGTCCTTGAAGCCGCCCTCCATCAGCTCCGTCTCGCGCACTTTCACGTCCTCCGTCGCTGCAAGCACTTCGAATACAAGCCCGAAATGCACGGAACCGACCGGCGTCGAGTCGTCGTTGATGTACCCGACGGGTCGGATTTTGACTGCGGCCTGGATGTCGAGCTCCTCGTCCAGTTCCCGCTGCAGTCCGCGTTCGACGATCCCCTCCAGGCCCGCGTCCGGGTTGATGTGGCCGCCGACCCCGATCGACATCTTGTTGTGCAGGCGCTTCTCGGTCTGCTTCGCCAGCCTCGTCAGCGTCAGGATCCGCTTCCCGCACCGGACCATCGCGTAGGGAATGATCTGCTTGAGCGACGGGTCCTCCTCGGCGCCGGGGCGATCGACGAATCGCGCGAACTGGGCAATGCGGTCGCGGTAGAAGCCGAGGTTGCGGGTGTCGAACCCGTGCGGGTTGTGCGTGAGCCCGAAGAGGTCGGTACGCGGCACGACGAGGACCTGTTCCACCATGGGGAGTTCCTGAACGGGTGTCGGCGTTCAGCGAACCACGCGGCGCGAAATGGCGGGAGAAAAATCAGGCGCCGGGAAGCGCCCGCGCTTTCGCCGCGCTCACCTGGCCTTCACCCACTTTCCGAGGTCCTTGAGCGCCGTCGGGTCCACCTTGCGGTCCGGGTCCGCCGAATCGCCGGCGTCTCCCGTGATCGCGGGCATGAGGAAGTGATCCAGGCCCTTGTACAGCTGACAGGTTGCATCTTTCTTCCCGTCCGCCAGGGCCTTCGAAAGCATGTCGAAATTGCTGCGCGCAATCTGCATGTCGCCGTCTCCATGCATCACGAGGACCGGCGTCTTCAGTTGCGCGGCGAGCTTGACCGGGTCAAAGCGCATCATGTCGCGGAACCAGTCGCGCGGCGCTCCCTGCAGCGCGAACTTCTCGGGAACCTGGGGCGGTTTCCAGACATCGATCTTCGTGTCCTCCCACAATTTCTGGAGCTCCGACGCTTCCGCGAGCTGGTCGTGCCGGACATCGTCGGGCACTCCCTGGCGCACCATCTCGGCGCCCATCTGGTCGAGAAAGATCCGGTCGATGGTCTGCCCGTGCGCGCCGATGAGGACGGCAAAATCCACATCGCCGTTGACGGCGAGCTGAAGCGCGAGCAACGCGCCCTCTCCGTGGCCGATGACGCCGACCTTGCCGCCCTTCAGGCACTTCTGCTCCCGTGCCCATGCGAGGAGGGCCCGTGCGTGGTTCACGGAGTCGCTGATGGTTTCGTCTTCACGCCCGGCGATGGAATTACCGCTGCCGGAATCGTCGATGGAGATGCAGGCGGAGCCGGCGTCCACGATGGCCTCGGACCAGGCGCGGTAGTGGTTCCAGAGGAGCGTTCCGCCGAGCGGATTCCCGTTGCGGTCCTGAGGGCCGGCGTCGCCCAGGATAATGACGGAGTTAAACGGTCCGTTCCCCGCGGGATGGCTGAAGGATCCTGCAATCAGCGAGCGGCCGTCCTGGATCTGGAATTCCTCCCCGGCGGGGCCGACGTGCGCTTCGTCCGGTTTGCGCAATCCCGGGAAACCTGAAGTCCCCCTGCGGACGGCCGAAATCCCGTAGTGAGGAATCTCGACACGGAGGAGGAACCCGTCGGGGTCGAACCAGAGGTTCACGCCGAACGAACCGATGGTGACGAGGAGGCGAGTGCACAGGAGATTCCCAAGCGGCGTCTCGATGCGCGCCGGGACCGGTTCCGAGACACGCACTTCGGCCACCCGCGCCGTGTCGGGATCGAGCGACATGCGCGAATGCTCGCCGGGGCCGAGGGGCTGAAGCCCGAAGATCGCGTAGTGGGAAATGATGCGTTTGTCGAGGATGATCCCGTCCAGCGGGAGATTGACCGTGACAGGGCCGACCTTCTGGGCGTTGGGTCCCACGAATGCCCAGGTGCAGGTGGCGCCGTCGAAGCGCACGTGCGTCTCGCCGGGACCGGTCGGGTACTTGGCGCGCAGGTCATACCCTTTGACGCCGCGGCCGCCGTAACGGAGGTCGGGATAGAAGGTCCAGGTGTCCGAACCTTCGTGTTCGCCGGGAAGCGCCAGGGTGGCTTCGCCGCGAATCTGGGTGTCCCCGTCCGCCTTGCGAAGGATGGTGAACCCCTCGACGGCCCGATGGCTGTTCCCCTGGAAGACGTCGAAGATTCCCTTGTCGATGGTGATATCCGGCGCGGGAGGGGGAGGCGGAGGCTCGGGCTGCTGGGCCTGGGTGCAGGAAGCGAGGGCGGTTGTGAGGAGCACGACGAGTTGGAAGTTTTTCATTCTCAAGGGTTTATGAGGGTTTCGGGTGAACTGCTGCAGCCGGATTAAGTTTCTTCATTATCGACTCGCGTGTCAAGAGCCTTCGTCTCACGCCAGTTTCGAGCCTGCGCGCCACCGCTGTCAACCCATTCAGAGCGCGACAAGAATCCGGTTGCGCACGTTGGGCTTCAGTCCCGCCCATTCCCCCCGCAGTGACCCAACTTGAACAATTCCTCCTCCCGGCATTCCCGCACATTATTAACGCACTTCCCCAAAATCTAGACTCCCCACCCCCCCACCCTATAATCCGCACACAACAACGAGGTCGCCACCGAGGCTCCTATGCTCCACAATTACGGCCCACTGGCCTTCTACGCGTTCCTCGCCGTCAGCGTTGGCGCGGGAGCCCTCGTGCTGTCCGCCCTGCTCGGGCCGCGGCGCAAGCGGAAGGGCAAGATGGATCCGTACGAGTGCGGAGTCCCGCTGGTCGACTCGGCGCACGGCCGCTTTAACGTGCGGTTCTACCTGGTCGCCCTGTTCTTCATCCTCTTCGACATCGAAACCGTCTTCCTCATCCCGTGGGCCCTCATTCACCGTTCCCTCGGCGTCGCGGGGCTGGTTGAAATGGGGATCTTCGTCGGGGTGCTCGCCGCAGGGTTGGCCTACGTCTGGAAACGGGGAGCGCTCGAATGGGAATAGAACGCCTGCTCGGCGACGGTGCAATCGCGACCCGCGTCTCGGCCCTGGTCAACTGGGCCCGCCAGAACGCGCTGTGGCCCATGCCTTTCGGCACGGCGTGCTGCGCGATCGAGATGATGGCGACCCTTTCCTCGCGCTTTGACATGTCGCGCTTCGGCTCCGAGGTCATCCGCTTTTCCCCGCGACAGGCCGACCTCATGATCGTGTCGGGCCGGATCTCCATCAAGATGATGCCCGTCCTGCTCAAGATCTGGGAGCAGATGCCGGAACCCAAGTGGTGCATTTCCATGGGCGCCTGCGCTTCGTCCGGCGGCGTCTTCGACACGTACACGCTGATCCAGGGAGTCGACCAGTTCCTCCCGGTCGATGTCTACATCCCGGGTTGCCCGCCCCGCCCGGAAAACCTGATCGACGGCGTGCGCAAGATCCAGGAGATCGTCTCGAAAGAGAAGATTTCCGACACGAAGCACGGGAACTGAAAGTTGACCCCCAGCGACCCTGTCGTCACGCGCTTCAAGGAGAGATTCGGAAACGAAATCCTCTCCGTGGAGGAATTCCGCGGACAGGTGACGCTCTGCGTGAAGTCGGCACGCGCCCTGGAAATGCTCAAGTCGCTGCGCGACGACGCGGAGTGCCCGTTCGACATGCTGACGGACCTCACCGGGGTCGACTACCTCCGCCTCGACCACGTCGAGCGCTTTGCGGTCGTCTACCAGCTGACATCCCTTCTCCGCAACGAACGGCTCCGGGTGAAGGCGTATGTCGGCGAAGCGCGCTGCGAGATCGAATCCGTCCATACGCTCTGGGGCGACGCGAACTGGCTGGAGCGGGAAGTCTGGGACATGTACGGCATCAGGTTCCTGAACCATCCCGACCTGCGGCGGATCCTCACGCCCGACGACTACACGGGGCACCCGTTGCGGAAGGACTACCCGTTGAAGGGCCGCGGCGAGCGCTCGAACTTCCCCAAGTACATCGTTGAGGAGGCCCCTTGAGCGCGCTGATACAGCCGGCGACGCCGGCGGGGGGCAAGGGGACGCTG
>JAIOPR010000248.1 GCA_021413805.1 Planctomycetota bacterium
GGATGGTCGATGGCGCGCAGCCGCTCGATCGCCGCCGCCCGGTCGCCGTCCGCCTTCGCCTCGAACCACGCCTTGATCGCCGCCTCGGCTTCCTTCGACTCCGCCGCCGTCAACCCCTCGGCGGGTTTCGCGGCCTGCGCAAGGACGACCAGCGGCGTCAGCGCGCGCAAGGCGAGTCCCAGCAGGAGGCGCGTCATCAACAGTCTCCGGAAACGCGAGGGGGCCACTATCCTACCCTCCCGCCGCACTTTTCTTCCGTCCGGATTGGGCGAGGGAGAGGCGGGGCGCAGCAGGGGGAGGCGCCGGCTCGCGGCCGGCAGTCGTCAGACGATCCTCACAGAAAGCGGGCCGGCGTCTCCGCCTGCGAAGTCCCCGCGTCTCCCGCGCTCAATCCAACTGCAACATGGGCCGGATCGTCTGCCAGTCGCGCTCGCCCCGGCGACGCAGCATGAACGTGCGGTCCGTGATCTCGCCGCGCTCCATGACGTCCCAGCCGAGGGACCGAAGCGCCACGATCGCCGAACCCTGTTCCGACGGGGTCCCGCGGCGGAGCGTCTCCAGCAGCACCTCGTCCGCGCCGGGCGGCAGCGAACGGCATTGGGCTTCCCACTTCCTGCGGAACGTCGAGCCGTCCGGGGGGATCGGCTGAAGCAGGAAGGTCTGGATTTTGGCGACGATCTGGTCTGGGACGGGGTGGAGGTTTCTCATGGTGGTTTTCCTGCCCTCTATAACGGCAAGAGGGCGGGTGAACATTCCCCCAACATCACGAATTAAGGAGCTTAAGGGAAGGAAAATTTCATATTTGCGGAAGAGTCAATTTTAACGGAACTTAAGATGCTGATAGGACTTACTTCATGCCCGTCAGGATCTTCAGCTTCCCCCGGGGGACCTGCAAAATCAGGGAATAGCTCGCCGTCGTCCACGCCGGCCCCAGTTCCCGGTCCGTGTTGTTGTGCATCGAGACCGTTTCTTCCGTCGGCCGCGCGCTGAAAGTCCCGTCCGGACGCCGCGCCGCCAGGATTTCGAGGCGGAAGAGCCCGATAAAGCTCTTCCAATAGCTGGCGTCGAAATGCATGCACGCGAAGGCCGCGGAGGTGTAGTGCATGATCGGCGAAACGTGGCCGCCCGGCAGGTCTTCCATCGAGCGCTTGAAATAGGAGCCCATCCGCGCGAAGAACGGGTGAGTCTTCATGTCCAGCATCCCGAAAGCCCACGCGCCGAGCGCCGTCCGGCCCGGGTCGCCCATCCCCTGCTGCCCGGGGTTCGCGCTGTACCCGATCCCGCCGTCGCCGGACGAGGTCGAGATCATGTACGCGACGCCCTTGTCGATGACGGCCTGCGAGGGCTTGAAACCGGCCTTTCGAAGCGCCCCGAGCGCCGCGAGCTCGAGGTTCCCGACGATCTGCAGCTCGACGTATTTCAGCGCGTTCGGGCCGCCGGGGCCGTGCGCCCAGCCGCCGGACGCTTCCTGGTTCTTCTCGATGGTCTGCATGAAGTCGGTGAGCTTCTGCTCCAGCTCCGGCGAAGGATCGAGCCGGTAGATCTCCGTCAGGAACAGGCACCCGTACCCGAGCGACCAGTTCGTCTGGTTCCAGTTCGCGCCGCCCGTCGGCCGCTCGCCTCCCGGCATCGCGTCTTCCTTGCCGCAGTGCTCCGTCACCCATTTCGCCGCCCGCGCCACGTTGTCCGCGTACGGCCCGTCCTTCGTCGTGCTCCCGCTCGCCAGGAACGAAAGCCCCGCCAGGCTCGTGACGGCGACGCGCCCGTTCTGCCCGCCAATCCCGATCGGGAACGCCCCGTCCGCCTCCTGCAGCCCCGTCAGGATTTTCAGCGAATCGTCGATCAGCTTCTCGCACCGCCCGCACCCGGTCGGGCAGTTCGCGCCGTGCGGCCCCAGCGCCGGCAGTTTCAATTTCAGGTTCACCGGCTTCCCGTCCCGGATCACCGTCAGCGTCGTCTCTCCCTTCTTCGTCGACGACACCGCTTCCATCGCCGCCACCAGCTGGTACACCGCGACCATGTGCTTGATCGTCAGGAACGTCCCGCCCACTGCCACCACCAGGTCATCCGCCTTCAGCCCCGCGTCCAGCGCGGGCCCACCGTCCAGCACCTTCGTCACCTTGATCGCCACCGCCCCGCGCGGCAACCCCAGCGCTTCGTCCGGCTTCTTGATCGGCAGCCCTTCCGCCCCCAGCACCCCGAGGTTGAACGCATCCGTCCCCTCCTGCCCCGGCATCGGCGGCATCTGGGCGAGGGCGGGAAGCGCAAGCAAGGCGACGAGGAGCAGTGTGGCGGTGAAGCGCATGGGACCTCCGATGAAGGGAGCGCATGGTACTACGCAGGAAGGGCGGTCATCGTGAGAGTTGTTGACGACATCCGGGCGCGAACCACGCCTCGTTTGCCCTGCGAGGATGCATGCGAATTCGGACCTCGATCGTCCTTCGGTAGTGTGAGGCCGAGCCGGTGACGGTAGACTCACCCCCATGCAGTCCAAGCGGCCGGCAGCGAAGAAGGCCCTTCACCCCATCCTGCGCGAGATGGAATCCGAACCCATCCGGGAGGACTGGCTTCGGCTCACCCCGGGGCAGCGCCTGATGATCGCGTGGCGCCAGCGACGCCGGATCAAGGACATGGGGGCCGCACACGATGCGAAATCTCTTCCGCGCCTTTGAGCGCGAAGGCGTACGCCAGCTCCTCATCGGGGGACAGGCGGTCATCCTCATCGCACTTTCGGCCATCGGAGTGTTCGCGGGCGACCCCGATCCCGCGGCAGCGCACAAGGCCGTCGATGAAGGGGACGCCGCGAGGGCGAAGGGCGACCTCGCCGGCGCGCTCGAGGCCTACGACCGCGCCGTAGCCGCCGACTCCGCTTCTCCCTCAGGCTGGCACCACCGCGGCCTCGTCCGCCGCCAGGACGGGAAACTCGCCGAAGCGATCGCCGATCTCGAAAGAGCCGTCGAACTCGATCCCGCCGCGCCCGGCCCTCACAACGACCTCGGCCTCGCGAAGGCAGATGCGGGCGACCTCGCCGGCGCCCTCGCTTCCTACGACACCTCTCTTCGCCTCGCCCCCGATTCCGCCCTCACCTGGAACAATCGCTCCTTCGCTCGGCGCCTCACCGGCGATTTCGACGGCGCGCTCAAGGACGCCACGATGGCGCTTCAGCTCGACCCCAAATACGCCCGCGCCTTCCTGAATCGCGGCCTCTGCCTCTACGATCTCCGCGAGTGGGAAGACGCCCTGGCGGATCTTGAGAAGAGCGTCGAGCTGGAGGCCGAGGGGCAGGACTACACCCGGCTGCGGATCTGGATTCTCCGGGCGCGGCTCGGGAAGAAGGAAGCCGCGGACAAGGATCTGCGCCAGTGGCTGAAGTCTCAAAAGCCGGCCGGCGACCGGGTCGAGACCTACGGGAAATTCCTGCTGGGAGACCTGGCCGAGGAGGAGCTCCTTGCAAACACGACCGGTTCCCTCGATTCGATCGACCGGCTGCGGAAATCCGAAGCGCGCTTTCTCGCCGGCTCGAAGGCCATGATCGAGGGCCGGGTCGAAGACGCGAAACGCCATTTCCAGGAAGCGCTCGCAACGAAGATGAAAAACACCGAGATCGAACCGCTGTTGTCTCCTTCCCCGAAGTAGCCGTCTTACAGCGCCTTTCCGCGGCCGTTTCAGCGCGTTTCCGCGTCAGGCATTTGTTTGTCCACCCCTTCCACCCTGTCCGCCGCGCCCGTATCTTCTCCCCATGACCAAAGGCCGCCTCGAAGCCTTCAGCGACGGCGTGATCGCGATCCTCATCACGATCATGGTGCTCGAGCTCAAGATCCCCCACGGCGCGGACTGGGCGGCGCTTCGGACGATTCTCCCGACGTTCCTGTCCTACGTGCTGAGCTTCGTCTTCCTCGGCATCTACTGGAACAACCACCACCACATGTTCCAGGCCGCCGAGCGCGTGGACGGCCGCATCCTCTGGGCGAACCTCCACCTCCTTTTCTGGCTCTCGCTCGTGCCGTTCAGCACGAGCTGGATGGGCGACAACGGGCTGCAGCCGCTTCCCGTCGCCATTTACGGTGCCGTCCTGCTCCTCGCTGCGATCGCGTACACGATTCTGCAGCGCTCGATCATCCTGCAGCACGGGAAGCGATCGAAGCTGGCGACGGCGGTGGGGAAGGACCTGAAGGGAAAGCTGTCGCTGCTGGGGTACGCCTCGGCGATCCCGCTGGCGTTCGCTTATGCGCCGGCGGCGATCGCCCTTTACGTCGTGATCGCGCTGGTGTGGCTGGTGCCGGATACGCGGATTGAGGAGAAGCTCGAGAAGTAGTCCTGACTATTTCCAGCAAGCTGGCCAATGGTCGAACTGTCTGACCAACTTTCCGTCCATGCGAAGAGCGAACACGGGAAGTTGGGCGTCCGCGTTGACTTCGAGATTCCAGTCGTGTCCGTGGGCCCGGCAATTCATCGGCAGCCACCGATTCCGCTTCCACACCCAGGGAAGCGGGCGATCCAGATAGAGATCACACCGGTCTGTATCCTGAAGGCATCGGGGTCTCGCGTAGAAGACGCGCCATCCGCCGCCCAATTCCTTCGCCAGTGCGTCACGGAGGTGGAGCCCCTGACGTTCCCACGTGCTCTCCGCCTCCGGCGACGGAAAGCCTGAATCCCTAGGGTCGTCGTCGTCAAAGGTGCTGTCGAAAGCTGAGCACCACTCCTTCATCATCCGCTGCAAAGCGGCAGACAGCGTGCACCCTGTCAGGTCGTCGAAGTGCTCGAACCACCCCGCATCATTGAGCTTCCAAAAGAAGCAGCCGAGATACTCCGGCTCAATTTTCAGGATCTTCAAGACCCCTTGACCTCAAATTCGCTTCTCGGAATTCCGCTCTGGCGAATGATCGAGGACAGTGTCCCGGCCCGAATGGATTTGTGGTTCGGCACGATCGCCGTCTGGGTGGCGCCTGCCACCGAACGCTGCAAGACCATGTGGCTCCCGTGCTGCCGAACCATCGCGAATCCCTGAGCTTCCAGGATTCCGCGGACTTCGCGGCCGGACAGGTTGCGAAGCTTACCCATTCGCGGCTTTGAAGCGCCGGATGCCCAGGCTCGACTTCTGCCGATTGCGAATTTCGCGCGGGTCTGCGTGGGCGAGGAAAAGTTCCACCGCTTCCTGCAAGTTACGAAGAGCGGTTCTCGGCGTGCGCCCCTGGCTGGCTACGTCCAACTCCGTGCAGTGCGCGAGCACCATTCCGGAATCCCGCGTCAGGACGGCCGTATAGGAGGGCTTGTTCACACGGGCAGTTTACCACGCTGCATCGGGTCTGCGCTTTACCGCGCTCGAGATCCTTGCTACTTCAGTTTGAGATCTTCGGTACCTGATTTTCCATCGATTGTGCGGACAACTCGGAGAGAGCCAATGCCGCCATTCGGCGCGGCCGTGAGCGTGAACTCGTCCTTCGCTCCGCCGCGGGTCACGGTGACGACCAGCTTCCCGCCCTTGATCTCGCGTTTCACATCGGCGGCCGCGTCGGAAGCTCCGCGCGGGGAGAGCACGGTGAGCCCGAGCCACCGCTTGCCCTTCACCGTCGCGCGGAGCATGTCGTGCTCGCCGAAGTTACTCGAGGGAAACTTCTTCGTCTCGAACGCCAGCACGTCCTTGTCGAAGAGGCAAGGGACGATGTCGAGCGCGGCGTCGCCGGACTGGTGGGTGGCGCGGTCTTTCGCGCAGTCGAACTTCGAATCGGCGTTGCCGTGGAGCAGCCAGGTGTAGTCGTGGTCCTTCGCATCTTTCACGAACGCGTCGGCGACGACGACGTACGGGTCGGGGCCGGTGAGGACGATGAAGCAGCGCGTCGCGACGGCCATCGGGTTGTACGCCTTCTGCGCGAAGGCGCCGGTGAGGTCGGCCTGCGTCCAGACGAGGGTCTTCCTTTCCTCCCACTGCACGAGCTTCCCCTCGGTCACCTGCCCGCCGCCCGTCAGCACCTCGCCCTTGCCGTCCACGAGCACGAGGTTGTGCCCGATCGACTGCTGCGGCTTGCCTTCCTCCGCTTCGTTCGAGTACCCCGTGTCCGCGGCGAGGCATTTCCCCTTCGCGTAGATCAGGAAATGCCCGACGTCCGACTGGCCGTGGCACCCCGGGACGCGCTTCCCGCACTCGAACGCCGCGAGGAAATCGGCTTTCTCCCAGCCGGTGCGGACGGTGAGCGTGCCGCGGCCTTTCGTGACGGCGACCAGCTTGTCGGGCGGATTTCCGCCTTCCTTGCCGTCCTCCCACAGCACCGCGAAGGCCCAGGTGTGCCCGCCGTTGCCGGCCTGGCGCTTCGACAGGTCCGTCCACATCCAGCGCGAGAGCGGGGACTCATGACGCGCTGCGTCATAAATGAAGAGCGTTCCGCCCCAGGGTAGAAAGTTCCCGTCAGTGTCGTTGATCGGGAGCATCCGGTCGCGTCCAGGGCAGATTTCGTTCGCGAGCTGCGCGATGACCTTGCCGAGCAGCCCTGCCATCGCGTCGCCGGCGCCGAAGCGCGCGCAGCAATCGGAGAACGGCAGGATGCGGAAGAGCCCGAACGGCCCGTACATCGTGCCTTCGTAGCACGCGCCGTCGGGGTCGAAGCTGGCCGCGAGGTACGCCTTCATTTTCGCGTGCGCCATCCCGGCCCACGCCGGCGCGTCCGGATTTTCGTTCCACAGCGCGACCGCCGCGAGCCCGAGCCCGCCCATCGACGCCATCGAGTGGTTGTTCGCCTCGGTCGTCGCTTCCCACGACTTCTTGCCGATGAACCCGTCGTAGTTGTGCTTCGCGCGCCGCTCGACGATCGCGCGGAGTTTGGTGCGGGCGGATTCCGTGAGGAGATCCCACGTCCAGTCGAGGACGACGGCAAGCCCTTCGAAGAACTCCCCCGAAGACATGAAGTCTGTGTCGGCGATGTCCTTCTCCAGCGGCGCCGGGTCCCAGGCGTCGAAGAAATCGGAAAGCGCCTTCGCCGCCGCGGCGTCTTTCCCGACCAGTGCCTGAAGCGCCACGCACTCCAGCCCTTCCGTCATCGTGAACCTCACGCCCTGCCCGCCGACGCCGCCGAACGCGCGCTTCGGGTCGAGGTCGCCGCGGCGAACGCCCTCCGAACGCGAGACGACGTTCTTCCAGATCCCCGCCCACGGCTCTTTTGCGATGTTCGCGCGGACCTTTTCGAGGTCGGCCGACACGAGCCCGATGCGCGGGTGGTCCTTCGGGACGGTGAGCTTGAGTGGGGGTGGAGCCTGGGCGGACGCGACCGCGGCGGCGAGGAGAACGAACAGGAGGGTCCTCATGGGACGAAAGCATACCTCCACTTGCGTTAGGAGCGGTCCATCCGATAACTTCCGCGCCTCTTCAACTTCGGAGTCTGCCATGCGCGTTCTCACCGTGTTCCTCGTCCTGGCCCTCGCCGTGTTCGCCGAAGACGCCACCCCGCCGAAATCCGACGCCGCCGCCGAGGAGCTCGTGAAGAAAATCGAGGCGAAGGTCGCTTCCGCGAAGACGTTTTCGATGAAGGGGACCATGGTCGTCGCCGCGGGCGAGGACAAGCAGTCGTTCGAGGTCGCGATGGATTTCAAGGACGGCAACCGCGCACGGATGCAGGTGGACGGCAAAGGCCCGGACGGCAAGACCGCATTCACGCTGACCGTGGTCTGCGACGGCAAGCGCGTCGCGCGCGGCGACCCCGACGGGATGGAGGTTGAGGACGCCGATGCGGACCTCGCGCAGAAGGCCCGGGATCTCGCCGTCCGCGCGCCGATCCGCGACTTGACGCAGACGCTGGGCGGCAAGGCGCCGAAGAAGCCACTCGTCTATTCCGATTTCGCCTTCGCCGCCGACGAGAAAATCGGCGACCGCTCCGCTCGCGTCGTCACTTACGCAGCTTCCCGCGGTTCCGTCCGCCTCCAGATGAAACTCTGGATCGACGCGGAGAAAATCGAGTTGCTGAAGCGCGAGACGCTGGAGAAGAAGAAGGACGTCGAGACGCGCGTGACCGACACGTTCAGCGCGATGGCGGTGGACGGCGAGATCAAGGACGAGACGTTCGCGGTGCCGGACGAGAAGGGCGGGGGGGAGCCGAAGGAAGAGAAATAGGCCGGCGACGTCTCAGGCGCGCTTGCGTTTGGGCGCCCGAGCAGCTCCCCGCGTGCGTTTCGGAGTTGGCGACGTGCAGGCCGAAGACTTCCGCGACGGTCGGCTCGCCGCAGCGTCCTGGCGACGGATTTCATCGAGCGCCGCCTTCCAGATCCGGTCCGCCTCCGCGTTCGAACGGCGGATTTCCTCTCCGAGCTTTCCCGCGCGCATGGCGCGACCCAGTCGCAGGGAAACCTGACGACGGTAGCGTTTCAGGTCAGCCATCATGCGATCCCGAGCCACGATCTCACCTCAATCGGAGTCCCGACCCGCGGCAGCTTGAGTCGCCGCTTATCGGCTACAGCCTTGAAAACTCTTCGCGCGTCGTCGTTCGCCAGGTCCGACTTGTCCCATGTGACGAGCGCGTCCGCGCCGCTGATCATAGCACAGGCGAGGTGCAGCATGTCCGCCCTCCGGCCCTCTCCCCAGCCGCCGGCGAGGAGCAATCGCTCCGTCAGGTCGTGGATCTGCGCGGTCGCGGGTACGGTCTTCACCCGGCCTGATTTCATGCGTCGGAACAGGGAATTGCGCGGCCCTGGCGGCGTGGTGTGGATGATCTCCTCGAACACCCGCTTCGCAACGATGATGCGGTGCTACCCGCTCACATCCCGCAGGAACGTGTACGAAATCTCCCGCCGCGGTGTCGGCCCGTCGTCAACGAGCCTCTTCCAGAACGAGGTTTCGAGGTAGAGTTTGAAGCGCTTCTTCACAACTCGTCAGGCAACCAGACGGCGCACGAGAAAGCAATCCGCTGACATGAAATCCACCACCGAATACCTCACCTTCAACATCCCCGTCCGCATGGACTTCCTCAACATCACGCACCAGGTCGAGGAGATCGTCGCGAAGTCGGGCGTTAAGGAAGGCCTCTGCCTCGTCAACGCGATGCACATCACCGCGAGCGTCTTCATCAACGACGACGAAAAGGGCCTCCACGCCGACTACAAGCGCTGGCTCGAGCAACTCGCGCCGTTCGACCCTTCGCCCGAGCGCTACGCCCACAACCGCACCGGCGAGGACAACGCCGACGCGCACCACAAGCGGCAGATCATGGGGCGCGAAGTCGTCTGCGCGATCACGAAAGGGAAGCTCGACTTCGGCCCGTGGGAGCAGATCTTCTACGGGGAGTTCGACGGGAAGCGGCCGAAGAGGGTGCTGGTGAAGGTGATCGGTGAGTGAGCCAGATTGTTAGCGCTCCTCGAACAAGCGCTCACAAGCCCGCGACACGACCTCCGAGCAAGGCTCATGAAAGGTCTCAACCCTGAACCCGGTGGCAATGCACTCGAACGTGGAGTCGTGGAACCAGAAGACGTAGTGCTTCAGATTCTTCCACCGCGAGGGGTCGTACGCATCGTGGACCTTGTTGATGGACTCGATTTCAGCGAGCCAGCTGGAATTGATGACTTCCTGCGCGCTGTAGAATTCCAAGCCACGTTCCCAAAGCGGGTGCCCGTGAGCTACCTCGTCGTTGGGGTCGCCGAGCTTGACGGGGCTACCTCTAAGAAACTCCACGAGGGCGTGAGATTCAGTGAAGTGCTCGGCGGGCCCAAGGGCGTTCCTTTCAGTTCCCTGGTTGGAGCGATCGTGTTCAGCGACGAGGAAAACCAGGAAAGTCCGTTGTTCCGAGGCGATCAGGTGCGGCGCAGGAGCGCCACAATCCCAACTCACGGGGAAATCGATGGGAATCGCATATTGCTCGCCGAGTGCGGCTGCGAGGGCGCGCTCCAGGTCGAGAACCCTCTTGTGAAATTTGCCTTGCGTCACCAAGTCGTCGATGGCGGCTTCTTGCTCTCGCGCTTCGGCCAGTTTCTTGCGTAACTCAGCGTGATCCATTGTGGCTGCGATTCTACCTCCGGAAGGAGCCCGGCGAACCATTGCATCTCGGGGCAAATCAGCGTCGAAAGGTGAAGCTGCTACTGCCGAGGCAGGAAACCGGCGTCCCGCTCAACTTCCTTGTCCGCCAGCGTGAATTCCGTCCTGCTGATCTCGACCAACGCACCGCCGCTGCTGACGTGCGAGGCGGGGCTGACGGAGGCGGCGTTTCTGCTGAAACGGGAAGGGCGCGACACGGATCCGCTGTTCGAGATGCTGGAACGCGGAGTCGTGCGGGTGGCGCTTCAGGTGGAGGAGGAGCAGGCGGATCTCCGCGCCCTGATGCGCCGTTACCGGGATCGGCCGATGTCGCTTGCCGACGCGTGCCTGGTGCGGATGGCCGAGTTGCACGCGCGAGGCGAAGTGTTCACGCTCGACTCGGATTTCCGGATATACCGTCGGCACGGGAACAAGGTGATCCCGGTCCTGATGCCGGCCGAGTGATCGAGCCTTTCAAGCCACAGGAGCCCTTCGATGCCGACGTTCTCGCTGGTCGTGCTGAAGACGCACAAGATGGAGGACCTGCGCGATTTTTACGAGGCGCTCGGGTTCCAGTTCAAGGAAGAGCAGCATGGCAAGGGGCCGATTCACTGGTCGGTGAAGGCCGGGGACGCGGTGTTCGAGATCTACCCGGCGCCGGACGGCCACACGGTGGACAAATCGACGCGGATCGGGTTCGCGCTGGACGACGTCACGGCGGCGGTCGAGGCTGTGCGGGCCCACGGGGCGCGGATCGACAGCAAGCCGAACTCGGGCCCCGATGGGCTGAGGGCGATCGTGCGCGATCCGGATGGACGTGCCGTCGAGCTCATCCAGGTGTCGGAGGACGACGACTCAACGGAGGACGAGGCAGTGGAAGATGAAGAGGACGACGAAGACGACGAGGAATGAAAAGGCGCGCTACCACCCCCTCCCTTCAGCCTGCCTGAACTCCGTCCCGTCGATCGCGATCACCGCCGCGCCGGTCCCCGCCTCGGTGCGCGCTTCCAGCGTAAACGTCTTCGTTTCGCCGCCGACGATGGCGCCGGAGAGCTGGTCGCCGTTGAGCTTCCAGGCGCCGTCGAGGTCGGTCTGGGAGGAGCCGGTGTGGAAGATGCCGTGGGAAGTGCCCTCGGAGTGGTAGTGGAAGGTTCCGTTGGGGGCGAAGGTGAGGCGCTGCTCGTTGGAGTTGCCGGTGAGGGCGGTGTGTTCGCCGAACGCGCGGACCCAGGTGGTGCAGAGGGTGGAAGCGGTGATGGCGGCGGCGGCGGGGCGGTGGACGGAAGCGAGGATTTGCTCGAGTTCGGGCATGCGTTTTTTCAGCGCTTCCGTGGTGGCGACGGCGACGAGCGAGCCGACGTAGGAGCCCTCGAAGGCCCAGCAGCGGATGTCGGCCTTGCGGCCGTCCAGGAGCGTCGCGGTCCAGGTCCATGTGCGGCCGTCGAGCGCGCCGATCTTCATTTTCTTCGGTTCACCCTGGCGTTGGACGGGGACTTGCAGCAACTGCACGAGCGACTGGTCGAGGTATTCGTTCAGGCCGGGGGTATCGAGCGACTTGAGTGTCGGCGCGCCCATGAACGAGTACAGCTCGTCGATGGACGTCTGGTTCGCGCCGGGCGGGGCGAGCATCGTGACGTCGCCCTGGGCCTGCGTCGCCCAGCCGGCGGGGACGTCGGCCGCGACGCCGGCCCAGCGGACTTCTTTCCCGCCGCTGATCGGGGTCCAGGCCTTGGCGGGCGCTGACGGAGTGCCCGGAGAGGACGGGGAAGAAGAGGACGATCCGCTCGAGGGCGACACGCTGGAAGACTCCTTCTTGCCGCAACCGGCGAGGACCACGGAAGCGACGATCACGAGGGCGACGCGCATGAAAGCTCCGGGTTCGAGGAAGCGCGGAGTGTAAGCTGCGAAGCCGTGAAACGCCCGCCGCCATTGGAGCCCTGGATCCTCCGCCTCGCCGAACGGAACGACCGCCGCGCGATGAAAGCGGTGGGCGACATCGTCGCGCTCGGGCCGCGAGGATTCGCCATCCTGGAAGCGCTGGCGACCTCGTGCGACCGCCCGGTCATCCTGCGCTGGGTCATGGACGGCCTCGGGCACTACCGGTCCCGCGCCGCGGAAGCACTTCTCCGCAAATCGCTCCGCAGCCCGCACATGACGGTCCGCCTCCACGCGCTCTGCGCCGTCGATCGCCTCGGCACGCCCGCCCTGGTTCGCGCCGTCCGGCCGCTCGTCCGCGACAAAAGCGGCGGCATCCGGATCAACGCGCTGGCGCTCCTCATCCGGCGTCGCGTCCGGGGTCTTGATCTTCTCCTCAAGGCCGCCCTTCGCGACCCGAAGCCCTACGTCCGCGTCCTCGCCGCGAAAACGCTCGCCGCGAAGAAAGATTGAAGCGCTGCAAGCGCGGGTAAACTTCGCGCATGGCCACCCCGATCCCGCGGTCTTCCGGCGTTCTCCTCGCCGTCACGTCGCTTCCTTCGCGCTTCGGCGTCGGCGACCTAGGCCCGGCGGCGCGGGCGTGGGTCGAAGCGCTTTCGGCGGCGAAGCAGACGTGGTGGCAGATGCTCCCGGTGGGGCCGTTCGGGGCGGGCGACTCGCCGTACGCGGCGTATTCGACGTTCGCGGGGGAGACGCTTCTCATCAGCCCGGAGGATCTGGTCGCGGATGGGCTGCTCGGGCCGACGGACCTGCCGACGCGGTCGTTCTCGGACGGCGTCGCGGACTACGACGGGGCGCGGCCGGTGCGTGAAGCGCTGCTCAGGAAGGCGTGGGCGTACTTCAAGAGCGGCTCGGCGCCGCGGCTCCGCGCCGAGGTGGAGAAGTTCGTGAAGGACGATGCTGCGTGGCTTGACGACTGGGCGCTGTACGCGGCGATCAAGGAATCGCGCAGCGGGGAGCCGTGGACGGCGTGGCCGGAAGCGTTGCGGGTGCGGAAACCAGCGGCGGTGGAGCGGGCGAAGAAGGAGCTGGCGTCGTCGATCGACGAGCACCGGTTCCGGCAATTCCTCTGGTTCCGGCAGTGGACGGCGTTGCGGAAGCACGCGGCGGCGCGGGGCGTGAAGCTGCTCGGCGACATGCCGATCTTCGTCGCGGGGGACTCGTGCGAGGCCTGGTCCGCGACCGATGTTTTTCTTTTCGACGCGGACCGCCGCTCGACCGTCGTCGCGGGCGTGCCGCCTGACTACTTCGCGAAGGAAGGGCAGCTCTGGGGGAACCCGCTGTACGACTGGGACGCGCTTCGCAGGACCGGCTACGACTGGTGGATCCGCCGCGCGAAGCACTCGGCGCGGCTTTTCGATCTCACGCGGATCGACCACTTCCGCGCCTTCCAGGACGCGTGGTACATCCCGGCGGGGGCGAAGACCGCGAAGGAAGGGAAATGGGTCCCCGGCCCGCGCGCCCCGTTCTTTGACGCACTGCGTCAATCGATGGGCGGGCTGCCGTTCCTCGCGGAGGACCTCGGGATCATCACGGACTCGGTCCGCGACCTGCGCGAAAAGGTCGGCCTCCCCGGCATGCGCGTGCTGCAGTTCGCGTTCGACGGCGACCCGAAAAACCCGTTCCTCCCGGAAAACTACGACCCGAACACCGCTGTCTACACCGGCACGCACGACAACGACACGACTACCGGATGGTGGGCGGCGCTTCCCGACGCCGAGCGGCACCCGGTGCGCCTCTACCTCAGTTTCGACGGGCGCGACGTCGCGTGGAGGTTCATCCTGCTGGCCTGGTCGAGCGTCGCTTCACTCGCCATCGCGCCGCTTCAGGACATCCTGATTCTCGGAAGCGAAGCCCGCATGAACACGCCGGGGCTGGCGAAAGGCAACTGGCGGTGGCGGTTTACGGCCGCGCACCCGTTGAAGGAGCGGCTGGAAGGGTTGCGGTCGGTGACAGAGGAGAGCGGCCGGAGCTCGCGCTGAGCGCGGTTGCGCGCTACTTCTCTTCGAACTTCGCCTCGCCCGGCGTGCTTGTCCCGACGAGCCGGATCTTGTTTTTCGTGACCCAGTGCTCGCCTTTCGCCTCGACGTCCCATTCGAGCTTCAGGTCGCCCTTCAGGTCGAATTTCACGACGCGGGCGTCGTCGAGGGACCACCAGACGTCGCCGTCGAGGGTCCATTCGACTTTCTGCTCGGGCTGTTTGTCGCCGGCCTTCATCGTGCCTTTGGCGGCGAAGGAGATTTCGATGCGGGCGCAATTGCGGCCGGCGGTGGTGGTCTGCTCGGCCCAGGTGCAGTCGAGCGTCGCGGAGTCGATCTTGCGGCCGCGGGCGCCGGCCCAGGATTGGACGGATCTGGCGTCGGGTTTCCAGGATTCATGAAGCGCGACCGGGGTGGCGGTGGCGAGGGGGATGTCCCATTCGTCGTCGAGCGTCTCGGAATGGAGCTCCGAGGGATTGACATTCTTCTCGGCGCACGTCGCGACGCTCTTGCCGTCCTTGCGCTCGAGTGTCAGGAGGCGGCCGACGAGCGAGCTCTGCTTCTCATCTTCCTTCGAGAGCGAGGGCACCTTGAACACCGATTCCTTCCGGCGGTACAGGCGTTTGCATTTCTGCGCCCGCCCTTCCTTCGCCTCGAGGACTTCTTCCGCAGCCTCCTCGACCCCTTCCAGTTCGCACTCGAACTCTTTCGGCCCGGCCCCCGTGTCCACGGACAGCGTTCCCTTGCCGTGGGTCTCCATCGTGCGCGTCGTCTTCGCGCCGGCCTTGACCCCGGGGTGGATTTCGAGGGTCGGGGCGTCCTCGGCGACGGCAAAGGCGGCCGAAAGGAGGAGGACGCAGGCAGGGAGTAGGCGGGGCATGCGTGGATTGTAGTGAAGCGCCGCCGATCCCCGCGTCCGGACACAAAAAAACCGGGGCCGCGTGATCGCGACCCCGGTTCGTGGATCAGTCGGTTCCGTCCTACTTCATCCCGCTGCCCTTCCCGTCGTCTTCGTCCTCATCTCCCTCGTCTTCATCGCCCTCTTCGACAGCGCTCGTGTCCGTCTTCGCGCTGAAGTCCGCTTCGCCGACCTTGGACTCGCCGGTCGCCGTCAGGTCGATCGCGATCTTCATCTTCCCCTTGCCGCCCGGGAGGCCGCCGCTCAATTTCATCTTGCCTTTGCAGTCCATGCCGACGGAACGGCCGGTCTTGAGCCCGAACCACACCGAGCCTTCGAGCGTGATCGCCTGCTTCATCTTTTCATTGCCGTTCGAGGTCGTCCCCTTCGTCGAGAGCTTGATGGAGATCTTCGCGCACTTTTCGCCGTACTTCTCCTCGACGGCCTCGAGCTTGCACGACAGCGTCGCCTCGTCCATCTCGTCGTCGTCGTTGCCGAACGCTTTCTTGATCTTCTCCTTGTCGCCTTCCCACGTGTCGCCGACGCTCACCGGTTTGCCCGGCAGCATGGCGGTGTCGATTTCCATCCCCATCTTTTCCTTCTTCAGGTCCTTCGCATCAACCCCTTCGCAGGACGGCACATTCTTGCCGTCCTTGAGCTCGACCGTGACGACCTTCCCCAGCATCGGGCTGTCCGTGATTTCTTCCTGGCCGAGATCCGGGATCTTGAACTCGTGGTGCTTGCGCGAGTAGTACCGCTTCACCTTCGTCGGCGAGCCGTCCGTGACTTCCAGGACTTCCTCCGCCTCGACCTCCGCTTCCGCCATCTTGCAGGGGAATTCCTGCTTCGTCTCGCCGGACGCGATCGTGAGCGTGCCCGAGCCGCCGAAGAGCGACGTCCGCGTGATCTTGTCGCCCTTCTTCAGCGATTCCTTCAGCTCGATGGGGTCGGCGGAAGCGAAGATCGCGAGGGCGGTGAAAAGGACGGTAAAGCCGAAGAGACGCATGGTTCCTCCGAAGAAAGGTTTGCGGGTGTGTGGAAGGCGGCGAACTGTACGCCGTCACGGGGAGACGCGCAACCGGGGAACTACTTGCGGAGCCGCCGCTGTCTCACGAACGTGACGCGCTCTTCGCCCTTTTCACTCTCGAACGACCCCAGCCATTCGGTGTCGAGGACGAGGCCGGACTTCTTGTCGAAGAACGTGTCGCCCCAGGCCTTGAGGGTGCGGCCGTCGTCGAGTTTCGCGTCCAGGCCGCTTCGCAACCTCCAGCACTCAATCCCGTCGCGCTGGACATCGGTTTCGAGCTTGGTGAGGAGGCGGGCGGAAGTGGCGGGGGAGCGGGCGAGGAAAGAGGCGAGGGCGGCGGCGGCGGGGTAGGGGGATTCCCAGGTGGAGGAGTGGTGGCGGGTGCCGGGGGGGAGGGCGCCGTAGAACGGGTCGGGCCAGGAGACGGGGGCGGTCTTGAAGGGCTGGGCGCCGGCCTCGGTGCGTGCGCCGGCGGAGTCGAGGAGGACGGCGACGGAGAGCGGGGCGGGCTTGGGGGGGCCCTTGGCGTCGCTCTCGAAGGACACGAACGTCCGGCGGATTTTCGAAGGGCGGCCGGCGGTGACCTCGAGGATTTCGTCGATGAAATCCGCGGACCAGCGGATGGCTTCGGCCTTGCTGCCGTGGGTCAGGGTTTCATTGACGGTGAACTTCATGCCCGCTTTTTCGCGGGGGCGGAGGGAGAAGTCGCCCTTGGTGCGGAAGGATTCGAGGACGAAGCCGACGGTGACGACGAGGGCCGCGGCGGCGAGGATGAAGGACATGGCGATGAAGACGCGGCGCATGGGGGAGGCAAGGATACGGGAAGGTGGGGGCGGAACGGAAGGGACGAAGAGGTGGGCGGGTGAGTGGAAGAAAGGTCTCACGGCGCTTGCCACTGAGGCCACAGAGAACCGGGGGAGAACGGCGGAGGAAGGCGGCGGGACTGGCGGGCACGGCTTCCTGATTTTTCGGGTTCGAGACCGCGACGGACCTGGAAGGTCGGGCGCGGCGGATGCCACCCGGCGAGCCATTCGACGAACGGCCCGACTTGTCGTTTGCCGTTTGTCGTTTGCACCCCATAAGGTCCCTTCTCCTGAATTTCTCTCGTTTTTCTCGGCGCTCTCCGTGGCCCGGGCCGTTACCTGCCCTGTATCACCGACTCCCGTCATCGCCGTCGCGCCGGAACCCGTATTTGATACCCTCATCCGCATGTTCAGGCTCCTGGCTGTCCTGCTCCTGGCCGCCCCGCTCTGCGGCTGCCGCGTTTTCGCGCATTCGTTTGAGCGCGAGACCTTGGAGCACCGCACGGTCATTGAGAGCGAGATGCTTTCCGAGTCCTGGAACCCTCCCACGGGGCCGGCGCTGACGGTTGAGCCGGGGCTGGACGGCCTCCGGATTGTCGCGACCGCGCACCAGACCGGGACGCAGCACGTCCGCGTCCGCGAACGGGTCCACATCGAGGATCGGTGCGCCCGGCGCGCCGTCGCCGGGATTTTCGAGGCTCCGGACTCGTTCTGGGGCGTCTGCGACGACGTCTGGGTGGCCTTCTCGTTCCTCGGGGCGTTCCTGTTCACGCATTACGAAGGCGACATCAACGATCCCGTCGTGCTCGCCTTCATCGCCCTGGGCGTCGTCCCCATGGCCATCGACGCGATCACTTTCATCCCGTGGTGGATCGCAGGACATGACTGGAACGGGCCTTGCGATTACGTCGCGGAATCGCGCGAAGAGCCGGAGCTGACGGAAGAGCGTGACGAACCGGCCGAGAGGGACGTGCCGCTCGCGGGCGGCGAGGTCGCCGTGCACTTGGCCGGCGGCGCCCCGGTCGCCCGTATTTCCTGCGGCGCGGATGGACTGGGAGCGGCCCGGTTCCGCGACGTCGTCGCCTGGTCCAAGGGCAGCTCCGCGGACCTTGTTTTCGAAGTGTCCGCCGGCGGAAAAGACACCTCCGTCGCTGTCCCCCCCGGCGCGGTCCTCAACGGACCTTCCGGCACCCCGGTGGACTGGCGCGCCCCCAGGGGCTCCGTCGGGGCCCCGGAGCTTGCCGCCACGGCGCGCGTCGAAGGCGCGACACTGGTCATCGTGGTCGAGAACCGCGGCAAGGGCGACGCCTGGCAGGTCGCGGCGATCCTCGCGAGCGACAACCCGGCCGCCGACGGCCGCGTCGCGGCGCTCGGCCGCCTCCACCCCGGAGAACGCGTCGAGGCCCACATCAACCTCCCCGCCGGGACCACCCGCGGCGCGCTCGATTTCAGCGAAGCCTTCGGGCGCAGTCCCGCGGCGATCCCTTTCGGCGAATAGCCGGGTGGATGGCCGGCCTGGCCGCGAAAAGGCAAACTCAAAACCGCGAAACGCAAAGCCAAACGCCAAAGGCAAAACAGAAACCAAATTCACGGATCATGCCACCCGGCAAGCCATTCGACGAACTGCCCGACTTGTTGTTTGCGGTTTGTCGTTTCCTTGA
This sequence comes from Planctomycetota bacterium, assembly GCA_021413805.1. GTDB lineage: Bacteria > Planctomycetota > MHYJ01 > WSZJ01 > WSZJ01 > WSZJ01. The sequence goes on from JAIOPR010000248.1 coordinate 18,292, forward strand.
GGGTTCTCCTTTGTGAACTCTTGCACTT
>JAIOPR010000022.1 GCA_021413805.1 Planctomycetota bacterium
CGTCGCCGCGACAACGAGCTTGCCGCACCGCTCCGCCGCGATCCCGTGGTCGCGGCAGAACCCGAACATCGCTTCGCGCCCCTCCGCGCACAGCCGCGCCTTGAGCGACCCCGGCTTGTAGTAGAGGCCGGAATGGATGACGCCGCTGTTGTGCCCGGTCTGGTGGACGGCGACGCGCGGCTCGGCCTCGAGGACGACGACCGGCTGCGAAAGGCGCTTCTGAAGCGCCAGCGCCGTCGCAAGCCCGACGATGCCGCCGCCGATCACGGCCGTGCCGATCCTTTCGCGGGTCATGCATCCATTTAAGCAGCGAAACGGTTCCCGGTCCTCCGGTTACACTTTGTTGAACCCCGAGGAGATCGCCATGAAACGCGCGTTGCCCTTCGCCGCCGTCGCGCTGCTCGCCGCCGCCGCGCTCGCCGACGATTCGGACCTGGGCCCGAAATTCCAGGTCTTCCCCGCCGACAACCCCTGGCACTGGGACATCAGCGGCTACAAGGTGCACCCGAACTCGGCGAAGTTTGTCGAGTCGATCGGCGCCGATGGCACGATGCACGCCGACTGGGGCACGGATTTCGGCATCCCGTACTGCGTCGTCACCGGGAAACAGGCGAAGCAGAAAATCGTCGAGTGGGAGTACGGCGACGAGTGCGACAAGGACCCCTACCCGATTCCCGACAAGCCCCCGATCGAGGGCGGCCCCGACGCCGGTGCCGACGGCGACCGCCATGTCCTCATTGTCGACCGCGACAACATGATGCTCTACGAGCTCTGGCACGTCTTCCCCGTGGACGACGGCAAGAAGAAGGGCTGGAAGGCGGGTTCCGGCGCCATCTTCAACCTCCGCACCAACGATCGCCGCAAGGAAGGCTGGACCTCCGCCGACGCCGCCGGCCTCTCCGTCTTCGCCGGCCTCGTTCGCTACGAAGAAGTCGATCGCGGCGTCATCGACCACGCCATCCGCTTCACCGTCCGCAAGAGCGCGAAAAAGTACTGGTTCCCCGCGAGCCACCACGCCGGCCGCGCCGACGACCCCAACCTCCCGCCGATGGGAATGCGCGTCCGCCTCAAGGCCTCGTTCGACGACAAGGGCTTCGGCAAACAGTCCAAGGTCGTCATCGCCGCCCTGAAAAAATACGGCGGCATCCTCGCCGATAACGGCAGCGACTGGTTCTTCACCGGCGCCGTAGACAAGCGCTGGAAGGACGACGACCTGAACGGGCTGAAGAAGGTCAAAGGCAGCGACTTTGAGGTGATTGAATCGGTGGACGCGAAGGGAAAGCCGATCCTGCCGCCGGGGATGAAAGCGAAGTAGTCGCGCGGGCCCTTCGACTCGCTGCGCTCGCTCAGGGCAGGCAAAAAAAACGACCTCCGGGTTTCCGGAGGTCGCTGTGTTTTGTGTCGTTACCCGACTGCCTTCACGTCCGGACTCTTACCACGCGAAATGCGCAAAGGCCTTGTTCGCCTCGGCCATCTTATGCACGTTCTCGCGCATCGTGATCGCTTCGCCTTCGCGCTTGTACGCGGCGGCGATTTCGTCGGCCATGCGGAGATAGGTCGGGCGGCCCTTTTTCTTGCGAGCCGCGGCGATCAGCCAGCGGAACGCGAGCGCCTGGGCCCGCTTCACCGCGACCTCGACCGGCACCTGGTACGTCGCGCCGCCGACGCGCCGCGAACGGACCTCGATGATGGGCTTGATGTTGTCGATGGCCTTCGTGAAGACCTCGAGGGGGTCCACGCCGGGGACCTTCTTCTCGATGGCCTTGAGTGAATCGTAGAAGATTCCCTGGGCCTTGACCTTGTGGCCGTCGTACATGAGGCAGTTGATGAACTTGCCGACCACGCGGTTCTTGTACTTCGGGTCGGGACGGAGCAGCTTCTCGAACGATTTGAACTTCTTGGCCATGACTCTCCTTTATCGGCGGCGGTCTTTTTCGCGCGCCTGTTCTCCCCGTTGCCGGGTTGCCCCCAATCAGGGGACACGACAAATGGTTGTGGGTTGAGGAGTTGAGGGGTTGGGAACGGCGTCGTTCCCCAACCCCTCAACTCCTCAACCCCTCAACCGACTTTAGGTCTTCGGACGCTTTGCCCCGTACTTCGAACGGCTCTGCCGCCGGGCATCGACCCCGCCGCAGTCGAACACGCCGCGGACGATGTGGTAGCGCACGCCGGGCAGGTCGCGGACGCGGCCGGCACGGACGAGCACGATCGAGTGCTCCTGCAGGTTGTGCCCTTCACCCGGGATGTAGGCGGTGACCTCGCGGCCGTTCGACAGGCGAACGCGCGCGATCTTCCGGAGAGCCGAGTTCGGCTTCTTCGGCGTCATCGTCTTCACCAGGAGACACACGCCCTTCTTCGTCGGGCACTTCTCAAGCACCGGGCTCTTGCTCTTCGCTTTCGGCGAGCGGCGACCCGTGCGGACGAGCTGGTTGACCGTGGGGCACATGCTGGAAACGTCTCCTGTGATTTATGGAGGGCCGGGAAATCTACTCCCCTGCCCCGGGGAATTCAAGGTGAAACACCGGCGGGCGGCCGCCCCGGAGGACGGCCGCCCGTTTGGTCGCTAGATCGCCTGCTCGTTCTCCTTCAACAGCGCCACGTTCTTCTTCACCCTCATGGCCCCGTACTGGCGGAACCCCGTGCCGGCCGGGATCATGTGCCCGAGGATCACGTTCTCCTTCAGGCCCACCAGGTCGTCGCGACGGGCGGCCAACGCGGCCTCCGTCAGGACCTTCGTCGTCTCCTGGAAGCTGGCCGCCGCGATGAAGGATTCGCTCTGAAGAGCGGCCTTCGTCACGCCGAGGAGGAGGGGTTTGGCCGTTGCCGGCTTCTTGCCCTTTTCCTCGTACTTGCGGTTTTCTTCCTGGAAGCGGAACTTGTCGATCACGGTGCCGGGCAGCATGTCGCTGTCGCCGGACGCCTGGATTTTGACCTTGCGGAGCATCTGGCTGACGATGATCTCGATGTGCTTGTCGTCGATCGTGACGCTCTGGGACCGGTAGACGTTCTGGACTTCGCGGAGGAGGTAGATCTGGACGGCCTCTTCGCCGCTGATCCTGAGGATGTCGTGCGGAACCAGCGGTCCGTCAACCAGCGCTTCGCCTGCCCTCACCTTGTCGCCACGGTGGACGCGCAGGTGTTTGCCGTGCGGGACGAGGTGTTCGCGCTCGAGGCCGGACTCCTCGTTCTTGACGATGATCGTGCGCTTCCCGCGCCGCTTTTCGCCGAGCTCGACGAGACCGTCGATTTCGGAGATGACGGCGGGGTCCTTCGGCTTGCGCGCCTCGAAGAGCTCGGTGACGCGCGGCAGGCCGCCGGTGATGTCCTGCGTGCCGCTGATTTCGCGGGGCGTCTTCGCGAGCAGGTCGCCCATGAGGACCTCGTCCCCCTGGCTGACCTCGATGAACGCCTTCTCGGGCACGACGTACGAACCCAGGATGTTGCCGGCCTTGTCCTTGATGACGATCTGCGGGTGCATGTCGCCCTTGTGCTCGATGATCACCTTGCGGCGCACGCCCGATTTCGCGTCGACTTCTTCCTTCATCGTCTTGCCCTTCTCGATGTCGTCGTAATGCACGACACCGTCCTTCTCCGTCAGGATCGGCGTATTGTGCGGATCCCACCGGACGAGCAGCGTGCCCTTCTTGATCTTCGCACCGTCCTCGACCTTGATCATGGCTCCGGCCGGGATGGTGTACTTCTCGATTTCACGGTCCTTGTCGTCGTTGATGAGGATTTCGCCGTTCCGGTTCAGCACGATGAACTCATTCGTGCGCGACTTCGCGACACGGATGCCGCTGTACCGGATCGTCCCGTTCGTCTTCGCCACGAGCTGCGATTCTTCCAGCGTCTTCGATGCCACGCCGCCGATGTGGAACGTGCGCATCGTCAACTGCGTGCCAGGCTCGCCGATCGACTGCGCCGCGATGATGCCGCCTGCAAGGCCCTCCTCGACGAGCTGCCCCGTCGAGAGATCCATGCCGTAGCACCGCGCGCAGATCCCCTTCGTCGACTCGCACGTCAAGGGGCTCCGCACACGGACCTTCGTGTACCCGAGCGCCTCGATCCGCTTCGCGATCTCGTCCGTCACAACTTCGCCTTCGCGCACCACGATCTCGTCGGTGACGATGTCCACGATGTTGTCCCGGGCCACACGTCCGTGGATGATCTGCGCCAGCGAGACCTCCACCTTTTCACCCTTGTAAACCGTCGCCTTCGTGATGCCGTTCATCGTCCCGCAATCCTGCTGCGTGATCACGACGTTCTGCGCCACGTCCACCAGCTTTCTCGTCAGGTACCCGGCGTCGGCCGTCTTGAGCGCCGTGTCGGCCAGGCCCTTGCGGGCGCCGTGCGTCGAAGAGAAGTACTCGAGAACGTTCAGGCCTTCGCGGAAGTTCGCCTTGATGGGCGTCTCGATGATCTTGCCGGACGGCTTGGCCATGAGGCCGCGCATCCCGGCGAGCTGACGCACCTGGTCGACCGAGCCTCGAGCGCCCGACGTCGCCATCATGAAGATCGGGTTCAGCACGTGCTTGCCGTCCCGGATGTCTTCCCTCATGTCGATCATCATCTCTTCGCCGACCTTTTCACGGGCCGTCGTCCAGATGTCGATGATCTGGTTGTACCGCTCGCCGTCGGTGATCGCACCCTTCTGGTAGTTCTTGTCGATCTTCGCGACGTCCTCCTCGGCCACCTTCAGGATCTCCGGCTTGCGTGTCGGCACCCGCAGGTCCGACGTCGCAATCGAAAGCCCCGCCAGCGTCGCTGACTTGAAGCCCAGCGCCTTCATGTCGTCCAGCAGCCTCAACGTCGCTTCCTTGCCCAGTCGGCGATGACACGTCGAAATGACCGCCTGGATCCCCTTCTTGTCGATCTCGTAGTTGTAGTACGGCATGCCCGGCGGGAGCACATCATTGAAGAGCTGGCGGCCGATCGTCGTGATGTACCGGCCGAACCCCTCGGACTTCTCCACCGTGTCACGCTTGCTCCAGACCTCCCGCTTGTCGCCGATGCACACACGGATCGGGTCGTGAATCTTGACCTTCTTCGCGTCGTACGCCAGAAGCGCCTCTTCGATGGAAGAGAACGGCTTCCGGTTGTCGGCCATCTTGGGATCGGTGCCGGGACGGCGGACGGTCAGGTAGTTCACACCGAGCACCATGTCCTGCGACGGCGCGATGATCGGGTTTCCGTTCGAGGGGCTGAAGATGTTCCCGGTGGACATCATGAGCGTCTTCGCCTCGACCTGCGCCTCCCAGGACAGCGGGAGGTGGACGGCCATCTGGTCGCCGTCGAAGTCGGCGTTGAAGCCGGCACAGACGAGCGGGTGAAGCTTGATGGCGTTGCCTTCGACGAGGACCGGGTCGAAAGCCTGGATGCCCATTCGGTGAAGAGTGGGGGCGCGGTTGAGGAGGACCGGGTGGTCCGTGATGACCTCTTCCAGGATGTCCCACACGCCTTCGTCCCGGCGTTCGAGCATCTTCTTGGCGGACTTGATCGTGTCCGCGCGGCCCATTTCACGGAGCCGGCGGATGATGAACGGCTGGTAGAGCTCGAGGGCGATCTTCTTGGGAAGGCCGCACTGGTTGAGCTTGAGCTCGGGGCCGACGACGATCACGGAACGGGCGCTGTAGTCGACGCGCTTCCCGAGGAGGTTTTCGCGGAACCGGCCCTGCTTGCCCTTGATCATGTCGGTCAGGGACTTGAGCGGGCGGTTGTTCGAGCCGAGCACCGGACGGCGGCACCGGTTGTTGTCGAAGAGCGCGTCCACGGACTGCTGGAGCATGCGCTTCTCGTTCCGGATGATGACTTCCGGCGCGTTCAGGTCGAGCAGCTTC
>JAIOPR010000254.1 GCA_021413805.1 Planctomycetota bacterium
GGGATGCGCGCGGCGCCTGTTCGGTCGAAGTCGCCGGCGGCGGACGCACGAAAGCGCAGCTCGAGCAGATCGGCCGCGAATTCGCCGAGCGCGTCATCCAGGGTTACGCCTACAACCAGGTCATGCAGGAATTGCAGAAGCGCAATTTCGCGGTCGTCCAGCAGGAGGTCGGGGCCGACCGCGTGATCCACGTCCAGGTGAGGAGGTTCGCATGAGCCCCGAAGAGCTCGAAATCACGATCGGCAAGGACGGAAAGGTCCTCGTCCACATGAAAGGCATCCGCGGCGGGCGCTGCCTCGAGATCGCAAAGTGGCTCGAATCCGCCATCGGCCGCACGGAAGACCTGACGGCGACGGCAGCCCGCTACGAAACCGAGGGCGCCGTGCGCGTGGACGTCCGGCAGGGCGAATCGCGCGGTTAGGCGGTTGCCCGCCTGGAGAATCGGAGAAGGGTCCCCCCATGTCCTGTCCTCGCTGCGGCTTCTTCAATTTCCCGGGCTCCCCGGCGTGCGTTTCGTGCGGCACGCCGCTCGGGCACGCAGCGGGAGCCGTTGCGATCGCGACCGCGCCGCCCCGGGCGACTTCACTCCAGAAACGGATGCGCCGTGCCCGGAAAGTCGTGCTCGGGACGGACGTCGCCCTCGAAACCAGAACCCCGCGCCCCTCGCTCGCGCTTTTCGCTCTCCTGCCCGGTCTGCCTCAAGTCATCTTTGGCTACAACGTCCTGGCCCTGGTATTTGCCACCGCCTGGGCCGCCTCTCTCGCCCTCGCCACCTGGCTCTTCGGCTCCCCGTTCTCCCCCTGGTTTGTCGGCGGGGCGATCGGGACGCATTTCATGTCGGCCGTCCACCCCTGGCGCGCCCCGGTCTTCCGGATGGGCTTCCGCGACCGCACGCTCCTCACCCTCACGATCTACCTGCTTCTCGCCGGGGGGATCTACTGGCCCGCGTTCCGCATCGCCGGGCAGCACGTCATTCCCCTGGCGGTCCACGACATCCGCCCCAACCCCGTCTTCCACACCGGCGACTCGGTCCTCATCCGCCCGCTCCCCGCCTCCGCCTCCCCCGCGGCCGGATCCCTCGTCGCGTTCACGATCGGAAACGGCGCCGGCCTCGTCATCGACCGCGTCCTCGGCCTCCCCGGCGACCGCATCCAATGGCAGGCCGGGACCTGGAAACGGAACAGCATCGACCTCGGTCCCGGTGAAGTTCCCCTCACCACCACCGCCATGCCACGCCTTATCGACTTCGTCGTCCCCGAAAACGCCCTCTTCATCTGGCCCTCGGCGAATCCCTACTTCGGCCGGTTCGGCGACCCGATCGCCGAGACCGGGCTCGTTTCCTCCAAACGCATCGCGGGAACCGCCTGGCGCTTCGCCTCACCTTTCCGGCGCCGCGGCCCCGTGGAATCGAGATAATCACCCCATGGGCCGCTTCTCAAACCTTGAGTTCGAACCCGGCGAAGAACGCCACGAAGAGCGCCGCCAGGAAGAAACTCCGCGCGACGAGAAGTACTACACCGCGATGGCCCGCGACGCGTTCCGCGACGGACGCTTTGAAAATGCGCTTCGCTACTACTCCCGCGCCCTCGAGTTCGACGCGCGGATGGGTGAAGCGTGGCTGGGGCAGGTGCAGGCGCTGATCGAGCTGGACGAAGCGCACGAAGCGCGAGTGTGGGCGGACAAGGGGCTGGAGCAGTTCCGGAACGACGGCGAACTTCTGGCGGCGAAGGGCGTGGCGTTCGGGCGGCTGGGGGACCTGGACAAGGCGATGGAGCTGTCGGATGCGGCGCTGGAGGAGAAGGGCGGGTCGGCGTACCGCTGGAGGGCGCGGGGGGATGTGCTTCTCGCGCGGAACGACCGGAACGAGGAGTTCTGTTTCTCGAAGGCGCTTGCGGCGGCCGGGCCGCAGGATGCGTGGGAACCGCTGTCGATCGGACGGGTGTACCTGCACCACGGCAAATGGGCGCCCGCGGTACGGCACTTCGAGATGGCGACCGACCGGAATTCGCAGGGGGCGTTCGCGTGGGCTGAGCTGGGGCGGGCACTGGCGCGCCTCGGGATGGCCGAACGATCGCGGCTCGCCTTCAAGAACGCGCGGGACATCGACCCTTCGCGCGAATTCGCCCCCGAGGGCCACGACGCGGACCCGGGATTTTTCGCGCGGCTGGCCGCCGCTGTCCGGGGCCTTTTCCGCCGGTGAGAGCGCAGGCCGTCGCCGTTCCCGCGAAAGCCCCCAGGAGACCTCCATGAAACTGTCCCCGACTTCATCCCAGTTCGCCGTGGATGCCAGTTCCCGGATCGTGCAAGATGGCGCTTCCATGAGCATCGAACGGATCCTGCAGGCGGCCCGGAAGGCAGGGGCGAGCGACGTGCACCTGATCGCGGGGTTGCCGCCGGCGTTCCGCGTCAACGGCGAGATCATCCCGATGGCCGCGGATGTGCTGACGCGCGACGACGCGGCGCGGCTGGTCCGCGAACTGCTCTCCGAGGTCCAGTGGGCGGCGTTCGAGCGCGACTGGGAAGTCTGCGTCTCGACGAACCTCCAGGGAATCGGCCGGATGCGCGTCTCGGCGTACCGGCATTCGGGAAGCGCCGAAGCCGCGATCCGGCTGGCGCACCTGGAGATTCCGTCCTCGTCACAGCTCGGCCTGCCGCCGGTGGTGGACGAACTGACGCGGCGCTCCGCGGGGCTGGTGCTGATCACCGGGCCGACCGGGGCCGGGAAGACGACCACGCTGAACTACATGGTGGATCTCATCAACCGCGAGCAGCGCGTCAAGGTCGTCACGATCGAGGACCCGGTCGAGTACGTCCACGGCGCGAAGAAAGCGATCGTCGTCCAGCAGGAGCTGCACACCGACGTCACTTCCTACGCCCGGGCCCTTCGCCACGTCCTCCGCCAGGACCCGAACGTGATCGTCATCGGCGAATTGCGCGACCTGGAGACCATCGAGACCGCGCTCCAGGCCGCCGAGACGGGCCACCTGGTCATCGGCACGCTTCACACCCCCTGGGCCGACCACACCGTCGAGCGCATCGTGTCGGTGTTCCCCGCCGAGAAACAGAACCTGATCCTTGCGCAGCTTGCCGGCTCCCTGCAGGGAATCCTCGCGCAGCTTCTCCTGCCGCGGGCCGACCGCAAAGGCCGCGTGCTCTCCATGGAAGTTCTCCTCGCGAACAACGCGGTCCGCAACCTGATCCGCGAAGGCAACCCGCACATGCTCGCCTCGGTCATGCAGACCTCGGGGCGCGAAGGCATGCGGCCCATGGACGTTTCGCTTCATGACCTCTACAAGGACGGCACGATCACCTGGGATGTCGCGATGAGCCACGCGCGCAACCCGGGGATTTTCAAGAAGAGTTGACCGCGCGAGAAGCAGTCGCCCTGCGGCGTGCGACACCTGCCCTTCCGGCGCTGCGGGGCGCTTAGAGAGGAAAGAGAAAGGCTTGAAGCGCGCCAGGCGGGCAGGCGCCGCCCACCTTCGGGCGACTGCTTCTCGCGCGGTCACCCTCCAGTTCGGGTAGCTTGCGGCCTGAGGGAAAACGACCTGCGTATCGGAGAGGTTCGGAACCGCCGGATAATTGCTCGCGCCCCGAGGCTATGCGAATCCCGGCTATACTCGGCTTCCCGGGGAAACTTTTCACCGGCCTGCTTCGCACCCTGACTCCGCCCCCTGGCCGCCTGCTTCTCCCGGCCCCATGCTCCAAAGCATCCGCACACGTTTCATCGCCCTCTTCGCGGCGCTCGTCCTTGCCCCGATCGCTCTTCTTTCGGCCCTCAGCGTCTGGGAATCGCGCCGGCTGGCGGAATCATCCGTGGCCGAGTATGAGAAATCGCTGACAGAGCGTTCCCAGTCGGAGATGCTGACGTCTGTCCGGGAGCTCGCGCGGCTTCAGGACCGCACGTTTTCGGGGATCGAGCGAAGAGCGCAGGCGATGGCCGCCCAGTCGGCGCTTCTGTTCCAGTCCCGCGAGGCCTGCGAACTCTCGGGAAAGTGGCGGCCGGAGCGGCTGAAACCCGGTGGGTACGGCTTCGTGAACGCGCCCGGTGACCCGGCCTCGATCTGGGTGCCGAAGGCCGTCATCCTGGAGCAGGCCCAAAAAGACCTTTCGGTGCTGGCGCACGTGGAATCCGTCCTCCTCGCGGAACCCCGCGGCGAAGGAATGACCCAGTGGTACGTCATCCACCGGTCCGGTGTCGCCATCCTCGTCCCCCCCGCTTCCGATATCCCGATGGAGCCCGGGTTTGATCCGCGCGATTCCGTCTTCTATCTCCCGGCGACCCCTGACCGGAATCCCGGCGGGAAGATCGTCTGGACCGATGTTTACAACGATCCGGCCGGAAATGGCCTCATGATCTCCTGCCTCGCCCCCATCGGCCGCGGCGCCGGGTTCGAGGGAATCATCGGCATCGACGTCAATGCCCGCGAATTCCAGTCCGAGGTCTCCACCGCGGGCGGCTCCTGGGAATACGCTTTCCTCCTCGACGGCCGCGGCGCCGTCCTCCTCGTCACCCCCGATGGCTATGCCGACTTCGGCATCCGCGCCCCCTCCGGGAACGTCCAGGAATCCCCGGACTGGCGCGTCGATAAGATCGACGACCTCCCGCTTCAGGCCGAATGCGCCCGGATCGGCCAGTCCATCGAAGGCCTCTCACGCCTCCGCATCCGCGGCCACGACCGCATCCTCGCCCACCGCCGCCTCGGTTCCACCGGCTGGATCCTCGGCGCCGTCGCCAGCCCGGAGGCCTTCCTGCGCCCCGCTGAAGCCATGAGAGCGACCCAGTCCTCCCTCCATAGCCGCTACCTCGCCAGCGTCCTCGCCTCCGTCGCCATCCTCCTCGTTTCCTGCGTGCTCTTCGGATGGTTCCTCACCCGTTCCGTCACGCGCCCCATTCTCGGCCTCGCCGGCGCCGCCCGAGCCATCGGCGCTGGCCAATCGGAAATGCTCATCGCCCCGGGCGGCCCCGACGAAATCGGGACCCTCGCCGACACCCTTCGCCACATGGTCCGGGACCGCGGGGAAACACAGCGGGCGATGGCGGAAGCGCAAAAGCTGGCGGCGCTGGGCGGGATGGCGAGCGGCATCTGCCATGAACTGAACAACCTGCTCGCGCCGATTCTCGGTTTCGCGCAGGTCCTCGGCCGCGGCCCCCTCACGGCCGACCAGCGCGCCCAGGTCGATCGGGTCGAGCGCGCGGCCCGCGCCGCACGCGAAGTCGTCGGCTCGCTCCTGGACTCCACCCACGAACTCGCCGGCGTCCGGCAGCGGACTGACCTCAATGCCTCGGTGCGCGAAGCGCTGCTCCAGCTCGAATCAGCACGCGCCGCAGCAGGCGTGGAAGTCGTCTGGGACCTGGCCATCGACCTGCCCCAGGTCATGGCCAACCCCTCCCTCATGCAGCGCGCCTTCTTCAATGTCGCCAACAATGCCATCCAGGCCATGGCGGG
>JAIOPR010000250.1 GCA_021413805.1 Planctomycetota bacterium
GGGCTCGGCGACCGCCACGGATGAAGCCACGTGCGCGGCGGGCGAAACATGAGCATGAGGCGGTGCTGCAACCTTCACAGGCGGGACGGCAACCTTCGCGGGCGCCGCGGCGACCCGGACGGCAGCCACCGGCGGATTGAATGTCGCTTCGAACTCCCCGATCCGGATCACATCGCCGTCTTTCAGCACCCGGACGTTTACCACTTCCCCGTTCACCGCCGTGCCGTTTTCAGACTCCAGGTCCACCAGCTTCCAGCCGCTCGGTGACAACTCGATCCGGCAATGCTGCCGGCTGGATTTCGGGTCTTCAACGGGAACTGTGTTGTCGTGGGACCGGCCAAACGTGATCACACGCTCGTCGGTCGAGAACTCCCGCGTCTGGCCGCCGCTGCGTACCTGGAACCGGATCATTTTCTACCTCAAGTTGTCACATCGAAGACTGTTGCCCCCGAACCCGTCTCAAGTCCTTCTTCCCGTCCGTCCCTGCCCGTCTCGTCCGGCGAACCGCCGGTTGTTTAACGCCCTCAGCATGCCCCGCCTGTCGATCCTCCGGTGACACCGCCCCTTCGAACGCCACTTCCCATCACGCTCGGTGCCCCCGACTTGCCCGGGGTTCCGCTGGTCCCATTGGAACGCTTGCCCGATTTGATTCCGTCCTTCCCGGCGTCCGCCACCTTTGTGTCCGCAGGAGCCGTCATCGCGCTTCCGCCCCGCCCGAAATCCGCCGTCCAGTACGTCCACGACTTGCCCGCGCCCACCTGGTTGTAGAGGTCGCTCAGCATGTTGCGGTGGTCAGCGGCCGAGTGGTACCAGGCATCGAACGGCGAACGTCCGGAATCCGATCCGATCGTGTCGTTCTCCCCGATCGCACCGTTGGTGTAACCCGCGAGGCGGCAACGGTCCGCCGGCGTCTTGCGGCCCGGCGTCGGCGATTCCAGCGCCACATACTTCTTCTCGTACTCCTCGAACGCGTGCTCCCGCGCCGCCTTCCCCAGCGCCGCGTGCGCTTCGAGCGCCTGGCGGCCCATCATGAAGCGATACTCGTTGATGGCCCGCATGCACTCCTTCTCTTCCTCCTGGAAGCCGGGGTGCCGGTTGTTGTACGCCATGATCGCGTTGTACATGTCGAGCTGGGCCTTGTCGGTGGCCGTCATGCAGACATTCTTCAGGCTCAGCGCCTCGTTCACGTCGGCGAGGAGCGAGCCGAGCTGGGACTGCTCGGCGTCGTTCGAAGAAGCTCCCAGTTCGAGGAGCCAGGTGTTGGTCTGTTGAGAAGCGGCAAGGAGGCCGGCGATGGACGGGCAGCAGGTGGAAGCGACCTGCAGCGGGTTGTCCCACAGCTGGCGCACCTGGTTCACGGCGTCGTCAACCCTGGCCTGACCGGCGTGGCCCTTGTCGGCGTCGGCGTAGCCCGACTTGTCGTAGATGAGGTGGATCGCGTCTTCGCGCCGGTCGTTCAGCTCCTTCTTGAGCTGGCGCATGACTTCCGGGCTCACCAGCGTCTTCGGGTCCTGCAGCTTGCGCAGGATCGCCGTCCGCCGCGATTTCAGCGCGCCGACGAACTGCGCCTTCAGCCGGGCCTTCACATCCGCCGGCGCCGCCGCGTCATCCATCACGCGCTTGTAGAGCGCATACCCGTCAGCCGCTTTCTTTGCGTCGATCTGCCCGACCAGCTGGGCACCCTTCTTCGCGTCCACATCGTACTTCGCGAATTTCAACTCGGAGGCCGTGTACCAGCCACCCTCGTAGAAGACGAACCCTTCGGACGGGACCGGGATCCCGCGGTGGCGGGCGATCAGCCCGAAAGCCGCATCCTTCCGCGTCGCATCCTTGCGGATGACGTCGTTCAGGGCATCGGCCGCGGTGAAGAGCATGCCGTTCGTGTAGCAGAACGAGGCCAGCGAGACCTGGTCGTCCAGCGTCAATTCCATGGCGCGGAAGTAGCCGACCATGTCTTCGGCCTCCACCTGGTGCCAGCGCCTGGAGGAGGTCCCGCCCTTGCCGTCCACATCCTTGATGTCGATGTCGAGGCCGTCGTCCGTCGCCTTCACGAGAACTTCCTTCATCCCGCTTTCCATGACGATCGGGTGCGCGGCGAAGAATCCGCCGTTCACCGCGGTGACCAGTTTCCCGAACAGAGCGGCCTGCATCGCGATTTCCGCGCGCTGGGCCTCGAGCCCGGCCTTGTCGTCGCCGGAAGCGGCCGCCAGAGCGCGGTCGAACTCACGGACGGCGTCGTTGTAACGGCGGGCCTTGACGAGGTCCGCAATCGTCAGCAGCGAATCCTGGGTCTTGGCGGACAGCTTCGTCCCGCCGCCGGCAACCGCCGTTTCCACGCCGGCCAACCGGTTGATCGCGGCCAGCTTCTCCTGCGCATCGTAGTAGTAGCGCGTCCCCTGGAACTTCTCGATCGCCGAGCCGACCGTCGCCGCGGCCTGCTGGTATTCCTCGAGCTTCGTCATGCTGTTCGCCCGCGCTTCAAGCCCTTCCCACGCGTCCTGCGCGGCCTTCAGGACTTCCTTGGTACGGCTGCTCACCTTGGACGCCAGCGGCGAATCCGGGTTGTCCTCGCTGAAACGCTTCCAGGTATCCAGCGCCGCGCCGAAATTCTCCTGGATGACGAGGGCGTCAGCGGCGACGGTGGTTTCATCGAAGAGCGACTGGAGTTCGGCCGTGCGCTGCTGTGCTTCGGCCGCGGCAACGGCGGCGTCCTGATCCTTCTTCGCCTTGTCTTCGCGGGCCGAAATGCGCGACCGGACGTCCTCGAGGGTCTTTTTCGCATCGCGGTGAACGCCCGCGTCCATCGGGCCGCTCATCAGGGAGACGAGCGACTTCTCCGCGCCATCCAGGTCACCCTTGGCGAGTTGCTGCTGGGCCTGCTGAAGAGCGACACGCTGGGCGGAGTCCTTGCCGCCGCCGAAGTAGTGATTGACGGCGAAGACGGCGCCGACGAGGAGAGCGGCGGCGAGAGTTCCCATCTTGAGGAAACCCATGGCGCCTTCGCGTTCGCGCTGGGCCGAGACGGCCACGGCGCGCTGCGGAACGTGGATGTGGGGAACGTGGGCGGGTTGTGCGGGGCCTGCGGCGACGGCGACGGTGACAGGCAGTGCCGCGGGGATGGGAGCCGGGGCGGGAACGGCGACGACCGGCGGACGCACGGGCGTCGACGCCATGGTCATGGACCGCGCTCCCATCTTGGCCGCGCCATTGGTCGGCGCCTCGGGACGCTTGGCCGAGGCCTGCATCTTGCCGCCCGGCACGACCTTCAGCTGCGGCGACGCCGCCTTGGGAGCTCGTGCGCCCGACCCTTGATGACGAGCTGAAGTCGCAGCATTCTCGGTCCCTCTTGAATTCGAAAAGGGGCCGCTCACGGCGGCCCCGGATTGAGTCGATTCCTACTTGCCGTCTCCCTTGTCCGCAGGCTTGTCCTTGGGCTTGTCGCCACCCGCGGGGGCGGGACCACCCTTACCACTGTCATCATACGGCGTCGTGCCCACACAAGGCCCATCGGGCTGCTTGTACGGGCTTTCATTCTTGGCGCCTTTGTCTTCCTTGGCTCCCTTGTCTTCCGGCTTGGCGCTCTTCCCGCCCGCCTCGATCGGCTTCTTCGGCCCGCCCACTCCCACCCGCACCGGGCTCTTTCCGCTTGATCCGCGGGAAGTCGCGCCCGCGCCGGAAGAAGTATTCGAAGAAGACGCCCCGCCGAGCTGGCTCGGCCCGCGGCCGAGGTTTTCCGTCCACATCGAGCCGCCGACGTTCCCCAGGCCGATATGGTTCCAGCCGTCGCTCAGCATGTTGCGATGGTGGCCGCTCGAGTGGTACCAGGCCTGGAACGCCGCCATCGCGTCGCCGTACCCCGTGCAGATGTTTTCGCCCACCCCGCCCGGATAGCCTTCCTTCGCCGCACGGTCCGTCGGAGTCTTCATCCCGCCCGTCGGCGACTCGTGCGCGAAATACGCCAGGTCCACCATCTCCTGGCTGTGCTTCTTCGCGCACTTCCCGAGCATCGGGTGAATCTCGAGATACTTGCGCCCCATCATCTCGCGGTACTCGTTCGTGATCTTCGCGCACTCGATCTCAACCCCGACCATCTGGGTTTCCGTGTTCTTCTTGTTGTAGTCCAGCACCTTGCGGTTGTAGTCCCGGATCTCCTGCTCCTGCTTGTTCAGGCAGACATTCTTCAGGTTCAGCGCTTCGTTGATGTGGCCGAGCAGCAGGTCGTACTCCTCCATCGCCGCATCGTCCCCCGCTTCTCCCATCTCCTTCAACCACCCGTTCGTCTTCTCCCCCGCCTCAACCAGCACCCGCACCCCGTCGTCCAGCCGCGCCGCGACATTCAGCGGCTTCTCCCACATGTCCCGCACCAGCTTCACCGCGTCGTCCACCTTCGGCTGCCCGATCACCCCGTGGTTCTCGTCGGGGTAGATCTCCTTGTCGTAAATGATCGCAATCGCCGCCGCACGACGGCGGTTCAGTTCCTTCTTGAGTTCCTGAAGCGCCCGGAAGTTCGCGATGTTCTGCGAGTTCTCGAGGCCTTTCATGATGCCCTGGCGCTTCGCATGAAGCGACGTCATGAAGTAGCCCTTGGCCTTCTCCTTGAAGTCCGCTTCGAGAGTCGCGTCGGCCGACATTTCGCGCCAGATCGCGTAGCCCTGGTCGGCGAGCTTGGCGTCGATCTTGCCGATCAGCTCTGCGCCCTTCTTGGCCTTGTAGTCGAGCTTGGCGTACAGGTATTCCGTCTTCGTGTACCAGCCGCGCTCGAAATAGACGAAGCCCTCGGCGGGGACGCCCATCGCGCGGACCCGGGCGATGAGGCCGAACGCGTCGGCCTGCATCGACGCCTGGGAGTGAATGATTTCGTTCACGATGTCGGCGCCGTCGTTCGGCATGCGGTTGTCGTAGCAGAACGCGGCGAGCCCGAGCATTTCAAGGCCGTTCAGCTTGAGCTGGCGGAAGTACGTCAGCATTTCCACGCCCGGCACCTGCGCCCACTTCCGTCCGGTCGTCCCGCCCTTCCCGGAAACATCCTTGAACTCGATCGTCACACCGAGGTCGGAGGCCTGCGAAAGATGGCCCTTCACCGTCCCGCCCAGCTCGATCACGAACTCCGTCATCTCGCCGTCGTTGATCGCCGCCAGCAGCTTCCGGAAAATCCCCGCTTCACGCCCGATGTCGTCGCGACGCCCCGCGAACGCCGCCCGGTCCTTCTCGGCCATCGCGTTCACCATCTTGTCGAACGCCTTGAGGGCCGCTTCGTACTGCCGCGCCTTCACAAGGTCGGCCACCGCGAGCATCGTCTCCTGCGCCGCAGCCGACATCTCGGGGGCGCCGGAAGCGTACGCAGCCGTCACGCCGGACAGGCGCTGGATGCCGCGAACTTTCGTGGTGACTTCGTAGGCGTAGCGCGTGCCGTTGAAGCGGTCCTGCGCGTCGGCGAGCAGCGCCGTCGCTTCGGCGTACTTCTCGGCCTTCACCAGTTCGTTCGCCTGGGCCTCGAGGATCTCCCACGCATCGGCAGCTTTGCCGAGGGCGTTCTTGAGAAGCGATGCCATGCGGTCGTGGTTGTCGCCTTCGGGGCAGTCCGCGAGGAACTGCTTGGCCTCGTCCACCGCCGCGGCAAAATCGCCGGTGGCGAGATAGGCCTGCACCTGGGCCCGGGCGCCCTCGAACCGCGAAGAAGCGCCGGCGGCCTGCTGGCGAGCGAGGAGTTCGGAGATGTCCTTTTCGGCGCGCCTGGCCGCTTCGCTCTGCTTCTTCGCAAGGGTGCCGGCGAATTCGTCGCGCTTTGCGGTCGCGCGCTTGGCCAGGTCGGCATCGGGCCGGGAGGAAATAAAGCTTTCGAGCTTGGCGACGGCGTCGGCGAGGTCGCCGGCGTCGGCGGACTTGACAGCTGCGGCGTAGGCGGCTTCCTGTGTTCCGCGGCGGACCTGCTCGCCGTGGATGCTGTTGAAAGCGATGAGCCCGGCGATGAGGACGGCCGCCGCGATGGAGCCTTTGACGACCAGGGAGATCACCTTGCGTTCCGACTCGGCTTCGGTGGCCGGGACCGCCGCGACTTCCGTGGGCACGGCCTTGCGGTGAAGGTGCTGAGAAGCGTGGGTGTGGACGGGCGCGGCCTCGACGACCGTTTTCTCGACCGGCTCAGCGGGCTTCGCGACCGGCGCCGGGGCGACGGCAGCCTCAGCAGGCTCGAAGACCACTTCGAATGCGCCGATGGCCAGCACATCTCCCGGCTGGAGAAGATGCGTATTGACCTTCTGCCCGTTGATGGACGTTCCGTTGGAGGATTCAAGGTCGACGACTTTCCAGCCGGTGTCGGTCCTGCGGATTTCGCAGTGGTTCCGGCTGGCCTTGACGTCCTTGACCTGGATCGTGTTGGACGACACGCGTCCAAGGGAGATGACCTCCTGGGAGAAGGCGAACTTCTCCTCGGCGCCTTCAAAGCGGACGAGCAGGTGAACCATCGAGAGCCTCCGGGAATATGAAGAGGGGCTGAGCCGGAGGGAAGAAGAGCAAAGGCTGTGCCCCCGATATTCAATTCCGGGACGATTCACAACATATTTCCTGTGAAGGACTTACATCGGAGCTAGGCAAGTGTAAGGATCGGCCATGTTCAGCCAGACTTACGACTGTTCCGGCCCTGATTCGAATGCCGATTGTCATAACTTATTACTGCTATACTGTTTACGACGTCATTTCAGGACATTGTAAGGCGTCCCTTACGAATCCCCCCGCCCGCTCGGCCTCTAACGCCACTTGGAGAGGTACGCCTCCACAACTTTCCTCACCGCTTCCCCCTTCCCCTTAAGGTACCAGCTGCGACGGATCTCGAACACCGCCACGAACGTGAGAAGCGATCCGCCGACGACCAGGATCCACCACGCGGCAGACAGGTCGCGTTCGAGCATCCACTGGATCGCCTTGATCGCGACCAGCGACCCGAGCCCGGCAATCCCCGCCACGGCTTCCTTCTTGCGCCGCGCCAGCACCCCGGCGACGAGCACCGCGCCGCTTCCCGCGAGGGCGTAGGGCAAGTGCGCGCGCTCGGCGGGCGGGAGGCTGAGCAGCACGGTGACGCCGACGGAGGCCGCGACGGCGAGCAGGCGGACGGAGCCGAGTTGCTCGTGCACGGTGGCGGCGAGCCGCCGTGCCCAATCGGAGAGAACCGCTTCGACCAGCGGGCCGCGCGGACCGCTCTCGACAACCGTTGCCTTGCGGCGCGCTGCGAAGTGCGCCCAGGTGAGGAGCAGGATGGCGGGCGGGAATGTGAAGGCCTCGAGGGTGGTAACGTGGAAGTGAGAGAGCGTGAGGTAGAACTCGGCGACGGCGCAGCAACCCGCGATGGCCCAGAGGTAGGGCTGGCGGCGGACGAGGCCGAGAAGAACGGCGGTGCCGCCCGCGATGCCGAGCGCGATCATCCCCGGGATCAGGTTCGGCTCGAAACCGGACGGGCCCGCGAAGGCCCACACGACCGCGCCGAAGACGAGCGCCGCGGCGGCGGAGAAAACGGCGTGGGCCGAAGTGCGCGCGCCGGCCATCGAGGCGGCGAGCGCTTCGAGGGCCGCGAGCGTCGCGAGGAGCGGCGCCGCGACTTCGGCGCCGAGGCCGGCGTGCACCATGAACGAGACGACGGATGCGTTGAAGCAGAACGCCGCGACGCCCGAAAGCGTGGCGGGCGCAAAGCGGATGGCGCTTCCCGCCGCGGCAGCGCAGATGAGCGCGGTGACGGCGAAGGAAAGCGGGCCGAAATAGAGGGAGTGCGCGAGGGCGACGCCGAGCGCAAGTCCGCCGGTCGCGGCCCAGGGACGGCCTTGCGGCAGGAAATGCGCCCATGCGCCGAGGGCCACGAGCGCCGCGGGGACGGCGGCGCAGGCGACCGGGAACCACGCCGCGGGCAGATGCAGGTTCCAGGCGAAGAATGCCGAAGCGACGCACGCCAGCACGCCGAAGGCCGCGGCCGACTCTTCCCGCTTCGGCCCGTAGCACGAAAGCACGAACGCGGGGACGGAGGCCACGGTGACGACGAACGCGAATTCGAGCGAGTTTCCGTTGACGGTGCCGAGGGCGACGGCGCCCAGGAGCCCGACGGCGCCGGCCCCTAGCCACGACCAGGATTGCGGTTCACCGAGCCTCGCGCGCCCGATGAGCGTGAACGCGGCGGGGACGAGCGCACACGAAGCGGCGAGCCAGGGGGCGGGGATGCGAAGCGCGTGCGCGAGGCAGCCGGCGGAAACGCTGAGGAGAAGGGCGCCGGCGGCCGAGGCGACTTCGCGCTGCGGGCCGGAGAACGCGAGGAGCATGGCGGGGATCGCGGCGATCGCAGTCGCGGCGGCGACGGAAGCGAACCCGTTGTCGAGGGAGAGGGCGACCGCGACCAGCGCGCCGGCGGACCCGATCGAAACCCACGGCGCGCCCTGGTCGTGCTTCATGCGGAACGACCCGGCGATGACAAACGCCGCCGGCGCCAGCGCGCAGAGCGGCGCCAGCCACGCTTCCGGGATCCGGTCGGCATGCGCGTGCGCCAGGCATCCGAAGGAAAGGCTGACGAGGACAGCCGCGGCGCCGGAAGCGAAGGGCCGCTGGGGCCCGCGGAAAGAAACGAACAGGGCAGGGATTGCGGCG
>JAIOPR010000251.1 GCA_021413805.1 Planctomycetota bacterium
CCGACGACATCAAGACGCTCTACCCGAACGCCCAGATCGACCACTACCCGTTCATGGCTCCGGCACTCGAAGCAAACCCGGTGGCGAAGGCGCAGATGGAAGCGCTCTACGCGCCGGCCCGGTCCCTGGGGAACATCGCCGCGGTCGTGCCGAAAAAGGCGGTGCAGGATCTCCTGGCCGAAGGACCCGGCTCGCTGTCGCCCGCACCTGTAAGCACTTCAGATGGCCGCGGGAAACGCGATCCGCAGGGATGGGTCGTCATCATCTCCCGGCCGCTTCCCACGGGCGTCCTCCCCGGCTCGAAAACGCAGGTCGCCTTCGCCGTCTGGAACGGTTCCGCCGAGGACGTCGGGGCGCGCAAGATGCGCACCGCGTGGATCCCGCTCGTCGTCGGGGCGACGGGAGCCGCCAAATGAACACCGAATCCGCCGTGCTCCCGGACAAGGCCCGCGCCGCCGTCGCCCGCGCCGCCGATCTCCGGCTGATCGGCCTCCTCCTCGCAAGTCCCAGCGTCGAAAACCGGCGCCAGGTCGATGAACTGCGCGCCGAAGCGCCGGACGAAGCGCTCCGGGCGCTTGCCGGTCAGCTGCGGGCACTCGACGACGGTTACCACGGCTCGCTCTTCGGCCCCGGCGGCCCGGTGTCGCCGAGGGAAGCGGCGTACATCGGCCGGCAGGACCCGGCCCGCGTGATGGCGGAACTCGGCTCATTCTACGCGGCGTTCGGCTTCCGGCCGCCGGCCGCGGACCCGGTGGACCATGTCGCCACCGAGGTCGCGTTCGCCTCGTTCCTTTCGCTCAAGGAAGGCTATGCGCTGTCCCGCGGCGACGCGGCGGCGGCCCGGACCACGGCGGAGGCTCTTCACCACTTTTTCCGCGAGCACCTCTCGGTGATCGCCGGCGGGCTTGTCGCCCGGTTCACCGCGTCTCCCGAGGTCGAGTTCCTCGCTCTCGCGAACGCGCTTCTCGCCCGATCCGGCGGATTGCCGCTCAAGGAAGAGCAGCTCGTCTCGCTCGAGGACGAGGACGTGATGTCGTGCGGGATGTGCGAAGGCGAAGACCCGAAGGACTCCACGGAATAGAACGGGGAACGTCGCGGCGGCGGGGCGGGAAGCCGCCGCCGCGGTGGTTTTCCTGTTTACGTTCAAGTTCGGGCGCGATCGCGCCGACGTACTTCAATGCTCCCCCCAGGCGTTCCCGTCTCGCGGCGTCGCCGTGCACGGGGCGCGCCTCCCCCCACTCCGGAGCGCCTCATGAATCAGCGTCTTGTCGTCGGCCTCCTGATCGCGGGTGGCCTGGGTATCGGTCTTTTCGCGGCGGTCGAGCGCGTGATGCGAAGCGCGGGCCGGCAGGTGACGCACATGGAGGAACCGGTGCGCGAGGCGGAGAGCCCGCTGGAACTGGTTTCGGCGCCGGCGAAGAAGCCGGAAGGGCCGGGAATGAAACCAATTCCCGTGCCGCCTGTGAATCCGCCCCCCGCCGTGATCCCCAGCGGCGCGCTCCCGTCCGCCCCGAAGGTCCCAACGCTTCCGCTGATCAAGGGTGCGCCGGTCGTCGAAAAGCTGACGGTGTGCCTGGGGGTGAAGGACCGGAACCCGATCGGGGAGACGGCGTCGGTGCCGGCGAACGCGAATCGCGTTTACTGCTGGCTGCGCGTATCGGGCGGGACGGGGAAGAAGGTGCGGCCGGTGTGGACGCTCAACGGGAAGTCCTACCCGGGGTCGTGGATGTCGATCGGCACGAACTCGTTCCGGTCGTGGACGACGAAGCACATCGATGCGTCGAATGTGGGCGCGGCGAAGCTGGAGATCCAGGACGACAAGGGCCGCGTGCTCGCGCAGCAGGATT
This sequence comes from Planctomycetota bacterium, assembly GCA_021413805.1. Lineage (GTDB taxonomy): Bacteria > Planctomycetota > MHYJ01 > WSZJ01 > WSZJ01 > WSZJ01. The sequence goes on from JAIOPR010000251.1 coordinate 1,848, forward strand.
TCGCGGTGACGGCGAAGTAGAGGCCGGGGTCGTGTGGGAGCGTGAGAAACACTCGCCCTGCGGCCCGCGACGCCAGCCCGACCTGCGTCGTCGCCTCGCCGAAAAGATTCGTTTCGCTCATCGCCTCGTCATCGGGGGCTACCCGTCTAGCACCGCCCACCGTCAGGTGCCTCACATCCCGATGAAAATGACCCGAGGGCGAGCGAAAATCCTGCGCGGCGGGCGGAGTCGGCCCTTCAAAGAAATGCCGTGCATGAACTGTCGCCGGGCCGACGCAGCCTGCCACGCGGGATTTTCGCTCGCGCTCTGATCGTTCGTGACAGCGGGAAGGGCGGGCCGGAGAATTGCCCGGCATGAAGTCCCCCGCAAAGTGTTGCGCGTTCGCGCTGTCGCTGTTCCTTGCCGCCTGCGGTGACCCGCCGGCAGTCCCGTATTCTTCGGCGCCGCCGTACGCGAGCCCCGTCGATGCGCGCGCTTCCGTCACGATCGTGGTCACTTGCGGCGAGTCCCTCGGCCCCGCGGGCGGCGAAAGTTACCGGTTTCCCGGCGTGCCCGACGGGATGGGATTGCTGAAGCGCGACGGGAAGGCGGTGTTGTTCGTGAACCACGAGTTCCCGAAAGGGGTCGGGCCCGCCGCCGGGCCGCTGTATTCGGGCGCGAGGATCAGCGAGCTCGTGCTGGACGATCATGGGAAGGCGATCGCGGGGCGGCCTGTCATCACGGAAGTCTGGCTTGGCGAGCCCGCGCAGAAGGCCACGGCGGGACAGGTGCGGATCGCCAAATTGTGCTCGGGATTCATGGCGGGGGAGCGGGAAGGATTCGACCCGCCGATGTTCCTCGCCGGAGAGGAATCCTCAGGCGCCGACACCTCGGACGGCCGCGGGGGACAGGCGTTCGCGCTCGCCAACGGCGCTTTCTTCGCCCTCCCCGGCATCGGCCGCGCACCGTGGGAGGACCTCATCGTCCTTCCCAACACCGGCTCGAAAACCGCCGTCGTCTGCCTCGAGGATTCTCCCGCCGTCGGCGACGGGATGCACTCCGAGCTGTACCTCTACGTCGGCGAGAAATCGAAAGAAGGCGACCCACCCGCCCGGAACGGCCTTCGCGGCGGCAAGCTCTTCACGTTCGTCCCCGTTGACCCTTCGATGTCCACATCGGCGCTTTTCAAGGAAAAGGGCCGCGCCCTCAAGGGCCGCTGGGCGGCGATGGACTCCTCGCTCGCCGATGCCGCGCTCGAGGCTGCTTCCGACGCCGCCGGCGCTTTCCGTTTCGTCCGGATCGAGGACGGCGCGCCCGACCCGTCACACCCGGGGACCGTGTATTTCGCAACGACGGGGCGACCGGGAACGGCGGAGCCGATGGGAAGGGTATGGAAGCTGGACGTCGATGTCGCGGACCCGGCGGCGGGGGGGACGCTGACGATCGTGCTTGACGGAACCGAGGGGATCGTGAGCCCGGACAACGTGGACGTGAACGCACACGGCGAGCTGGCGATCTGCGAGGACCCGGTGCCGTCGCTGGAATCGCTGGGGTTGAAGCGGGACACTTCGGTGTGGGTCTACGAAATCGAGAGCGCCCGGCTGACGAGGGTGCTGGAGATGGCGCGGGGCCCGGCGAAGGAGCACTGGGTGAAGGCCGGCCCGGGCGCGAACGTCGCGGACAAAGACGAGGACCACGGGGGCGGCTGGGAGTTCAGCGGGATCGTGGACGCCGAGCCGTATTTCGGGCGCGGCGCGTGGCTCCTGAATGCGCAGGCCCACAGCCTGAAGACGACGGACGGGGCCGTGGTGCAGGGCGGCCAGATCCTGAAGCTGGTCTGGAAACCTGAGGGCGCTAAATAGCGCGCGCCGATCGGCCTGGGAGGGCAAAAAAACAGCCCGCAGCGTTCGCTGCGGGCCGTTCGTTCGATGCGCTCGCTACTTCTTGGCCGGGGCCGCTGCCTTGGCTCCTGCCGCCGGGGCCGCCGCCTTGGCTCCCGCAGCCGGCTTCGCGCCCGCCGCCGGTGCCGCCGCCGCGCCCGCCGCCGGGGCCGCCGCAGCGCCCGCAGCCGGTTCGGCCTTGACCTTCGCCTTGGCCTTGACCTGGATGCTCCGCAGCTTCGGGAGCCCGTAAACGGACGTCGCGTCCGACGCCTTGCCCTCGTCGATCATCACCTGCAGCCGTTCGGCGCGGGTCATGACGTTGCGATGGCGACTGAGAGTCCCGAGCTTGCGAAGGCTTTTGTGGATGGACATGTGTTCCGTCTCCGGCTGGATTTTGAAGGGGCGGGAGTGTACCAGCCGGGGAGGAGAATGCAAGAGGGTGGCGCCGGGAAATTCGTGAATGTCCTGAAGGCGGCCCGCCCGGTTTAAGCGCCCTTCGCCACTCGCCGCGTCACCCGGTTCGTCGCCGCGTCCTTCGCCAGGCACACGGTGGAACCCTGCGGCACCTGCAGGTGCTTCGCCGTGCAGGCGCACCGCGCCACCATCAGGTAGAACGCCTTCCAGGGCCCTTCTTCCATCGTCTGGAACGCCGACTGCCCCTTCGCGATGATCACGTCCGCGCGGTCCATCTCGCGGCGGAACTCGAGCGATATCGCCGCCGGCGGCGCGCCGGCGAGGTCGCACCCCGTGTGGATCACGCGGCACGCCAGCCCGGCCTGCTCCGCGTCCGATTCCAGCGCGTCCCGCATCAGCGGCTTCCGGCTCACCACCGCCGTCACCCGCCGCGGCCCGATCGCGTCGATGAAAATCCGGTCCGCCACGATTTCTCCCGCGTTGTCCAGCACGTACATCACCCGTTTCGCCGGCCCCAGCGCCGTCTTCAGCGCTTCGAAATTGTCGACGGCGAATTTTCTCGAAGCGGCCTCGGAGACGAGCGCCGCGGGATCGATGGGGCGTTCGAACAGCCCGGGGTCGTTGCACACCGCCGCGAGCCGCCCGGCGGCGATGAGCGGGTCGGGGAGTGCCTGGAGCGAAGCGGTCAGGGCCGGGAGGTGCGCGAGCATGCCGGCGTTCATTTTCCGGCGGCCCTCCAGGAACGGGTCCGCGTTCAGGATCGCGCAGGCCCGGAGGACGCCTTCGCTCGTGACCTCGGCGGGCGACCGGTCGAAGTCGATCTCGCCGCTGACCACGGCCGCCGCCACATCGAGCATGACCTTCTTGTGCAGCCACGGATCCTGCGTGACCTGCGCCGCGGTCTCGAGAATCCGGTTCAAGAGGCAGGGAAAGCACTCGGCTGACGTCTTCACGGCTTCCCCCCCCATGACCCCTGGCGCCAATGAATCGCGGGCTCCTTCACTACCTCGTCGCGCCGATCCAGTTCAGGTTGAACGGCTTGTTCAAGCGATTCGCGAGGTTGCGATATTTCGCGAGAAGCGCTTCCGATTCGGCGCCGGTCTGTTTCTCGACGAACCCGGCGACGACGATGAACCCGTTGGTCTTGTCGCGCACGATAGTCGCTTCGACGCCCCCACCTTCCTTGACCTTCCGCAGCATCGTCTGCGCGGTCGATTCCTGGTCGGAGCCGTAGCCCATGAGCTGGAGGGTGTAGCCCTTTTTGGCTTCGACCGGAGGGGGCTGGGCGACGCGCGGCTCGCCGCCTGCGGGCTGCGCCGGGGCGGGAGGCGTTTCGCGGCGGGGTTCGCGGGCGATCGGAATCGGCGCCGGTTGCGGGTCGGCGGCCGCGACTTGATTTTCCTCGGGCGCCGGGGTGGCCGGGTGATGGCGGCGTTCGTACTGCACGCCGAGCGCGAAGGTCCCGAACAGGCTGGCCGCGCCGATCATGAGGCCGAACAGCGCGGTGTTCAGTTTCATGGAAATCTGGGTGTCGCCGGGGCCGGTTTTCGGCGAGGACGCGATGGAAGACTCGCGCGGCGCCGCCGGGGCGACGGGCGCCGGGGCCGCACGCATGACCTGCGTCGCCGACTTCTGTACCGCCGGCATCGGCGGAGGCGTCGCCTCAGCCGTCGCCGACTTGTCGGGCGAGCGGAACAGCTCGAAAATCGTCAGACCGTCTTTCTTGCCCATGGGGCCTCTCCTCGAGGTGGGATGGAGACTTCCGCGTTGTATGTCGTCTGGCGAAGCGCCCGGGCTTGAGGAGAAGAGGGCCGGCAAAGGCCGCTTCGGCAGGCGGGGAGGGTAGAAGTGTCCTCGTGCGTCCCGGAATGTGGACAACGCAGCCAAATCCAAGGAAACCGCAAGTCCATACTGAATAGCATGTTATGGATTTCAAGGTCTGGCACTCGCCTTGCGATAGGTCTTCCCGAACAACGAAAGCAACCGCCAGTGACCTCCGAATCACCCGAACGCAAAACGAAAGCAGAGCATCCCAAAAATAAAAACTTACAGGGGCCGGGCGTGTGGCCCGGCCCAGGGCGTGTGCCCAACCTGGAGCGGCAACCTGTCGAGTGTCAACCCCCTGCGCTCGACGGGTTGTCCGTTTTTATAGGCCGCCGGACAGACAGGCTTGCGTTTCCGCGGGCGGCAATGAAAAGGTTAGGATTGGAAGATGAAATACGGGCTCGCTGTGCTTCTCCTTACCACCCTCGCCGGCTGCGCCGGGCTCACGCCCGCGGAGCAGCGGGTTGTCGACGAGAGTCTGGCCAATGAATCTCAGTTGCTCTGGCAACAGATCAACTGGGCCCCGACCTTCGAAGAGGCACGGTTGCGCGCGATCCGGGAAGACAAGCCGCTGTTCGTTGTCCTCGTCGTGAACGAGAAAGGCGTCAAGCACGCCGAGCACTGCTGACTGGGTGGACGCCTGCTCCGGAGCCGTGTGCTCTCGGACGACGGTGTGATCGCCAGGCTCAACGCCGATTTCGTCCCTGTCACGGTCAACATCACGGACGACGGCTGGCCTGCCGATGCCCCAGCGCTCGCCCCCTGGCATTGGGGTTACGACGCCTGGCCGTTTTCCAGCCTTGGATTCGTCAACGCCCTGGTGTGCGATCCAGCCGGCCGGCTCCCGTTGGCGTGGGCTGGAAGCGGCATGAAATCGGAGTTCGAAACCTCCCCGAATTACCATCCCGCGCCCTTTCTGCGTTTCCTTGACCGGGGCATCGCCAACAGCCAGTACGCGGCAGCGGTCCGTGCATCCAGTTTCGACCGCGCTCAGCGTCACAAGCTGCTCGTCGGCATGCTGGCGCAGGAATTCGGCACCGACGACGGAAAGGTCGAGTGGTTCATCAGGAACAAGATGGGCGAATCTGCCGTCGAATGACGCGCTTCATTTGACACGCCCCTCTCCCCGCTGCTCCAATGTTTGCAGTCCAGCGGGAGAATCGATCGATGCGAGTCACGTTTCCGTGCAAGGGCTGCGGCCGCGACATCACGGCCGACTACACGCGTCCCGGGAAGACGGCGCAGTGCCAGGGGTGCAAGCTGACGCAGGAGATCCCGGGCGACGCGCCGCCGCCGCAATTCAACGCAGGGAAGCCGGCCGGGGCGCCGGCGGGTGGCGGGGGAGGGGGAGGCGGCGGGGGCGGAATGGCGAAGAAACTCGTCATCCTGGTCATCCTGGCGGTCGTTGCCATCGCTGCGTGGAAATTCGGCAGGGGTAGATTCTTTTAAGCCGGGCCCTCATTCGAGAAATCCCATGACCGACCGCGCGGAACTCCTGGCCATCGTGAAATCCGTCGTCAAATTCGGCGACTTCACCCTGTCCTCCGGCAAAAAATCGGACTTCTACATCGACTGCCGGCTCGTGACGCTTCACGCCCGAGGCCTGCTGCTCACCTCGAAAGCCATGCTCGACATCATCCGCCCGCTCAAGCCCCAGGCCGTCGGCGGCCTCACCCTCGGCGCCGACCCCATCGCCGCCGGCGTCGCCATCGAAAGCGCCCGCGAAGGCGCCCCCATCAACGCGTTCATCGTCCGCAAGGAAGCCAAGGCGCATGGGGCGAAGCGCTCCATCGAAGGGCCGGAGCTGCAGCGCGGGGCGAAGGTCGTCGTCGTGGACGACGTCGTGACGACGGGAGGCTCCACCGTGCAGGCGATCGAACGCCTCCGCGAAGAGGTCGGCGCGGAAATCCTGCTCGCCGTCGCGCTTGTCGATCGCGAGGAAGGCGGCGCTGAAGCGCTTCAGAAGATGGGCGTGACGCTGAAGGCGGTCTTCAAGAAGAGCGAGCTGAGATAGCTACTTCCCGAGCACGCCCTTCAGCGGGACCTCGACGTAATCGTCCTTCGTGATTTTCCCGCCCGGGCCGACGGCCACCCACCAGCGCTTCTGCCCCAGGTCCATCACGACGCTGCTGCGGGTGGAGGGGGCGAGGACGCCGCCGTCCTTTTCGCCGAACAACTCGCGCAGGTCATCGGCGCTCGGCGCCGCGTGGTCCTTAATGAAGGCCTCGACGGCGGCGCGGCGTTTCCGGTCTTTCTTGGGTGCGGCGCGGGGCTCGGCGGGATTGCGCTCGGAGTGGGTCGCGGAGAGTTCGAGGCGGATGATTTCCTCGGTGTCCTGCACGGTGACGAGGTACCCCGCGGTCCCCTCGGACAGTTCGAGCGCTTCGGCCACCTCCGGCGCGGTGCGGTTGAAGTGGAGGGCGGCGCGGACGGAGAGCCAGACGGGGGTGCCTTCGAGGGAGGTGTCGTCGGGGGCGGGAAGGGAATCGACGGAGCAGGCGACGCCGTCGGCGTTCATGGCGGTGGGGGCGCCGACGCAGCCGGCGAGGGTGAGCATGTCAACAGGGCGGCCGTCTTTCGGGATGGCGATGATGAGCGCGGCGACCTCGGGGAAGTCCTTCTGCG